>CP053031.1:737500-1106250 GCA_021496505.1 Thermoleophilia bacterium SCSIO 60948 | reverse complement strand
TACACCCCGAAGGACTTCGACATCTCGAAGATCATGTCGGAGGTCGTCGAGCTCGTCGCCGAGCGCGGCGCCACGGTCGCCGGCTAGCGCGCCCGCCCGGTCGTGGCGCAGGTCTCGTTCCCGGCCTCAGGACTGACCGACGGGATCGTCGGCCTGCGCGAGATGGACGAGGCCGACGTTCCGGCGGTGACCGCGGCGTGCCAGGACCCGGAGATCCAGCGCTGGACGATGGTTCCCTCGCCCTACTCCGAGCGTGACGCACGCGACTGGATGCGAGCCTCCCGGGCTGAGTTCGACGCCGGCACCGGCCTGCACACGCTGATCGTCGCGAGCTCGCCGGCGGGGGTCGAGGAGGTCGTCGGAGCCGTCGGCGTGAACGCGATCGATCCGTTCACCCGCCGCTGTCAGGGCGGCTATTGGATCGCCGCCCCGGCTCGGGGGTCCGGGTATGCGGCTCGGGCCCTGGTCCTGCTCGCCGAGTTCGCCTTCCGGGCGCTGGGCGTCGCGCGGATCGAGCTCTGGATCGAGCCGGCGAACGCTGGCTCGCAGCGCGTCGCCGAGCGCGCGGGCTTCACCCGCGAGGGATTGATGCGCTCGTTCATGCCGGTCTCCGGGCTGCGACGCGACATGCTGATGTACGCGCTGATCCCGCCGCCCGACCGCCCGCCACTAGGCTCAGGAACGTGAGCGATATGGAGGCAGATCCCGCCGGCCGCGGCTCCTGGCTGCGCTGCTATCGCTGTTGGTCCCAGCGCCTCGAGGCGCAGGTCCACTACGACGCGATCCTGCGCGTGGACCCGGAATCGGGCGAGGCCGCCGAGCGGATCGAAGAGGTCCAGGAAGCCGTCGTGCAGTGCCTCGACTGCATGCACGACCAGCCGCACCTGACCGTGACCGAGGGCCGCGTCGTCGCGAGCGGCGAGCGCTGGGAGCGGATGGTCGCCGGGACGCCCTGGGTCGCCTCGTGCACCGTGACGGTCGACCAGGACTCGGTCGAGACCTGCTCCGGCCCCGACGCCGCCGACAGCCTGACCTTCGCCGCCTTCGGCGAGCAGGGAACGCGCGAGTTCTTCACCCACGTGCGCTTCCACAAGCACGACGAGGAGCTGATCGTCGTCCACCTGCTCGTCGAGCTCTACGCGCGCTCGTCCGAGGAGGCGACCGAGGTCCTCTCCGAGGCCGCGCGCGGAACCCTCGAGCTCACATCGCTCGCCGAGGAGTCGCGCCCGCCGGCCCACGCGGCCGACGAGGCCCACTGAAAGACAACTCCGGCGAGATCCTCCGCTTCGCGTCCGGTCTCGCCGGGTTAGAGCCTGTTGCGGAACGGCAGGGATGTGAGGCGGTCTACCGCGACTTCGTCGCTAGCTCGATCAACCTCGCCGCCGCGATGACCAGGGAATCGTCGCCGGGCATGGCCATGACCTGGATCGAGGCCGGCAGGCCGTCCTCCGCGGCTCCGCACGGCAGCGCGAAGGCGGGCGCGCCGACCGCGTTGGCCGGGTAGGTCAGCTCGAGCTGGCGCTCGCGGATCGTGAGGTCGCCGAGACCCGCACGAGGAGCCACCCACGGCAGCGTCGGCGCGATCAGCAGATCGAGACCGCGCTCGCGTTCGAACAGATCGGCCCAGCGCTGGCGGTAGAGCTCGCGCTCGCGCTCGGCGGCGTTCAGATCGGCGTCCGAGATTGCCATCGCGTTGCGGAGCTTGGTTCGGACGTTCTCTCCGTACTCTGCCTCTCGCTCGGGGAACATCCCGGCGTGCGACTCGAGTGACTCGCGCCCGAACACAGCCGTCCCCGGCCGCGAACCCGTCTCCAGGCCGACCGTCCTCGCGCCGATCCGCGCGGCGATCGCCGCGACACGGGCGGCGATCGTCGGCTCTGCGCGGTCGAGCCACGCGACCCCGATTCGAAGCTCCGACAGCGCGCCGAGCTCCGGGGGGTCGAGCTCCGGGTCGAGGGCCGTCGCAAGACCCACGCACGAGGCGACGTCAGCGCCCATCGCGCCGACCGTGTCGAAGCTCGGCGCCAGCGGGAAGCAGCCCGTGACCGGCACCCTCCCCCAGCTCGGTTTGAACCCGACCGTCCCGCAACAGGCCGACGGGATCCGGATCGAACCCCCCGTATCGGTCCCGATCGCGACCCGCGCGATGCCCGCCGCGATCGCCGCCGCCGAGCCGCCGCTCGAGCCGCCCGGCGTGCGCGCGGGATCGAGCGGGTTCGGGACCCACCCGAAGTGCTCGTTCTCCGACGTGATCCCCCAGGCGAACTCGTGCAGGTTCGCCTTCGCGCTCACCCGGTAGCCGGCGGTCTCGGCGCGCTCGACGGCCGCGGCGCTCCGCGCGGGCACGTGACCGGCGAAGATCCGCGACCCGTAGGTCGTCTCGAGGCCCGCCGTGTCCAGCAGGTCCTTGACGACGAGCGGCTCGCGCGCGGCCTCCTCCGAGGCCGCCGGCGCCGGATCCGCCTCGGCGAGCAGGATCCGCCGCGGCAGCTCGGCGCCGGCGACCCGCGTGCTCACGGAGGGTCGGCCCCGCTCCCTAGCCCGGGTTCTTCTTCGGGATCAGCACCGCGCGCTTGAACTCGGCGACGAGCGTGCCGTCCTGCTTGAAGACCCGAGTGTGGACCTTGACGACTCCGCGGTCGGGCTTCGAGCTCGACGGGCGAACGTCGAGGACCTCGGACTCGCAGAACAGCGTGTCGCCGTGGAACACCGGCGCGGGATGACTGAGCTCCTCGGTCGCGAGGTTCGCGATCGCCTTGCCCGACACGTCACCGACCGACATCCCGAGCGCCAGCGAGTAGACGAGCGGGCCGACGACGACGTTGCGGCCCTGCTGGGACTCGCCGGCGTAGACGTCGTTGATGTGCAGCGGATGGTGATTCATCGTGATCAGGCAGAACAGGTGATCGTCGGCCTCGGTCACGGTCTTCGCGGGCCAGTGCTTGTAGACCGCGCCGACCTCGAACTCCTCGAGGTAGCGCCCGTAGGCGCGGGCACCCGAGGCCTCGCGCGAGGCCTGGTCGGTCTGAAGCTCGTGTGATTCGGTGTCTGTCATCTCTTCTTTCGATCGTCAACGGTGAAAATGCCTACATCCTTGCCGTTTCGTAACGCGCCCTGACCCGGCGAGACCGGACGCGAAGCGGAGGATCTCGCCGGAGTTATCTCGGAGGAGCCGGCGGCGTTTATTCAGTGCGTGCGGCGCAGCTGCGAGCGGGCTTCCTGGCGCTGGACCAGGTTGGCGACGAGCTGGCGGATCGCCGGGTCGCCCCCGGACTTGATCAGCCCCTTGTCCCAGGCGTCGTGCCAGTCGCCGAGCGTCCCCTTCTCGGCGAGGACGTTGAAGTCCGCGCGCGGGATCGAGACCTCGCAGCGCGCGTCCTCGGGCTCTTGGCGGCTGACCACCGGCTCGCCGGGGCCGGGGACCTCGACCCGGAAGACCTGAACGTCGCCGCGGCCCTTGAGCTCGAGCCGGAAGACCAGCGGCAGCTTCGCGAGCGCCGGAACCTCGGCTACGAACCGCCGGTAGGCGGTGATGATCAGGTCGTTGGTCGAGGCCACGCCCCGAGACCCTAGATCTTGTGGCGGGCGAGCAGCTTCTTGCCGATGACCATCCGCTGGATCTCCGACGTTCCCTCGCCGATCAGCAGCAGCGGCGCGTCGCGATAGAGGCGCTCGATCTCGTACTCCTTGGAGTACCCGTAGCCACCGTGGATCCGGAAGCTCTGCTCGACCACGTCCTTGCCGGTCTCCGAGGCCAGCAGCTTCGCCATCCCGGCCTCGAGGTCCGAACGCTCGCCGGCGTCCTTCATCCGTGCGGCCTTGAGCGTGATCAGGCGCGCGGCCTCGACCTTCGTCGCCATGTCGGCGAGCTTGAACTGGATCGCCTGGTGCTGGGCGATCGGCTTGCCGAACGACTTGCGCTCCTGGCTGTAGCGCAGCCCGAGCTCGAGCGCGCGCTGGGCGATGCCGACGCCGCGGGCGGCGACGTTGACACGACCGACCTCGAGCGCGTCCATCATCTGCGAGAAGCCCTTGCCGAGTCCGTCGGGGCCGCCGAGGATGCGGCTCTCGGGGCAGCGATAGCCGTTGTAGACGAGCTCGGTGGACTCGACGCCCTTGTAGCCCATCTTCTTGATCTTCGGCGGGACATCGAGGCCGGCGAACTTGCCCTCGCCCTTGTCGACCCAGGGCTCCTTCTCGGTGATGAAGCAGGTCATGCCCTTGTGGCGGGGCTCGGCCTTCGGGTCGTTCTTCATCAGCACGAAGACGACGCTCGAACCGAGGCCGTTGGTGACCCACATCTTCTGGCCGTCGAGGATCCAGTCCGAGCCGTCCTGGGTCGCCGAGCCCTTGATGCCCTGGACGTCGGAGCCGACCTCCGGCTCGGAGAGCGAGAAGGCGGCACGGATCTCGCCGGTCGCCATCTTCGGCAGGAAGTAGTCCTTCTGCTCGTCGGTGCCGAACTTCATCAGCAGGTAGCAGCCGATGAAGTGGGTGTTGACGACACCCGAGATCGAGATCCAGCCGCGCGAGAGCTCCTCGACGATCATCGTGTAGGTCGTCAGGTCGAGACCCATCCCGCCGTACTCCTCGGGGATCGTGACCCCGAACAGACCGAGCTCCTTCATCTGCTCGACGATCGGCTCGGGGAACTTGTCCTCCGCGTCGTACTCCTCGGCGACCGGGATGATCTCGTTGTCGACGAACGAGCGGACCATCTCGATGATCGCCTGCTGGTCCTCGGTCTGCTCCGAGTAGGTGGAAGTGGCTACGGCCATTGTCAGTCTCGCTGCCCTCTGAGATCGGGGTCTACGGCGTCAGGTGCGACCCGGCAACGATATCGGCGCGGCTTCGCCGGGACCCTCGGAGGGGCCCCGGCGCCACGCGTATCCGGCTCTAGCCCTCGGCGGAGGCGCCGAGGTCGATGCCCTCGTCGGCGAGCTGCTGCTGGACGTCCTGAAGCGACGTCTGGAAGTCCTGCAGCGCCGTCGGGAACTGCTGCGCGGCCTGGAGGACCGCCTGCTGATCCTCGTCCTCGGCCGCCTCGCGGACCGCGGTGAGGTTCTCGTTGAAGTCCTCGATCGTCTGGATCAGCTGATCGTTGGCCTCGACGGCCTCCTCCGGCGGCTCGAGCGAGGAGAGCTCCTCGACGGCGCCGTTGAGCTCGTCCTCGGCCTGACCGACGGTTTCCGCGAGCTCCTGCGGCGAGCCCGAGGCGCTGATGTCGGCGCCGATCGAGGTCAGGTTCTCGCCGACCGGCGTGAGGATGCCGTTGACCTCGCTGGCGTAGTCGTCGGGCGAAAGCGGCTCGCTGGATTCACCGCCGCCGTCGTCGCCTCCGCAGCCGACCGCGACGAGGAGTGCTGCGATCAGCGCGGCGAGCGCTCCGATCTTGAAGTTGCGAAACAAGTCGTCCTCCTGTTGGGATGCGGGGCGCATAGTAGAGATCGCGGCGTCGGAAATATGATCGCCGGCATGAGAAACCCACGCGATTTCGCCAAGCCGCTCGCGATCGGCGCCCCGGATCCGACGCTCGAGGTGCCCTTCCGGCCCTCGCGGATGATCCATTTCCTCGACTTCTCGAACGAGAAGATGGTCGCCAAGGCCGGCGACATCGCGAAGAAGGCCGACATCCTGCTCGGGAACCTCGAGGACGCGATCTCCGTCGACCGCAAGGAGGCGGCGCGCGCGGGTCTGATCAAGGCCGCGAAGGAGACCGACTTCGGCGACACCCAGCTGTGGTCGCGCGTCAACTCGCTCGAGAGCCCGTGGGTGCTCGACGACCTGACCGAGCTGGTGACCGAGATCGGCGACGAGCTCGAGGTCGTGATGATCCCGAAGGTCGAGGGCGCGTGGGACATCCACTACGTCGACCGCCTGCTCGCCCAGCTCGAGGCGAAGGCCGAGGTCAAGCGCCCGATCGGGATCCACGCGATCCTCGAGACGGCGCTCGGCGTCGCCAACGTCGAGGAGATAGCCACCGCCAGCCCGCGGATGCAGGGGATAAGTCTCGGCCCGGCCGACCTCGCCGCCTCACGCCGGATGAAGACGACCCGGGTCGGCGGCGGCCACCCGGGGTATCTCGTCATCGACGACCCCGAGACCGATCCGGAGAAGCAGACGGCACGCCGCCAGACGGCTCAGCAGGACCCGTGGCACTACACCCTGGCGCGCATGGTCGACGCCTGCGCGGCCGCCGGGATCCTGCCGTTCTACGGCCCGTTCGGCGACATCAAGGACACGGAGGGCTGCGAGGCCCAGTTCCGCGCCGCGTTCCTGCTCGGCTGCGTCGGCACCTGGTCGCTGCACCCGGCGCAGATCGAGATCGCCAAGCGCGTCTTCTCGCCGCCGGTCGACGAGGTCCTGTTCGCCAAGAAGGTCATCGAGGCGATCCCCGACGGCCGCGGCGTCCACATGATCGACGGCAAGATGCAGGACGACGCGACCTGGAAGCAGTGCAAGGTCATGGTCGACCTCGCGGAGATGCTGGCCGAGAAGGACCCCGAGCTCGCCGAGGCCTACGAGCTGAGCTGATCCGCGGCCGACCGAGCGCACGGCCGGGGTCCGGGGACCCCGGCCGGCCTCGAACCGCTAGGCGCCGAGGCGCTCCTTCAACCCGTCGAGCTGGCGCTGGATCCCATCCGGTAGCCGGTCGCCGAAGCGCGCGAGGTGCTCCTCGATCTGCGGGATCTCGTCGCGCGCCTTGTCGGCGTCGACCTCGAGCAGCTCCTGCATGTCCTGATCTGAGAGGCCCAGGCCGTCGACCTTGAGCTCTCCCTCGGCCGGCACGAGGCCGATCGGCGTCTCGACCGTCTCGCCCTCGCCGTCGCAGCGGCGGAAGATGTACTCGAGCACGCGGCTGTTCTCGCCGAATCCCGGCCAGACGAACTTGCCCGTCTCCTCGTCCTTGCGAAACCAGTTGACGACGAAGACCTTCGGCAGCGAGGCCGGGTCGGCGTCCTCTGCCACCCCGAGCCAGTGGCTGAAGTAGTCGGCCATGTTGTAACCGCAGAACGGCAGCATCGCCATCGGGTCGAAGCGCAGCTTGCCGACCTCGCCGGCCGCCGCCGCGGTCGTCTCCGAGGACATCGTCGCGCCGAGGAAAACGCCGTGCTCCCAGTCGAACGCCTCGCGGACGAGCGGCACGACGGTCGCGCGGCGGCCGCCGAACATGAACGCGTCGATCGGCACGCCCGCGGGGTCCTCCCACTCGGGCGCCATCGTCGGGCACTGCGACGCGGGCGTCGTGAAGCGCGCGTTCGGGTGCGCCGCCGGGTGGCCGGCGTCCGGCGTCCAGTCGTTGCCATGCCAGTCGATCGCGTGGGCCGGCGGCTCGGAGGTCATCTCCTCCCACCACACGTCACCGTCGTCGGTGCGCGCGGTGTTGGTGAAGATCGTCCCGGTCTCGATCGTCGCCATCGCGTTCGGGTTCGTCTTCTCACCCGTGCCGGGCGCGACGCCGAAGAAGCCGGCCTCCGGGTTGACGGCGCGAAGCCGCCCGTCCGGGCCCCACTTCATCCAGGCGATGTCGTCGCCGACGGTCTCGACGGTCCAGCCCTCGAGGCTCGGGATCAACATCGCGAGGTTGGTCTTGCCGCATGCCGAGGGGAAGGCGCCGGTGACGAACTTCGTCCGCCCCTCCGGCGAGGTCAGCTTGAGGATCAGCATGTGCTCGGCCAGCCAGCCCTGATCGCGGGCCATGATCGAGGCGATCCGCAGCGCGAAGCACTTCTTGCCGAGCAGAGCGTTGCCGCCGTAGCCCGAGCCGAACGACCAGATCTCGCGCGTCTCGGGGTAGTGGACGATGTACTTGTTCTCGGCGTTACAGGGCCACGGCACGTCCTGATCGCCCGCGGCGAGCGGCGCGCCGACCGAGTGCACGCAGGGCACGAACTCGCCGTCCGAGCCGAGCACCTCGAGTGCGCCGGCGCCCATCCGGGTCATGATCCGCATCGAGACGGCGACGTAGGCCGAGTCGGTGATCTCGACGCCGATGTGGGAGATCGGCGAGCCCAGCGGGCCCATCGAGAACGGGACGACGTACATCGTGCGCCCGCGCATGCAGCCGGAGAACAGGCCGTCGAGGGTCTGTCGCATCTCGGCCGGGTCGGTCCAGTTGTTGGTCGGCCCCGCCTCCTCCTCGGTCGGCGAACAGATGAAGGTCCGGTCCTCGACGCGAGCGACATCGGCCGGATCGGAGCGGCAGAGGTACGAGTTCGGCCGCTTGGCCTCGGAGAGCGTCTCGAAGGTCCCGGCCTCGACGAGCGCGCCGCAGAGCTGGTCGTACTCCTCGGCGGAGCCGTCGCACCAGTGGACCCGGTCGGGCTCGGTGAGCGCCGCGATCTTCTCGACCCAGGAGATCAGTCCCTGGTTGTCGGTCGGCGCGTCGGCTGCGATTGCGGTGCTGCTCTCACTCAAGGGACGAGTCACTCCTCTCGGGCGGCCTGTTCCTGCGTCTGCGGAGGCCACGCCCTCATGTTTTCTCGCGAAGGACCCGACGGCGGTCGGGAGGTGCGGTTTCTTGGACCTTGGGGCCATTGTGCCTAAACGGGCGGCCGTTTGCCGCCCCCGGCGACTGTTTGCCCGCCTGAGCAGGGGGGAAGCAGGAGAGCGTGATCGGCTTTCTGCTCTACCTGTTCGTCATCGGGATCATCGCGGGCTACCTCGCGCGGCTCCTGGTCCCCGGTCCGGACAAGATCGGCTTCCTGCGCACCGTGTTGCTCGGGATCGTCGGCAGCTTCATCGGCGGGTTCCTCGGTTACGTGCTGTTCGGCCACGACTTCGACGACAGCGCCCTCCAGGCTTCCGGCCTGATCGGGTCCGTGATCGGCGCCGTGATCGCGCTGCTGGTCTACCGGGCGATCACGGGTGGGCCGACGCCGCGCCGCACCGAGCCGCCGCGCCGATAGACGCGCACCGCGCCGCTACGCCCGGCGATCCCTATAGGCTGCGCCGCCGCCGATGCGCTTCTTCGAGTACGAGTCACGCCAGATAATCGAGCGGGCCGGGATCCCGGTCACCGACTACGGGTTCTGCACCACCGCCCAGGAGGCCTACGAGGTCGCCCAGCGGATCGACGGCCCGACGGTGATCAAGTCGCAGGTCCTCACCGGCGGCCGGATGAAGGCCGGCGGCGTCAAGTTCGCCGATACCGCCGAGGAGGCCCAGGCCCACGCCGCCGAGATCCTCGAGCTCGAGATCAACGGCCACATACCGCGCGGCGTGCTCGTCGACCCCAAGGCCGAAGTCGAGCAGGAGTACTACGCCGGCGTCGTCTGGGACGGGACCGCGAAGAAGCCGCTGATGCTGTTCTCGGACATGGGCGGCATCGACATCGAGCAGGTCGCCACCGAGCATCCCGACCACGTCGGCCGCGGCCACCTCTCGAACCTGCTCGAGGTCCCGGACTTCCGCGCCAAGGAGGTCGTCGCGGGCTCGGGAGTCTCCGGCCGTGAGCTGACCCGCGCGACGCCGATCCTCGCCCGCCTCGCCCGGCTGCAGCGCGACTACGACATGACGCTGGCCGAGATCAACCCGCTCGCGCGGCTCTCCGACGGGCGCTTCGTCGCGCTCGACGCACACATGGAGATGGAGAACGAGGCCACCCCGCGCCACAAGGCGCTGCTCGAGGGCGTCCTCAACATCGCCGCCGACGACAACCGCGAGGGCTACGAGCCGTCGCGGTTCGAGCGCGAGGTCGCGGCGATCGACGCCGCCGACCACCGCGGCGTGATCCAGGGCAAGGACCACGGCTTCTCGGGCAACCTCGGCCTCGTGATCGGGGCCGGCGGCGGCTCGCTGACGCTGACCGACGCGGTCCGAAGCCAGGGCGGCAGGCCCGCGAACTACTCGGAGATCGGCGGCAACCCTTCCGTCGCGAAGGCCGCGGGCCTGGCGCGCCAGGTGCTCGAGAAGGACGGCGTCGAGAAGATCGCCGTGATGATGTCGATCGTCTCCAACACCCGCGTGGACATCGTCGCCCGCGGCGTGATCCGCGCCTGCCTGGAGCTCGGCAAGGACCCGGGTGAGACGATCGCGATCTTCCGGATCCCGGGCGCCTGGGAGGACGAGGGCTTCAAGATCCTCGACCACTACGGCGTCGAGTACTGCGATCGCTCCGTCTCGATGTGGGAGGCCGCGCGCCGAGCCGTCGAGAAGATCCAGGGACAGGAGGCCGCGGCATGAGCATCCTGCTCGACGAGGACTTCACCTTCATCGTCCAGGGCATCACGGGCCGCGAAGCCGTGAACCTGACGCGCGAGTGCCTCGATTACGGCTCGAAGGTCGTCGGCGGCGTGACCCCGGGCCGCAAGGGCCGCGAGGTCCATGGCGTACCGGTCTTCGACACGGTGGAGCAGGTCACCGAGCACCTCGGCTACACGCCCAAGGGCTCCGTGGTCACCGTCCCACCGGCCTTCACCAAGGACGCGGTCGTCGAGGCGATCGAGAACGGGATCGAGCTCATCGTCATCGTCACGGAGCGGATCCCGCGCCGCGACGTCGCCGTGATGGTCGAGCTCGCCGAACTGCGCGGCGCGCGGATCATCGGCCCGAACTGCCTCGGTCTCATCGTGCCGCAGGTCTGCAAGATGGGCGGGATCGGCGGGCCGGCCAAGGACGCCGCGAAGGCCTACCAGCCCGGTCCCGTCGGCGTGATGAGCCGCTCGGGCGGCATGACGACCGAGATCTCCTCGTCACTCACGCAGGCCGGCCTCGGCGTCTCGACCGCGATCTCGATCGGCGGCGACGCGATCATCGGCTCGACCTACGCCGAGCTGATGCCCTACTTCGACGCCGACGAGCAGACCGAGGCGATCGTCATCTACACCGAGCCCGGCGGCCGGATGGAGGCCCAGCTCTCCGCATGGGTCGCCGACAACGACTGCGAGCTGCCGATCATCGCCTTCATGGCGGGCAAGTTCATGGACGACGAGGAGATGAAGGGCATGAGCTTCGGCCACGCCGGCACGATCGTCGAGGGCAAGGAGGACACCGCGACGGAGAAGATCGCGCGCCTCGAGGAGGCCGGGATCAGGGTCGTGGAGCGGATCGACGAGATCCCCGACGCCGTCAAGTCGGCGTTGGGCCACCAGACCGCGGGAGCGAGCGCCTGATGGCTGAAGTCGGAGACCAGACCCCCGAGGCCGTGTTCATCGAGATCGAGGTCGATCCCGAGATCGAGGGTGACGCCGAGCTCGCCAAGAAGCTCGAGGAGGTCTGCCCCGTCGACATCTTCAACGCCGCCGACGGCCGCGTCGGGATCAATCGCCGCAACGTCGACGAGTGCGTGCTCTGCGAGCTCTGCCTCGAGGCCGCCCCGGACGGCAAGCTCGCCGTCCGCAAGCTCTACGACGGTTCGGAACTGCGCCGCTAGACGCCGTCGGCGGCACCCAGCCGCCAACCGAAGACGTAGCTGCTCCGCGGAGCGCCCTCGCGCTCGTAGAAGCGGTGCGCGTCCGGCCTCGCGAGGCCCGAGTCGAGCTCGAGATGCGTCGCGCCGCGCTCGCGCGCCCAGGCGCGCGCCCGCGAGAGCAGCTCGGCTCCGATCCCGCCGGAGCGCCGCGCCGGGTCGACTGCGAGGTCCTCGACCCAGACCCGGCGCCCGAAGCGCACCGAGTCGATGTCGAGGTAGACCGAACAGAACCCCGCGATCCGCCCGTCGGCCTCGGCGATGATGATGTCGCTGCCGGTGGCCGCGACCACGCGCCCGATCGCCTCGCGGGCCCGCTCGGGGTCCCAACCGGGCGGCGCCTCGCCGGGCGGCGCGAAGAGCCACTCGTACGCATCGACCAGCTCGCCCGCGTCCGCTGGCGTCGCGAACCTGATCTCGAAGCCGGGGGCGCCCATGCGCCCCAGACTAGACCGCGCCGTAGGCGACCATCGCCTGCGAGACGCGGTGGAACGAGGCGAGGTTCGCGCCGCGCACGTAGTCGATCCGCTCCGCGTCCTCCCCGCCCCCGCGCTCGACGCACTCGAGATGGATCCGGCTCATGATCTCTCGCAGCTGGCGGTCGACCTCCTCGGGCTGCCAGTACATGTGCTGGGCGTTCTGGGACTGCTCGAGGCCCGAGACCGCGACTCCGCCGGCGTTGGCCGCCTTCGCCGGCCCGATCAGCACGCCCTCGGAGCGAAACAGCTCCATCGCGTCATCGTCGATCGGCATGTTGGCGCCCTCGACGACGGCGAGGCAGTCGTTTGCGACCAGCTTCTCGGCGTCCTCGCGGCCGAGCTCGTTCTGCGTCGCGCACGGGAAAGCGAGGTCGCACTCGACCGCCCACGGCGTCTCGCCCTCGAGGTACTCGGAGTCGCCGTACTCGTCGGCGTACTCTGAGATCCGCCCCTTGCGCTTGAGCTTGAGCCGCTTGACCCAGGCGAGCTTCGACTCGTCGATGCCGTCGGGGTCGTGGATCGTGCCGTCGGAATCCGACAGCGTGACGACCGTCCCACCGAGCTCGATCAGCTTCTCGGCGCAATAGATCGAGACGTTGCCCGCGCCGGAGATCGCGCAGCGCTTGCCCTCGATCTCCTCGCCGGCCTGCGAGAGCATCTCCTCGACGAAGTAGGCGGCTCCGTAGCCGGTCGCCTCGACGCGGCCGGCGGATCCGCCGAAGCTGAGGCCCTTGCCGGTGAGGATCCCCGTGAAGCGATTCCGGATCCGCTTGTACTGGCCGAACAGGAACGAGATCTCGCGCTCGGAGACCCCGATGTCACCCGCGGGCACGTCGACGTTCTCGCCGATGTGGCGATGGAGCTCGGCCATCAGCGCCTGGCAGAAGCGCATCATCTCATCGTCGGAGAGACCCTTCGGGTCGAGGTCCGCCCCGCCCTTGGCCCCGCCCATCGGCAGCCCGGTGAGCGCGTTCTTGAACGTCTGCTCGAAGCCGAGGAACTTGAGAACGCTCGGGTTGACCGACGGCGCGAAGCGCAGGCCGCCCTTGTACGGACCGAGCGAATTGTTGAACTGGACCCTGTGGGCGCGGTTGACCCGGACCTGACCGTCGTCGTCCTGCCAGGCGACGCGGAAGGAGATCTGGCGGTCCGGCTCGACGAGCCGCTCGAAGACCCCGAGTCGCATGTACTCCGAGCGCTGGTCCTCCTCGGTGATCGCGCCGAAGACGTCGCCGAGGACGCCGCGCACCGCCTGGTGGAACTCGGGTTCGCCGGGATTTCGCTCCTCGACGCGAGCCATCAGCTCCTCGTATCTGTCGTTCCACGTCTTGGTCACGCAGACGTCCCTGCCCTCTGCCGGAGGCGAGCAAACGAGCTCCGAACTGGAAGGATGGGCGCCGATGAACGTCGTCACCGACCTCCTCGAGCGCTTCCCCGCGGCGCGCCCCGCCCTGCTCGAGCTGACCGCAGAGGGCGAGAGGCGTGTGTGGCACTTCGGCGAGCTGATCGCGCAGTCGGCCGGACTCTCCGGCGCCTTCGCCGCACGCGGGGTCGGTCGCGGCGACGTCGTGATGACGCTGTGCGCAAGCCGCCTCGAGTGGGTGCTGGCGATGCTCGCCTGCTGGCGGATGGGGGCCGTCGCGATGCCGTGCTCGACCCAGCTACGCGCGGGCGATCTCGCGGCCCGTTGCGCTGCTACGAATCCTTCGCTGTGCGTCGGTGAGGCGGACCTCCTGGGGGCGCTCCCGGCCGGAGTCGAGGCCATGGACATGGCCGATGTCGAGCGCGTCCTCGACGAGGACCTCGATCAGGAGACGCCGGTCGAGGCGATCGACCTCGACGCGTCCGACCCGGCGCTCGTCATCTTCACGTCAGGAACCACGGGCGCCGCGCGGCCCGCGCTCCATGGCCAGGGCTACATCCCCGGCCAGAGCCTTCAGGCCGAGCACTGGCTCGGAGCCGGCCCGGACGACCTCGTCTGGTGCACGGCCGCGCCGGGCTGGTCGAAGTCCTCTCGCAACGTCTTCCTCGCCCCGTGGCTTCGCGGCGCCGCGGCGATGGTGCACGACGCGCGCTTCGACGCCTCCGAGCGGCTCGAGATCTGCAGGCGCGAGGGCGTCTCCGTGCTCTGCCAGGCGCCGACGGAATACCGGATGCTGGCCAAGCGGACGGAGGTCGGACCGCTGCCGGAGATGCGCCGCATGGTCGCCGCCGGCGAGGCGCTCGGAACCGAGGTGGGAGCGCACTTTCGCGAGCGCACCGGACTTGCGATCGCGGACGGCTACGGGCAGACCGAGACCGGCCAGATCACCGGCTGGCGCCCCGGCGAGGACCCGGTCGCGGGCTCGATGGGCACGCCGCTCCCCGGGATCGAGACCCGGATCGCCGAGGACGGCGAGCTGCAGGTCCTCGCATCGAGCGTCCCGACGTTCTTCCTCGGCTACCTCGACGAGGACGGCGGCCCGCGGCTGCTCGACGGCGGCTGGTGGGCCACGGGCGACTACGTCTCGGCCCGCGAGGACGGCGCGCTCGTCTACGAGGGCCGCTCCGACGACGTGATCTCCTCGTCCGGCTACCGGATCGGCCCCGCCGAGGTCGAATCGGCGCTCGGGTCCCATCCCGCGGTCGCCGAGGCCGCCGCGATCGGCGTCACCGACCCCGAGCGCGGCCAGATCGTCAAGGCCTACGTCGTCCTGCGCGAGGGTGCCCCGGGCGAGGAGCTCGCGCGGGCGCTGATCACCCATGCCCGCGCCGAGAGCGCTCCCTACAAGGCCCCGCGCCGGATCGAGTTCATCGACGAGCTGCCGAAGACGGCGACCGGCAAGGTCCGCCGCGTCGCGCTGCGAGAGCGCGAGTCCGGCGGCGACTGAGCCCGTGGCCGGGATCGACGATGTCCGAGCGCTCGCGCTTGCGCTCCCGGGCGCCGAGGAGGGGACCTCCTACCGGACGACCGCCTGGAAGGTGCGCGGGACGCTCTTCGCCCGGCTTCGCGATGACGACGAGCGTCTCGTCGTCTTCTGCGATTTCATCGAGCGCGAGGCGCTGCTGCAGTCGGGCTCACCGGCCTACGAGCTCACCGACCATTACCGCGATTACCCGATGATCCTCATCCGGCTCGCCGCGATCGGACGCGACGAGCTCGAGGAGATGCTCGTCGAGTCCTGGCGACACCGCGCGCCGAAGCGGATGCTCGCCGCCTACGACGCCGAGCACCCGCCCGCCTGAGTCCTACGGGCGCGGAGCTACTCCCCGTCGCCGTCGGCCGCACGCTGCTTGACCACGTCGTCGAGCTGCTTGACGACGTCCGGGTCGCGAAGCGTCGTGACGTCGCCGAGCTCGCGGCCCTCGGCGATGTCGCGGAGCAGGCGGCGCATGATCTTCCCCGAGCGCGTCTTCGGCAGGTCGTCGGCCCAGATGATCCGCTTCGGGCGCGCGAGCTTGCCGATCTTCTTCGCGACGTGCTCGCGGATCTCCTCGATCAGCTCGTCCGAGCCCTCGCGGTCTCCCTCGAGCGTCACGAAGGCACAGATCGCCTGCCCCGTGTCCTCGTCGGTCTGGCCGATCACCGCAGCCTCGGCGACCTTCCCGTGCGAGACGATCGCCGACTCGACCTCGGCGGTCGACATCCGGTGGCCCGAGACGTTGATCACGTCGTCGATCCGGCCGATGATCCAGTAGTAGCCGTCCTCGTCACGACGCGCCGCGTCGCCGACCAGATACGTCTCCGAGCCGAAGCGCTCGAAATACGTCTCCTCGAAGCGCTCGTCGTCCTTGTAGAGCGTGCGCAGCATCCCCGGCCACGGCCGGCGGATGATCAGCAGGCCCTGGTCGGTCCCCGCGTCCTCGCCCTCGGTCTCGGTCACGACAGCGGCGTCGATCCCCGGAAACGGCTCGGTCGCCGATCCGGGCTTGGCGTCCGTCAACGCCGGCAGCGGCGTGATCATCATGTGCCCGGTCTCGGTCTGCCACCAGGTGTCGACGATCGGGCAGCGCTCGCCGCCGATCACCTTCCAGTACCAGAGCCAGGCCTTCGGGTTGATCGGCTCGCCGACCGTGCCGAGCAGGCGCAGCTTCGAGAGGTCGTGGGACTCGGGGTACTTCGCGCCCCACTTCATGCAGGCCCGGATCGCGGTCGGCGCCGTGTAGAAGATCGTCGTCCCGGTCTTCTCGGCGACGTCCCACCAGGCGTCCTTGTCGGGATAGTCGGGCGCGCCCTCGTACATCACCGAGGTGAGACCGTTGGCCATCGGCCCGTAGACGATGTAGGAGTGCCCGGTGATCCAGCCGACGTCGGCCGAGCACCAGTAGACGTCCTCCTCGGGCTTCGTGTCGAAGACCATCCGCGTCGTCGCGCGGACGCCGGTCAGGTAGCCGCCGGTCGTGTGCAGGATCCCCTTCGGCTTCGCCGTCGAGCCCGACGAGTAGAGGATGAACAGCGGCTGCTCGGCCGGGAACGGCGTCGCCTCGCACTCCGCGTCGGCGGCCTCGATCGCCTCGTCGTAGAAGACGTCGCGCCCGGAGTCCATCGCCACGTCCTCGCCGGTGTGGCGAACGACGACGACGGTCTCGATCGAGGGGACGTCGCCGAGGAACTCGTCGACCTCGGGCTTGACCGGGGCGGTCTTGCCCTTGCGCCGCGCGGCATCGACGGTGATCAGCGCCTTGGCCTCCGAGAACTCCATCCGGTCCTTGACCGAGTCCGGTGAGAAGCCGCCGAAGACGACGTTGTGCGGAGCGCCGATCCGCGCGCAGGCCAGCATCGCCACGACGACCTCGGGGATCATCGGCAGGTAGATGCCGACGACGTCGCCCGGCTCGACCCCGCGGTCCTTCAAGACGTTGGCGAGCCGTTTCGTGTCGGCGAGCAGGTCCGAGTAGGTGAGGTCGCGCTCCTCGCCCTCCTCGCCGCGCCACTTGAGCGCGACGCGGTCGCCGTTGCCCTCGTCGACGTGGCGGTCGAGGCAATTGGCCGAGGCGTTCAGCTTGCCGTCGGCGAACCACTTGTAATAGGGCGGATTCGACTCGTCGAGGACGTCCGAGAACTCCTCGGCCCAGACGAGCTCGCGGGCGCGCTCGGCCCACCAGGCCTCCGGATCGGCCGCCGCCTCCTCGTAGATCGAGCGGTCGGTGATCTCGGCGTTCGAGACGAAATCCTCCGGCGGTGCGAAGGTGTCGCGCTCGAGCAGCTGCTCGAGCTCCGACTCGAGGTTCGAGTCGCTCTGCGCAGTCCCGGCTTCCATCTCCGTGCTCCTCCTTCGTTGACCCACAGAATCGCTACCCGGCGGGCGGCGATCTCAACTGCCGACACCGGCCGGCGTTCGGCGGAGAGCCGGGCCGGCGGTGCTCTCCTCCTCCACCGCCGACCCCGCGCTCGTCCGGCGCCCGCCGCGCGCTTAGCTCTGCGCTCCGGCGGGCTCGCGCTCGGAGCTCGTACCGCTGCCGGGACCGGCGGCCTCCGCGCCGGCCTCGGCCCCGAGCCCCGTCTCCGAGCGCACGTAGAGCTCGTCGAAATCGCCGGCGGCGGTCGGCTCGGCCTTGCCGAGCTTCGTGCCGAGGAAGCAGGCGAGGAAGCCGAGCGGGACCGAGACGATCGCCGGCTGCGAGAGCCCGATAGCCCCGACTCCCGGGTCGGGTCCGAGGATCACCACACCGACGGACGTGACGACTCCGACGACCACGCCCATCACCGCTCCCGTTGTGTTGAACTCGCGCCAGGTGAGCGCGAGCAATAGCGCCGGGAAGTTCGCGCTCGCCGCGACGGCGAAGGCGAGGCCGACCATGTAGGAGACGTTCAGGTCCGAGCCGCCGATGATCGCGATCGCGATCGCGATCGCGCCGATCCCGCCGGCAGCGATCCTGGCGACGTAGACCTCCTCCTTGTCGGACTGCCGGCCCTTTCGGATCACGTTCGTCCAGACGTCGTGCGCGACGGCGCCCGACGCGGAGATCACCAGCCCGGCGACGACCGCGAGGATCGTCGCGAACGCGACCGCCGCGATCACCGCGAGGAAGACGTCACCGCCGACGGTCCCCTCGCCGCCGCCCACCGACTGCGCGAGCAGCGGGGCGGCGAGATTGCCCGCCGGATCGACCTCAGCCACCTCGGCGTCGCTCAGCAGCGCCCTGGCCCCGAACCCGAGGGTCGTGGTCATCAGGTAGAAGACGCCGATCAGCGCGACGGCCCAGCCGACCGAAGAGCGCGCCGCCTTCGCGTTCGGCACGGTGAAGAACCGCATCAGGATGTGCGGCAGGCCCGCGGTGCCGAGCAACAGGCCGATCCCGAGCGAGACCGTGTTGATCGGGGACGGGAACTCGAGGCCGGGCGCCAGATAGTCACCGGCGCCCCCGCTGGCGGCGTAGCGCTCCTCGGCGTCCGAGAAGAGATCGATCGGGTTCCAGCCGATCTCCGCGAGAACGAAGATCGACAGGACGACGGTCGCCGTCATCAGCAGCACGGCCTTGACGATCTGCACCCAGGTCGTCGCCAGCATGCCGCCGAAGATGACGTAGGTCAGCATCGCCACGCCCGTGATCAGGACCGCCAGCGAGAAGGGGATGTCGACGAGCGACTCGATCAGCGCGCCCGCCCCGACCATTTGAGCGATCAGGTAGAAGGCCGCGACGACGAGCGTGCCGAGTGCGGCGGACACCCGCGCCGGGCGTTCGCGCAGACGGAACGAGAGCACGTCGGCGATCGTGAACTTGCCGGCGTTGCGCATCCGCTCGGCGAACAGGAACAGCACGGTCAGGAACGCGACGAGGAACCCGACCGAGTAGAGGAACCCGTCGAAACCGGCGAGGAAGATGAGCCCCGCGATACCGAGGAACGAGGCCGCCGACATGTAGTCACCGGCGATCGCGAACCCGTTCTGCACGCCGGTGATGCCGCGCCCGGCGGCCCAGAACTCCGTCGTCGTCGAGGTCCGCTTCGATGCCCAGTAGGTGATCCCGAGGGTCAGCCCGAGGACGATCGCGAAGATGATGAGCGTCAGGTTCATCGCGTCGTCCCTTCAGCCTCGGAGCCGCCCTTCCGGCCGGCCTCGACCGCGGTCTTGGCCGCGCGCTCGGCGAGCGGGTCGAAGACCTTGTCGGCACGGCGGATATAGGCCCATGCCAGGACCCAGACCATCACGAACTGCGTCAGCGCGAGCAGATAGCCGATCGTCAGCCCGCCGGTGACGCGCTCGCCCATGAACTCGGGCGCGTAGCCCGCGAGCAGGATGAAGCCGAGATACCAGACGGCGGTGAAGATGATCGCCGGAACGACGAACGACCGCTTCTTGGCGATCATCTCCTTGAACTCGGGCGATCGCTCGGCCGCGACCCAGTCGATGTCCTTGTTGCGCCCCGCCCCGCCCGTCGTGGACGCACGGCTCGCGGGTGGCGAAGACCCGCGGGGTTCGTCGGTCGAGTCGACCATCACCTCTCCTCGTCGTTATCACCGGGCCCGAAGACCCGCCGTCGACGTCCGCCACCCCACCGGACTCCCTCACGGAACCTTAACCAGACGTAAGTGATCGTGCTCACAGGTCCGACATGGACAAGGATTCCGTCAAAACTCGGACCGAACGGCGCACGGCGGCGAACGACTCCGCGAGGTGAGACGATCCTGCCGGTGAGCACCCCTCGCGAGGCCCGCTCCGCCTTCGCGCGGCTGTTCATCGCCACCGGGCTGATCCTGCTCGCGGCCGGCGCGACGCTTCCGGTCCTCCCCCGCTTCGTGACCGAGGAGCTCGGTGGCGGACAGGTCGAGGTCGGGATCGTGATCGGGGCTTTCTCGCTCACCGGCCTGGCCTGCCGACCCCTTGCAGGCCGCTTCGCCGACGTCCGGGGGCGCAGGCCGGCGGTCTTGATCGGTGCATCGGGGGCGGCGCTGGCGGGCTTCGTCCTGCTGCTCCCGGCGGGACTCGGCGGCCTGATCGCGGCGCGAATGATTCTCGGCGCGGGCGAGGGGACGCTCTACACCGCCGCGTCGGCGTGGGTGGTCGACATCGCACCGCCCGCGAGACGCGGCCGTCTCGTCGGGCTGTTCGGACTCGCGATCTGGGGCGGGCTCAGCCTCGGCGCGCCGATCGGCGAGGTCCTGCGGGCCGAGTTCGGCTACACCGCGGTCTGGGCGTTCGCCACGCTGACCCCCGTTCTCGCCGCGGCCACGGCCGCGACGCTGCGCGAGCCCGCCGCGGTCGCGGAGGCGTCCGACAGCCCCGCCGCACGGGGGAGCCTGATCCACCGGGGTGCGCTTCTGCCCGGCGCTGGGCTCGCACTCGCGTCGATGGGGTTCGCGACGGTCGCCGGGTTCATCGTGCTCTCGGCCGAGCAACGCGGCCTCGACGTCGGCGCGATCGCGTTCACCGCCTTCGCCGGCTCGGTGGTCGCGATGCGCGTGATCGGCGGCGGACTGCCCGACCGGCTGGGCGCGGTTCCGTGCGCCGTCGTCGCGGGGTTCGGCGACGCGGTCGGACTGGTCATGATCGCCCTCGCCGGATCGGCCCCGGTTCTGATCGCGGGCGCCGCGATCATGGGCGCCTCGTTCTCGCTCATCTTCCCGTCGCTTGCGCTGCTCGTCCTCGGCCCGACGCCGCCCGAGCGCCGTGGCGCGGCGATGGGGACGTTCACCGCCTGCTTCGACCTCGGACTCGGGATCGGCGGACCGATAGCCGGCGCGATCGCGCAGTTCGGCGGCTACGAGGCCTCGTTCCTCGTCATGGCGGCGGGCGGCCTCGGGATCGCCGCGATCGCGGCATCACAGCGACGCCGTCGCAGACTCGACGTCTCGTTCGCGCCGCCGAGCGAGGAGCTCCCGCTGCCCTAGAAGAGGCCCGGCTGCGTCGCCTCTCGCGGCACCGCGGTTCCGCGACCGCCCGCCTCTGACGCCTCGGCACGCTCGCCGACCTCGCGCAGGAAGCGACGCGGCGGGTGGCGCCCGCGCGCCAGCTTGGCAAGCCGCTCGCGCTCGGGCTTCGGCAGGTACGCGCCGCGCGAGTAGAGGCGCTCATACAGCTCGATCAGATCGGGGCGGAACTCGGCGAGCCAGTCGAAGAAGACCTCGCGCGTCTCGCCACGCAGGTGAAGCCCGATCCCGCCGACGTTCGTGGCTCCGGCCTCCGCGGCCAGGCGCAATATCTCCTCGACCTGGGCCGGCGAGTCGTTGATCCCGGGCATCAGCGGCGCGATCAGGATCCCCGTCGGGATCCCGGCTTCGTTCAGCGCCGCGACCGCCTCGAGCCGCTTGCGCGGGTTCGGGGTGTGGGGCTCGGTCTCGCGCCAGGCCCGCTCGTCGAGTGTCGGGATCGAGAGGTTGGCGTGAAACTCGGTCCCCGCGGCGATCTGCTTCATCAGGTCGAGGTCGCGCAGCAGCAGCGGCGACTTGGTCAGGACCGAGCACGGGTTCGCGAAGTCGCGCATCGCCTCCCAGATGCCGACCATCAGGCGGTAGCGCCCCTCGACCCATTGGTAGGGGTCGGTGTTGGTGCCGAGCGCGACGTGCTCGCGGTTCCAGCTCGGCTTGGCGAGCTCGGCCCGCAGACGCTCGGGGGCATTTGTCTTGACGACGATCTCGCGCTCGAAATCGCGGCCGGCGCCGAAGTCGAGGAACTTGTGGGTCGGCCGGGCAAAGCAGTTGTGGCTGATCACTCCGTTCGCCACGAAGTCCCCCGTCGACGTCGTCATGTCCCAGAGGGACTGCTCGCCGACCGGTTCGATCGAGACGACCCGCAGGTCCGCTTTCAACTTGACCGCGCTCCCGACGATGGTGCGCTTCCGCGCGACGGCCGAATCGCAGACTGAGAGGAACCGCAGGCGTTCATTCAGCCGCCCGCGGATTCGAACCGACCGAACACGGTCCGGCCCTCCCGGATCGCCACCCAGATAGCCGCGAACCCACGAGTCCGAAGGGGTGGCGGGCCACTCGATCAACCTCGAGATGGTCTCGAAGTCGCTTCTGCGACCCGTCCGGATCGCTCTGACCTCACGGGACGACCCGATCGCTCCGGCGGGCTGGAACAGGAACTCCCCGCAATCGATTCCTTCACGACTCAGGTAGCGCTTCGTCCGATCGAGCGCGTCGAAGTCGATCAACGCGAGGCGAAACCGGTACACGTCCGAAGATGTCCGGCCGGGGCGCTTGTAGCGGTAGTGGCCGAGACTTCCGTCACCGCGGATCATCCCGCACAGGTAGCCCGCCCGGTAGTCCGCGTCGTGGTCCGGCGCCGGGGGGATCGATCCGAAACCGAGCAATCTGTTGTTCAGGGTCAGGTGGGGACGCTGGGACCCAGGACCCGGCGCGTCGAGCACGTGCTTCCAGCCCCTGTCTGTCAGGAATCGATGGTCGGCACTCGCGATCAGTTCAGTGCCGTCGGCGAGGGTCACTCGGTAGGCGGGGCGGCGCCCCGTCGCCCAGTGGTCGGTGACGGTCGCCTCTGCGTAACGTCGGTAGCGGCCGATCCGCTTCGTGCCCACCACGCGGTCATCGACCTCGATCGCGTCCATCCGCTTCGAGCGGCCGTCCGCGAGGAGGATCTGGGTATCGCCCGACACGCAGTAGGCGCAGGCATGACTGCATCCGCGATAAGGGTTGATGGTCCACCTGAACGGCATCCGCGATCGCTCGGGAACGCGGTTGAGGATCGAGCGGGCGCCGACCTCGTAGAAGCGGGTTCCGAGCGCCTCGGGCGCGTCGAACGTGCGCACCCGCGCTGGATCGCGGAAGCCGGGGAGCTTGGCGTCAGCCCCCTCGTCCTCGCGATCCAGCGACAGGTTCTCCCAACGCACGAACACATGTTCGCACGACGGGTGGACGGAAGCTAGGCCAACGCTTCCGCGACCAGCTCGCGGCCCGCGTCGAGGGCCTCGGGCGCCACCCAGTGACCCGTTTCGGTGCTGACGCGACGAACATCGAGACCGGCCGGCTCGAGCAGGGCCGCGGCGCGATCGGCGAAGCCGAACTCGATCACCGGGTCCTGGCGTCCGTGCGCGATCAGGACCGGCAGACCCTCGCGGCCCTCGAGCTCGGGTTCCCAGCCCTCGACGGTGGGCACGAAGCCGGACATCGCGATGATGCCGGCGGGACGGGGCCGACCCGGTCCGAGCCCGGTCGCATACGACATCACGCTGCCCATCGAGAAACCGCCGATCACGGTCCGCTCCGGTGCGATGCCGCGCTCGGCGAGCAGCCGGTCGATGAACCCGTCGAGCATCGCGAGGCTGCTCGCGAACGTCCTCGGCTCCGGATATCCGACCCGTGGCACGACGTACCAGTGGCGCCCGCCCGGCGGGATGCCGGTCAGGGGCGCACCGGTCGTCACGCCGAGCAGACGACGCTCCGGGTCGAGCTCGTCGAGGAGCCCGAAGAGATCGTTTTCGTCCGACCCCCGGCCGTGGTTGAGGATCAGCGCGCCCTCGGGATCCCCGTCGGGCTCGCGCAGACGATGGACGAGATCGGCCACCTCAGCTCGCCTCGCGGGCCTGGCGCGGATTCGTGATCGGGGTCAGGACGCGCTCGATCTGCTCTCGCCGGTCCTCGAGGAACGGCGGCAGGACCAGCGACTCGCCGAGCGACTCCTTCGGCTCGTCGGCGTCGAAGCCGGGGCCTATCGTCGCGATCTCGAACAGCACCCCGCTCGGCTCGCGGAAATAGATCGACCGGAACCAGAAGCGATCGATGACGTCGGTCGGCCGCGCGCCGTACTCGGCGGCGCGGTCGCGCCACGCCTCCTGGTCGTCCATCCGCGAGGCCCAGGCGATGTGGTGGACCGTTCCGGCCCCCTGGATCCCGCGCTCGGCCGGCGGAGCGTCGTAGTGCCACGTGCCGCCGCGCTCGGATCCGCGGAGCTCGTAGGACCCGTCGGAGCCCTCGAAGCCGAGCCCGTCGAGTAGGCGCTGGCTGCGAGAGGGATCGGCGGAGTAGGCGCGAGCGCTCGAGAAGCCGCGCAGCGCGTGCTCTGCCGGCACCTCCGGGTGCTCGGCGATCAGCGGATCATCGCCCGAGTCGTCGACGCCGAGCTCGTGCTCGAGGCCCTCGGGGTCACGGAAGCGCAGGACGTCCCCGACCCGCTCGGACTCGAAGCCCTGCGAGGCGAGACGGTCGGCCCAGAAGTCGAGCGAGGCCTCCGAGGCGACGCGCCAGCCGATCCGGTACACCATCCCCGCTCCGGCCCGGCCGAGAGCGGCGTGCGGGAACTCGAAGAAGGTCAGGTCGGCACCAGGGCTGCCGTCCTCGTCGGCGTAGAACAGGTGGTAGACGCTGGGCTCGTCCTGGTTGACGGTCTTCTTGACCATCCGCAGCCCCAACGTGCCGGCGTAGAAGTCGACGTTCTGCTGCGCGTCGGCCGTGATCGCGGTGATGTGGTGGATGCCCTCGAGCTGCATTTGGAACGTCCTCCCTGGCTTCAGGTCCGGGAATTTGATTGCTTCTGCAACTACTATACCAGGTGATTGCAAGTGCAACTATCCGCTACGATCGCCTCATGGGCGCTCTCCTCGACGAACGCGAGCTCGGATCCTGGAAGGGGTTCCTGCGCATCCACCAGCGGGTTGTCGCGCGGCTCGACGCCGAGCTGATCGAGCGCCACGACCTGCCCCTGACCTCCTATGAGGTGTTGATGCAACTCGCCGACGCGCCTGACGGACGGATGCGGATGAGCGCGATCGCCGACGGGCTGCTGCTGAGCCGCAGCGGTCTCACGCGGCTCGTCGACCGGCTCGAGCGCAGCGGGCTGGTCGAGCGTGCGCCGTGCCCCGACGATGCGCGGGGGACCCTGGCGGTCCTGACGGCGGAGGGTCGCGGGCGGATCGAGGCCGCGCGACCCGACCACCTCGCCGGTGTGCGCCGACACTTCCTCAGCCAGCTCGACGCCAGCGAGCAGGAGGAGCTCGCCGAGCTCTGGCGCCGGATCGGCGCCGAGCTCGACGAGTCTGCCTCCGCCCGCCGCTCGGCCGAACCGAGCGGTGTGCTCTAGCGCTTAGCGCACCAGATGGCTGCCGCGGTAATCGGCCGCGGAGCCCTGCGATACCGACGCGCGCGCAGTCTGCGGCTCGTTGCCGCCGATCGGCGCCTTGCGCTGCGCGAACTTGAACGTCACCTGCGCGGCGGCGTTCGAGAACTCGTTCAGCGCCTTGTTCGACACGTTGTTGATGTCGTCGCACTCCTGGTGGTAGCAGGGGTCGAACGCCTCGCCGGCGGTGCCGCCGTAGAGCTCGACCTGCTCCTCGGACTTGACGTCCTCGGCACCCGAGAACAGGCCACCGGCCGGGATACCGGCCGTGATGAACCCGTAGTAGTCGGAGCGACCGTCGAACGCCGTCGGCTCCGTCGCGAGGTCCTTGGCGGCGAACGCACGCTCGAACGAGCGCTCGATCGCATCGGAGCCCGCGGGTCCCTCCTCGCCGAACGCGTCGCCGTCACCGTCGTAGATGAAGCGGCCGTAGTTCGGTGAGCCGACCATGTCGAAGTTGAGGTTCAGGTCGATCGCCCGCCTCTCCTTCGCCTTCAGGGTGTCGACGTAGTGGGTCGAGCCGATCAGCCCGGACTCCTCGGCGCCCCAGAACGCGAAGCGCACCTGGTTGCGGGGCTTGATCCCGAGCTTCGACATCTGCAGAGCCATCTCGAGGTTCTGCGCGCTGCCGGAGCCGTTGTCGTTGATCCCGGGGCCGTCGGGCACCGAGTCGAGATGCGCACCGACGACCACGGTCCGGTTCTCACGACCGGCCTTCGTGTCGGCGATGACGTTCTTCGAGCTCGACGGGGTGATCGTCGAGGTCACCGAGATCCGTGCCGTGGTCCCCTCCGAAGCGAGGTCCTGGCCGATCTCGAACGAGGTCCCGATCACGGGAACGCTCGGGCGGAACTCCCCGAGCGTCGGAACCAGCACATCGGTGCGGCCCGGCTGACCCTCGTTGAAGATGATCACGCCGGACGCACCGGCCTCGTCGGCGTTCTCCGCCTTGAGACCGAAGTCGCAGGTGCCGCGCTGGACGAGCGCGATGTCGCCCTCGGGGAAGCTGGCGAAGTCCTCCGCCTCGCAACCCGAGGTCGAGCTGTTGTCGGTCGGTCCCGGCGGAAGCTGGACGTCGACCGGCGTCACGTCGCCCTCCGCCTCACCGGACCCGGAGAACTCGGCCGAGGAGAAGTCGTCGTCGACGGTGTACTCGACCGCCTCCGGCGTCAGCTGCTCGAACTCGGCGTCCGCCTGCTCCTCGTAGAGGTCGAAGTCGAACTTCTGGACCGACGTCTCGTAGCCGGCCCGCTTGAGCTTGTCGCGCACGAACTTGACCGAGGCATCGAAGCCCGGCAGGCCCGAGGCGCGGTTGCCGTCGTTCTGGTTCGCGATCCGCTGGAACGCCTTGAGATGCTTCGTGATCCCGTCGACGCCCACGGCACGCTCGAACTTCTGGACCGGCGTCGCCGCGTTCGCTGCGGGCGCGGCCACGAGTGAGGCGATCATCAGCGCGAGCACGCCGAGAACCACCCGTCCTCTGGAAAACATCCGTTTCTCCCTGTCGCTTTCGGTTAATCGGGCCCCCCGATTCGACCTGGGCGACCAGGTCCCCTTAAGCGATCTTCAGGCTAGCGACGGCGCTCGGGATCCCGAGCGCGGCGTGCCGGGCGCCCGTGGGAGCCACGGGAGCCCAGCACGCTTGCTCAAGAATGCGACCTAACGGACCGGGCCGCCCTCGTAGGAGATCCGCTCCGACTTGACGACCTTGCAGCCGTCCTTCCGCGTGGCCTTGGCGTAGTACCTGCCGGAAGGAATCGATCCATCGGGACCACCGATCGACCAGCGCCCGTCCTCGTTGGTCTGGTCCATCGCCACGGGCCTGAACGCACCCATCTCACCGAAGAAGAGCTTCACCCTGCGGTTGCGCTCGCAGCTGGCCTTGTTCGAGGTCATCTTGCCGCCGATCTTCGATCCGGCCTCGTTGACCTGGATCGTGAGCTTGCCCCCGGCGGCGGTGCCCGCATCGGCGGGCGCGACGGCGATCGCCGCGGCGGTGAGCGCGGCGAGCGCGGCGGCGCCGGCGCGAGTCTTCAGTGACTGCATCAGAAGGGTCCTTCCCCCAGTTCGTGTCAGCGCTGCGGAGCGCAGCGCGCGGCATCTAAGCAGGCCTCATCGGCGGACGCGCAGGGTCGCGCGCATCCCGCGCTCGCGGTGGTCGGCGAGCGTGCACCAGAAGCGGTACTGCGCGCCGGCGCGGAACCGCGTCGGCGTTCGCTCGGAGACCTCGCCCGGCGCGACCGGCCCGATCGCGCGCTTGGGATGGTCGCCCGGGACGCGCTTCCAGACGAGGTCGTGCTCATCCTCGCCGGCGTTTTGGAACTGGACCAGTGACGGGCCGGGCTTGACGACGGGTCGCGAGAAGACGAGTGAGAACTCGTCACCGGTGACGCCGAGGTTCGAGGGCCGCGAGCCTCCCGCCCCGGCGGTCGGCGCGAGCGAGCCGAGCACGCAGAGCGCGAGTACCGGAGCGAGGATCGCCGCTCGCCACCGTTGGCGGCCGTGGCGACTCACGAGATCAGCGTCGGTCGGTCGAACCCGCTCGCCCCCGGGATGACCGCGCCGGCGTCGACATCGAACCACTGCTCGAGCAGGGAGCAGTACATCGCCCGGAAGTCGGAGGTGCTGCGCAGGTTGTCGTCCTCATCGAGGCGGTCGAGCCCCGGGAACTCGCCGACCATCGTCCCCTTGGCCCGCGAGCCGACGAGGAAGGCGCTGCCCGCGGCGCCGTGGTCCGTGCCGCTGCCATAGGCCTCCGGCCGGCGGCCGAACTCCGACCAGACGAGGGTCATGACCCGGTCGGCGATCCCGCGCGCCTCGAGATCGGCCTGGAACGCGGCGATCGAGTCGAACGTCAGCTTGATGTCGCGGTCGAAGCTGTCGGCCTGCGAGTCGTGGGTGTCGTAGCCCCCGGGCGCGGAGATCGACGCGCAGCGGATCGGCAGACCCTTGTCGAGCATGCTCGCGAGCCCGCTGAGACGCTCGGCGAAATCGTCGTCGGGATAGCTGACGCCGCTTTCATCGGCCGTGAACTGGCGCAGGTCGCGGCGCAGGTTCGCGGCCCTCTCCGCCGTGACCCCGGCCGTCGCGAGGCCCGGATCGCCGCCCATCGCGGCGCGCCCGAGCGCGCCGACGGCGTCGAACATCGGGTCCTCGTGCTCGTTCCACACACCCTGGGTCCAGAAGTCGTACTTCGTGCCGTCGACCGCCGCGACCGGGTGGTTCGCCGTCGCGAGGGCCGGCGAGAGCCAACCGTCGAGCGACAGACCCTGGAGCGGGTTCGTGTCGCTTCCCACGACGTCGAGCATCCGCCCCATCCAGCCCGTCTTCGCGCCGTGGTCGAGCTCGCCGACCTCCCAGTAGTGGCGCGAGGTGAAGTGCGACTGATCCGGCGAGGAGTAGCCGATCCCCGGGAAGACCGTGACCTTGCCGGCCTCGTGCATACGGCCCATCGCGGCCGCCGAAGGCGCCCAGCGAAGCCGCGAATCCTCCGTGAACTGCGTGCCGGCACCTCGGGGGACCGCGAGCCGGCCACGAAGCTCGTGGTAGCGGCGGTCTTCGGTCGGGGCGAGGATCGACAGCGAATCGGCGCCGCCGTCGAGGAAGATCGTCACGAGGACGGGCGAGTCGGGCGCCGCGGCCGCCTCGACGATCCCCTCCTCGAGTGCGCCGAAGCCGAGCTTCGAAGCGCCGTAGACCGACAACGCGACGGCCCCCGAACGCCACAGGAACGAGCGCCGGCTCAGTCCCGTCCCGGCCGGAAGCGGCATCCCCGACTCGATCTGCGGCAGCCCGCGCCCCGCCTCGGCGGCCGCGCCGCGGAGCAGGTGCGAGCGGCTGAATTCCTTGCAGTGGTGCGCCATCAGATCGCCTGCATGTCCGGGCTCGTCGCGATCAGCATCCGGAGCGCGTTCTGGCGCGTCGCGCGGAAGGCGCTTCGCTGCCAGTCCTCGACGGCCATCGATTCGACCCGCCGCGCGTACTGCTCTAGAACGGCGCGCCCGCCGGAGCTGAGCGACGGGTCGCCCCAGTAGCGAAGTGCCTTGTCGACGCCCTCGGCCGCCGTCTCGGTCTTCGGATAGCCCTCGTCCCAGTCGATCACGTCGCGCCTCGCTATCTCGTTGGCGGCGAACCAGCGGCCGCGGAAGGTGGATGTGTCGAGCCAGCGCTCCTCGTCCCAGCCGGCGACGTTCGGCGGCCGGAAGAGCCGCTGTCCGCCGAGCTCGTTGATCCAGTGCCAGGCATCGGTCCTGACCGGCAGATCGCGGGCGCGGAGCAGCCCCGCCGTATGCACGACCGGCGGCTTGACCAGCCGCGGGCCCTCATAAAAGCGCGGGTGCTGGAGGATCGCCTCGACGAGCGGCCGGATCCGGTAGCCGTTGCGGTAGATCGCGACGAGGCCGTCGCGGGTCGCGGCATCGGGCGGCTCGGGGATGAAGTAGCTCCAGAGCTTGTCGACGAGGAACGGCGCGTGGGCCTCGTGCTCGAGGCAGAGCCGGCACGCGTCCTTCCAGTCGAAGCGCCCGGTCCTGCCGAACACCGTCTTCGAGCCGCCGTCATGCGCCTCGCGCTCGTAGCGATAGTTGTGGAGGCCGATCCCGTCGGACCAGTCGGCCTGCCACCCGGTCAGGGCGCGCGCGAGCTCGCGGACGTCGTCCTCGGAGTAGGGATAGCCGCTCCCGTCGCTGACGCCGAGGGTGAACAGCTCCATCAGCTCGCGGGCGTAGTTCTCGTTCGGCTCCCACCGCGTGTTCCACAGCCCGGAGAGCCACGCGAGCATCGCCTTGTCCTTCGTGACGCCGAGCAGCAGCCCGTCGAACGGACCGAGCGCCTTGGCTCGGAACAGGTTCGACTGGGCGATCATCATCTTCGGCGCCTGGTCGCCCGTCGCGAACCAGTCGTGCCAGTTGAGCGCCATCCGCTCGACCAGGCTCTGGCTCGAGCGGACCATCCGGTCGAGCCACCAGACGTGGTCGTGCCCCCAGACGTCCTTCGGCGCCAGCGGATTGCCGTCGCTGTCGACCGGACGCGGGCCGGAGAGCTTGGCCTCACCCGACGGGCGAGTCAGCGAGAGCACGGCGCCTCGCATCCCCTTCGCCGCGAGCCGGTCGAGCTGGCCGGGCTTGGGACCGAACCCGGCGCGCCAGATCAGTCGCTCGGCCTGTGCGCGGCCGAAGGGACCTGCGTAGCTGGGCACCACCCCCACGCCGCCCTCATCGGCACGCGCAAGCGTTTGCTTGATCGATCCTGGACGGGCCTCCTAGGCCCGGGCTCCCCGGATCAGAGGATCGGCAGGAAGCGCTCGATCTCCCAAGGGGTGACCTGGACGCGGTAGGCCTCCCACTCCTCGCGCTTGATCTCGATGAAGCGCTTGAAGGTGTGCTCGCCGAGGACGCGGAGCATCAGCTCGGACTCGGCGGCGATCTCGATCGCCTCTCCCAGCGTCTCGGGGAGCTGCTCGATCCCGCGTTGGGCGCGCTCCTCCGGGGTCAGGTGGTAGAGGTTCTGCTCCATCGGCTCGGGCAGCTCGTAGCCCTTCTCGATTCCCTCGAGGCCGGCATGGAGCATCCCGGCGAAGCACAGATAGGGGTTCGAAGCCGGATCGGGGCAGCGCAGCTCCGCTCGCGTGGCACTCTCCTTGCCCGGGTGGTAGAGCGGCACCCGGATCAGCGCCGAGCGGTTTCTGCGCGACCAGGCGAGATAGGTCGGGGCCTCATATCCGGGGACGAGGCGCTTGTAGGAGTTGACCCACTGCGCGAAGAGCGGCGCGATCTCGCGCGCGTGGCGCAGCTGGCCGGCGATGAACGACTTCGCCGTGTCCGAGAGGAAGAACGGGTCCTCGGCGTCGTAGAACGCGTTCTTGCCACCCTTCGAGAGCGACTGGTGGACGTGCATTCCCGAGCCGTTCTCGTCGGTCAGCGGCTTCGGCATGAACGTCGCGTGGAAGCCGTGCATCATCGCGTACTCCTTGACGACGATGCGGTAGGTCATGCAGTCGTCGGCCATGTGCAGCGCGTCCTTGTAGCGCATGTCGACCTCGTGCTGCGAGGGCCCGACCTCGTGGTGCGTGTACTCGACGTGGATCCCGAGGCGCTCGAGCGCGAGCACCGTCTCGCGGCGCACGTCGGAGCCGGCGTCGAGCGTGGTCAGGTCGAAGTAGCCACCCTCGTCGAGGACCTTCGGGACCCCCTTCTTGGGCCTGGCGCTCTTGAAATAGAAGAACTCGAGCTCGGGGCCGACGTTGAAAGCGTCGAAGCCCATCCGCTCTGCGCGCTCGAGGGCGCGCCGGAGGATCCAGCGCGGGTCTCCCTCGTAGGCCTGACCGCCGGGCACCTGGACGTCGCAGAACATCCGCGCCGTCGCGTTCTCCTCGGGTCGCCACGGCAGGATCGCGAAGGTCGTCGGATCGGGCATCGCGATCATGTCCGATTCCTCGATCGGGTTGAAGCCCGTGATCGAGGACCCGTCGAAGCCCATGCCGCCCTCGAAGGCATCCTCGAGCTCCTCGGAGTTGACCGAGAAGCTCTTCAGTTGTCCGAGAACGTCCGTGAACCAGAGCCGGATGAAGCGGACGTCGCGGTCGCGCACGACCCGGAGCACATCCTCGGCGGTCTCGGTGGCGAGTGCTTCGTCGGCCATGGCGACGGGACGATACCCGCGGGCCGATCGCGGGGGCGAGCCCGCGGGCGCGCGGGCTGCTTGAGAGCCGGAATCCGGGTATAGTCCTTACTCAAGGTAAGCGACCTGCTGGAAGTGAAGTAAAAGTCGCTTAAACAACGCGTCTAAGTCCTCCCCCCACGACCACGAGGCCTCCCAGATGACTGTCAAGACCGACATGAGCCGGTTCCACATCCACGACGAACTCACCGCTCCCGAGGGCAGCGTCAAGATCCTGAAGGGGATCCAGACCGCCGGCGCATCGATCTCGAAGTTCATCGGCGCCCTCGCCGGGTCGGCGCCCGCGCTACGCGCCTACGCCCGGATGCGCAGCGAGCTGCGCGCCGGGGTCCTGCCCGACCAGACGCGCGAGCGGATCGCCCTGGCGGTCGCCGAGTACCGCTCGGACAACTACTCGATCGCCCACCACGGCCGCTCGGCGCTCGCGTCCGGGCTCGGGCTCGACGAGATCTCCAAGGCGCGGAACTTCAGCTCCGGCGACGAGCGCGAGGACACGCTGCTGACCCTGCTCGGCACGCTGCTGCGCGGCGAGGGACGTCCGAAGACACACCTCGTCGAGGAGGCGCGAGAGATCGGCTGGAGTGACGAGGCGATCCTCGAGGCGATCTCCCAGCTCGCGTTGTGTGAGTTCGAGTCGCTGATCTCCAACGCCGCCGCCCTGCCGCTCGATCAGACCGACCCGACCGTCCTCCCCGCCGCCGCGGCCGCCTGAGGCGACCGTCGCGGCGCGGGTGAGAAGGCTCGCAGCCGGCCTGTAAGCCGGATTCTGTCTGGTGCAGTCATCCGTCTCGGAGGGCCTGAGCCCTCCGGGGCCTCGCGGCTCCTGCGGTCCACCTGGATCTCACCGGGTCGGCTCATCGATCCTGCTTGACCTTGCACCGGGCGGGGTTTACCTGGCCGCCGTGTCACCACGACGCCGGTGCGCTCTTACCGCACCTTTTCAACCTTGCCTGTGCGCGTGAGCCCGAAGGCTCGCCGCGCCATCGGCGGTGTGTTTTCTGTGGCACTGATCCCGCGGGTCGCCCCGGGTGGGAGTTACCCACCGCCCTGCCCTGCGGTGTCCGGACTTTCCTCGAGAGTCACCTCCCGCGACTGCACGGCCGACTGCGAGCGCGACCGAGCATAGAGCCGGCGGACTCAGCCGAGCCGCGCTCCGCAACCGCCGCAGTCACCCTCGGCGCCCATCCCGCCTCCGCATACGGGGCACTGGGCCTCGCCGCGCTCTCCCAACGTCCGCCAGGTGCGCTCGATCCGCCGCGCCAGGCTCTCGCCCCCGCGCGGCCGTCCGGCCGCGGCTCCGCGCCGCCGTGAGCGTGAGGAGCGCGCGGCACCGGTCGTGGTGGTCATGAAGCTCGTCATGGGTTCAACCTCCTGAAGACCCCCGTCACCTTGCCGAGCAGCCGGAGCTCACGGACCACGATCGGCTCGTACTCCGGGTTCTCGGACTCCAGCCTGATCTCGTCGGCCGTACGGAAGAAGCGCTTGCAGGTCGCCTCGTCGTCGATCAGCGCGACGACGACCTCGCCGTCCGTCGCGTCGTCGGCCGGCCGGACGACGACGTAGTCGCCGTCGAGGATCCCGGCGCCCTGCATCGAGTCGCCCTTGATCCGCAGGATGTAGTCGCCCTCCTCGCCGCCGATCACGTCCGGCACCTCGAGGTAGTCCTCGATGTTCTCCTCGGCGAGGATCGGCGCGCCGGCGGCGACCTGGCCGACCAGCGGCAACGCGCCGCCGACCACCCGCTTGGCGCCGCCGACGAGCAGCTCGAGAGCGCGCGGTTTGGTCGGGTCGCGGCGGATGACACCGGCGCGCTCGAGGTTCGCCAGGTGCGCGTGCACCGTGGATGAGGAGTGGAGTCCGACCGCCTTGCCGATCTCGCGCACGGTCGGGGGGTACCCGTTGCGCTCGGCGTAGCGGCCGATGAACTCGAAGATCTCCTGCTGTCGCTTGGTCAGGTCCACCTTGGGTCTCCTCGGTCGAACAAGTGTTCGTAGCCTAGCCACCCTCTCGGACGGATACACTCCTGCGTCCCTCAGGCGCCTGTGGCGGAATTGGTAGACGCGCAAGGTTGAGGGCCTTGTGGGCTTAACGGCCCGTGGAGGTTCGACTCCTCTCAGGCGCACTCACTCGCTGACCCGCCCGCTGACTCAGTCGGTCAGGTCGGTGGACCAGGCGCCCGACAGGGCCGGCGCTTCCGGCGGCCCCGAGAGTCCGCGCAACGAGCGCTCGGCTACGACCCCGTCGCCGACCTGGATCAGCAGCGGATCGCGCGCGGCGAGCCTCATCTCCCGCGCGCCGAGACCGCCCGCGAGGCGAGCCGCACCGCGGCGCAGCCGGCCGAGCGCCTCCCCCGCCGTGGTCCGCTCGACGAGCAGCGCCGCGAAACCGGGGCCGAGCTCGAGCGAGGTGCCCCACCAGCCGTCGTAGCGGCGCAGCTCGATCGCCGCCCCGTCCGCCCCGACGAGCTCGAACGCCCCCGACCCCGACGCGCTCCCGGCCGCGAGCGTGCCGTCGGCCTCGATCGCACGCGGAGAGACCAGCCCGAGGCGCGGCTCCGCGAGCGCGGCGCCGAACCCGCGGTCCGGGGCGGCGAGGATGAAGCGCACGAGGCCGGGCTTCGGCGAGTCGGTGCCGAGCAGACCGGCGACCTGGGGTGCGCCGAGCGCCTGCCAGCGATCGGCGTTGGCGAGCACCGCGGCGGCATCGAGGCGCGACCCGTCCTGGAAGCGGACCCCGGAACGGAGGCTGACCCGCCAGACCGTCGCGCCGTCGGCGGGCGCGGCTCGGGTCGCCAGCCCCGCGGTTGCGCGAGACCCCGCGGCAACGAACGGCTCCTGCGCACGAGCGAGCAGCGGTTCGGAGACCTGGCGCGCGACGAGCCGCTCGGCGAAGTCGTCGGCGAGCAGCGGGTCGAACGTCTCCCCCTCCCCGGTCGCCACCACCTCGAGCGTCCCACCCGACTGCGGCCCCACCGGCTCGGGCTCGGGCGCTGGCGCCTCCGCGCATGCGGCAGCCCAGACGGTCGCGGCGATCGTGGCGAGGATGGCGAGCAGCCGCGCCGTGACCGGAGCTCCTCTAGATCTTGAGCAGGACGATGGTGTTGAGGACGAAGAGGATCGCGAAGAAGATCGTCCAGCGATTCAGGTTCTGCTCGACGAGCGATCCACCGAACGAGCTGCCGCCACCGCCGACGCCGAACGCGCCCGACAGACCCGTGTCCTTGCCCGAATGCAGGAGCACGAGGCAGATCAGAACGACCGCGATGACGATCTGGATGACCGAGAGGGCTGCTTCCACCGTTGCGCGAGTTTAGTCGCGTTCGCCCCGTTCGCGGCGCGAGGCCTCGAGCTCGTCGGCGCGCTTGAGGATCGCGATCGCCTCCGCTCGCAGCTCGGCGTCCTGACGACGCCAGTCTGCCTCGCTCAGCTTGCCCTGCGCGCGATCCTCCTCGGCGTCGCGGATCTCGCGGTACTTGGCCAGCTTGAGAGCCTCGAGCTCAGCGAGCTCCGGGTCCTCGGCCTGCGAGCCCGAGTCGGAGGACCGCAGCAGCGGAACGGCGACGAAGGCTGCGACGAGCGCGAGGACGACGATCCCCAGCACGTACTCCACGCCCTGACCCTCCGCCCCTCCGCCCGGTTTCAGGCGCGTCCGAGGTCGCGCGCGACGCGGGCCGCGTAGGCCTCGGACACGGCGCGGCGTCCGCCCGATCCGGGCGGCCAGGCAGCGGCGACCCCGCCGAGCACCGCGATCGCGGCGCCGATCCACAGCCAGATCACGAACGGGTTGACGTTGACGCGGAAGTCGGCCGGCGGCGGGTTGGCCTCGTAGGCCTCGACGATCTCGGTCACCCCGCGGCCCTGGAGCTCGGAGAGCAACGCCTGGAGCTGCGCCTGCTGCTCGGGCGTGCCGCCGTCGGCCGAGCCGGCGATCTTCGCGAGCTGCGAGTCGAGGTCGTCGATCTGGCGGTCGTAGACCGCGAGATCGGGGCGCATCGCGGCCCAGATGTCGCGTGTCGGGCCGCCCTCGCGCCCGACCTCGCTCGTCGCCTCGCCCTCGAAGAAGCCGCGGATCAGGCCGGTGTCGTCCGAGGCCGCCACGGAGAAGTACTCGCGCGAGGGGTCCATCGTCGTGACGAGCTCGCCGTCGCGCTCGATCACGAGCCGGGCGCCGAAGACGACCTTCTGCTCCTCGCCGTCGACCCGCGCGAACGCGGACTCATACGTCACGTCGTAATCGTCGACGCTCGCCGACTGGCCGACGTCGAGGCGGACGTCGCGGCTCGTCTGGAACGAGGACGACGCCGCGACCGCGACGAACAACAGGACGATTCCCGCATGGACCGTGTAGCCGCCGTAGCGACGCCGGTTGCGGCGTACCACCGACGTCGCGGAGCCGAGGCGCGAGCCGCCCGCGAGGCGCCGATGCGCCCCCGCCGAGCGGATCAGCTCCTGGCCGAGCGCGGCCAGCGTGAAGGCGGCGAAGCTGAACATGAGAAGCGCCCCGGGCGACGAGGCGGCGTCGATGAGGACGATGCTCGCGATGGCGACGAGGACCGCGATCGCGGTCGGCCAGGCGAGAAGCGACCAAGCGCGACGCGGCGTGACGCGGCGCCAAGCGAGCATCGGCCCGATGCCGGTGAACAGGACGAGAGCGATCGCGAGCGGGGTCACGATGGAGTCGAAGAACGGTGGCCCGACGGTGCGCTCCTCGCCCGTGAGGAGCTCCGAGACGAGCGGGAACAGAGTGCCCCAGAGGATCGCGACGCTGATGCCGACGAGCAACAGGTTGTTGATCAGGAAGACCGACTCGCGCGAGATCAGCGAATCGATCCGGCGCTCTGAGCGCAGCGAGTCGAGCCGGCGCGCGATCAACACCGCCGAACCGATGACGACGACCGCGATCAGCATGAGAAGCGGACCGCCGACCTTCGACACTCCGAAGGCGTGGATCGACTGAAGCACGCCCGAGCGCACGAGGAAAGTGCCGAGCAACGAGAGCGCGAACGTCGCGACGATCAGCGACACGTTCCAGACCTTCAGCATCCCGCGCTTTTCCTGCACCATCACCGAATGGATGAACGCTGTGCCGACCAGCCACGGCATCAGCGAGGCGTTCTCGACCGGGTCCCATCCCCAGTAGCCACCCCAGCCGAGCTCGTTGTAGCTCCAGAACGAGCCGAGGACGATCCCCGTCCCGAGCAGGACCCAGGCGATCAAGGCGAAACGGCGGGTCGAGCGAATCCAGCTCGCGTCGACCCGTCGCGTGATCAGCGCGCCGATCGCGAACGCGAACGGGACGGCGAAGAACACGTAGCCCGAGTAGAGCATTGGCGGATGGATCGCCATCGCCGGATGTCGCAACAGCGGGTTGAGGCCGACACCGTCAGCCGGCGCGGGACTCTGGGTCGTGAACGGGAACGACTCGGCGACCGGCAAGAGGACGCCCCAGAGCATCAGGCCCGTGAAGAACGCCCCGAGTCCGGCCAGGATCGCCGTCGCATAGGGAACTATCTCGCGGTGACGATTGCGGGTGACGCGCAGCACGGCCGAGGAGGCGATCGACAGCACGGTCGCCCACAGGAGCAATGAGCCGGCCTGGCTGGACCACATCGCGGTCAGCTTGAATCCGACGGGGGTCGCCTGCGAGGAGTAGTTGGCGACCAGCGCCAGGGAGAAGTCGTCGCGGAGGAAGGAGATCTCGAGGCAGACCGCCGCGATCAGCATCAAGGCGGCGAAGGCGTACACGCTGCGACGTGCCGAGATCACCCACCGGCGCTGACCGTTGCGGCCCTTGAGCGACGCGAAGACGGCGTACAGGCAGGCGGCGAAACCCGTGAACACCGACGCTGCGCCTAGAGCTGCGAACACGTGAATGCCTGGATCGCGATCAGCCGAGCGCCGGGTCGATCACGACGTTTGGGTCCTGCTCGGCCTCGTCCTCGAACTTCGACGGGCACTTCGTGATCAGGCTGTCGTGCTCGGCCATGAACGTCCCGTCGGCGACCTCGCCGGTCACGATGACCTCGCGCCCCTCGCGGAACGGGTCGGGGATCTGGCCCGAGTAGACGACCGGGATCGTCGCCTCGGGGTCGTCGCGGTCGGCGACCTCGAAGCTGAGCTCGGAGCTGCGTCCGTCGCGCTCGATCGAGCCGTCGACGACCTCGCCGGTGAGGTCGTAGGAGGCGCCGGGCTCGGAGTCGGCGATCAGGTCGGAGGGCTCGCGAGCCTCGCTCGAGGCACTGAACGACGTATAGATGAGGCCGACGGCCAGGAGCACCGCCGTGCCGAGCGCGGCGATCAGGCGGATCCTTCGCTTGCGGTCCGGACTCATGCCCGATGGAGTTTAGAGTCGCGGCTCATGAGCCCCGTATCGCCGAAGGATCCGGCCCTCCTGATCACCGGCGCGTCGACAGGCATCGGCGCCGCCACCGCCCGCGCCGCGGCCGAGGCCGGATACCGGCTCGTTCTCGCGGCGCGAAGCGAGGACAAGCTGACCGAGCTCGCCTCGGAGCTCGGCGGGCCCGACCGCGCTCTCGTCGTGCGCTGCGACGTCACCGAGATGGCCGACAACGAGCGCGCCGTCGCGGCCGCCATCGATGGCTTCGGCCGGCTCGACGCGGTGTTCGCGAACGCCGGCTTCGGCGCCTCGCGCGGGTTTCTAGAGGAGTCCCCGGAGCACTGGCGCGAGATGGTGCTGACGAACATCCTCGGGGTCGGCCTGACGATCCGGGCCAGCCTGCCGCACATGCTCTCGGAGCGCCGCGGGCACTTCCTGATCACGAGCTCGATCGCGGGCCGCCGCGCCCTCCCGGGGTCGATGTACTCGGCCTCGAAGCACGCCGTCACCGCGATCGGCGAGGCGCTACGGGCCGAGTTGCGCGAGATGCACGATCAGAACACCATCCGTGTGACGGTCGTCGAGCCGGGCATGGTCGATACGCCGTTCTTCGACAACCCGCTCGAGCAGGGAACCGCGCTCGAGGGCGAGGACATCGCCCGCGCCGTCATCTACGCGCTCGGACAACCGGAGCACGTCGACGTGAACGAGATCCTGATCCGGCCGACGGCGCAGTCGAGCTGACGGGCGAGCCCGGCGCCGTTGCGCTGCGGAGGCATCGGACACACGTCCAGAGCTAAGGATTCGCCCTCAAGCCGCCGATAGCGACGGTCAGTGGGGGATCGAACGAGAAACCTCGGTTGGTTCGCGATCGGCCTCGCGGGCGCGGTCGCGCTGACGTCGGGGAGCATCGTCCTGATCCCACGCGAGGGAGCGGCCGCCGTGGTCTGGCCGCCGAACGCCGCCCTCCTCGCCGCGCTCCTGCTCATCGCCAGGGATCGCCGCCTCGAGCTGTCGGCCGGCGCGATCGCCGGCTCGATCCTCGCCTTCGTCGGGTTCGACACGCCGCTTCTGATCGCGACGGTGATGGCGGTCGCGAGCTGCGGCTCGGCGCTCGTCGCCGCCTATGCGATCGACGTCATCGGGCGCCGCTACGACGGCGAATCGCTGCTCGCAAGCGTCAGCGGCGTCGGCGTCCTGATCGCAGGCGTCAGCTGCGGGGCGATCGCGGGCGCGCTCGTCGGCGGGCCGGCCTCGGCCGTACTCCACGACGCCGCGACGCTGACGACGATCGGCGGCTGGGTGTTCGGCAATCTCGCCGCGTTCGTGCTCTTCACACCCGCTCTCCTCATCGCCGGCGAGGAGCTCCGGAGCCGTGAGCACTCGAGCCTCGACTCACGCCGGCTGATCGAGGTCGCGCTCGTCATCGCCGGAGCGGCGGTCAGCGCGACGCTGTTGTTCATCGTCGCCGGGACGAACCGGATCGTCGACCTGCCGTTCGCGTGCCTGCCGTTCGTCGTCTGGAGCGCGCTCCGCCTCCCGCCGTGGGTCACCTGGACCGTCGTCGTCGGGCTCTGCTCGGCGGCCTTCGCCGGGACCGAGAGCGGGATCGGCCCGTTCGCCAACCCGGTTCTGAACCCATCCGAGCAGAACCTCCAGCTTCAGGTCTTCGCAGCCGTCGTCAGCCTGAGCGCGCTGATCGCCGGCGCGCTCAACGCCGAGCGCTCGCGCCTGCTGGCCTGGACCGAGCGCTCGCGCCGCTTCTCGGCGGCGTTGCTCGAGAGCGTCGGTGAAGGCGTCGTCGCGATGGACGAGGACGGGCGCCTCACAGTCTTCAATCGCGAGGCGCGCCGGATCCACAACGTCGCCGACGTGCCGCTCGAGGACCTCGACGCGGATCGCGACTCCTGGCGGGCGCGCTACGAGCGCTACGACTCGACCGGCCTCACGGCGCTGCGCCACACGGACCTACCGATCCACCGGGCGCTGAACGGCGACTCGGTCCGAAACCACGAGCTGCGGATCACCCCTCCCGGCGAGACCGCCCGCGACGTCAAGGTGAGCGCCGAGCCGATCACCGACGACGACGGGCATCCGATGGGCGCCGTCGTCGCGCTCGGCGACGAGACGAAGCAGCGCGCCAAGGAGCGCCAGATCGCGAGCGAGCGCCACCAGCTCAGCGAGGCCCAGGAGATCGCCGGCGTCGGCAGCTGGGAATGGGACATCGCAGGCGGCGCGATCGTCTGGTCCGCGCAGCAGTACCGCAACCACTTCCTCGAGCCGGCGGAGGGCCCGTTCACCGTCTCGCTCCACATGCCGACGATCCACGCCGACGACCGCCCCGCGATCGAGCGCCTTCTGGCCGGTCTCGCGGAGTCGCCACGCTCGTTCCGCGACGACTACCGCACCGTCTCGCAGTACGGCGACGTCCACTACCTCGAGATCCAGGGCCGCGCCGACATCGGTGAGGACGGCTCGACGCTGATGCGCGGCACGACCCGCGACGTCACCGCCGAGCGGATCGCCGAGCTCGAGCGAAACGAGGCCGAGGAGCGCTTCCGCCGTGCCTTCGAGGACTCGGCCGCAGGGATGGCGCTCGTCGCCACGGCGCCCGGCCAGGAGGGCCGCTTCATCGACGCCAACCAGGCGATCTGTCAGATCGCCGACCGGACGCGCGCCGAGATCTGCGCCACCGACCTCTGGAGCCTGCTCCACCCCGACGACATCGACCGGGTGCGTGCGGCGATCGACGAGCTGATCGCGGGCAGCTCGCGGACCTACGGCGGCGAGCACCGCCTGATCGCGAGCGGTGGCCGGATGCACTGGATCGGCCTCGACATCTCACTCGTGACCACCGCTCGCGAAGGGTCGGGCCACGCGGTCGTCCAGATCCACGACGTGACCGAGCGCAAGCAGTTCGAGGGCCAGCTCCAGTACATGGCCGACCACGATCCGCTGACCGGCCTCTACAACCGCCGCCGCTTCGAGCAGGAGCTCGAGCGCCAGATCGCCGAGGCCGCGCGCTACGACACCTCCGGCGCCGTCCTCGTGCTCGACATCGACAACTTCAAGTACATCAACGACTCGCTCGGCCATGGCACGGGCGACGAGCTGCTCAAGCGCACTTCCCGCTCGCTGCGCAGCCGACTGCGCTCGAGCGACGTCATCGCCCGGCTCGGCGGTGACGAGTTCGGAGTCATCCTGCCGCACGCCACCCCCCAGGAGGCACGGATCGTCGCGGCCGAGCTCGTCGAGGTCGTGCGCGGCCAGGCGCACGTCGACTCGGGCGGCGTGACGCGGCGCGCGACGGCGAGCATCGGCGTGTCGCTGTTCGGCGACCGCGGTGACGGACCGCCGCCAAGCGGCGACGACCTCGTCGTCGAGGCCGACGTCGCGATGTACGCCGCCAAGGAGGCCGGCCGCGACGGATTCTCGATCTTCGACCCGACCGACGAGAGCCGCGACCTGATGCAGGACCGGATGCAGTGGGTCGAGCGGATCCGCGAGGCGCTCGAGCACGACCGCTTCTGCCTCCACGCGCAGCGGATCGTCTCGCTCGGCGAGGACGACGGGCGCGCACGGCACGAGCTGCTCGTCCGCATGCTCGACCACGCGGGCAACCTGATCCCGCCCGGCAGCTTCCTGCCGATCGCCGAGCGCTTCGACCTGATCCGCTCGATCGACCGCTGGGTGATCGAGCACGGGATCAGCCTGCTCGCCCGCGAACAGCGCCGAGGCAACGACGTCGTCTTCGAGATCAACCTTTCCGCGAGCTCGCTCGGCGACCTCAGCCTCCCCGGCCTGATCGCCGACGTCGTCGCGCGCACCGGCGCGGACCCGCGCGGCCTCGTCTTCGAGATCACCGAGACCGAGGCGATAGTCAACGTCGCTTCGGCCAAGGCGTTCGCCGACGAGCTGATGGCGATCGGCTGCGGCTTCGCGCTCGACGACTTCGGCGCCGGCTTCGCGAGCTTCTACTACCTCAAGCACCTGTCGTTCGACTACCTCAAGATCGACGGCGAGTTCGTCAAGGAGCTCGCCTCGAGCCACACGGACCAGATGGTCGTCCGTGCGGTCGTCGACATCGCCCAGGGACTCGGCAAGCGAACCGTCGCCGAGTTCGTCGGCGATCAGCCGACGCTCGAGCTGCTGCGCGAGCTCGGTGTCGACTACGCGCAGGGCTACCACATCGGCAAGCCGTGCCCGACCGACGAGATCGACCTCGCCTACGCAGAGCCGGTCACGAGCTGACCGCGCGGCGGTAGCGCGAGATCGAGAGCGCCGCGAAGACGACGGTGATCCCGATCGTCCAGACGAAGGCGCCCCAGACGTCGTCCCCGGCCGGCGCACCGACGAACAGGGCGCGGGCGGCATCGGTGACGGTGGTGAACGGATTGACGTTCGCGAACGCCTCGAGCCAGCTCGGCATCGAGGAGGTCGGGACGAAGATGCCCGACGCGAAGGTCAGCGGGAAGATCGCGATGAAGCCGAGCGCGTTCGCGGTCTCGGGCGAGGACGCGTTCAGGCCGACGTAGGCGAAGACCCACGAGAACGCGTAGCCGAACATCAGCATCAGGATCAGTCCGAGGATCACCTCGGGCACGCTCGATGCGAAGCTGAAGCCGACCGCGAGACCGACGCCGAACATGATCACGAGCGAGACGCAGTTGAGCAGGACGTCAGACAGCGTCCGTCCCGCGAGCACCGCGGCGCGCGACATCGGCAGCGAGCGGAAGCGGTCGATGAGGCCCTTTCGCAGGTCGTCGGAGAGCCCGAGCGCGGTCGTGAAGCCGCCGAAGGAAATCGTCTGGACGACGATCCCCGGGATCAGGAAGTCCGTGTAGTCGTCGTAGCCCGGCGTCGCGATCGCGCCGCCGAACACGAAGACGAACAGCAGCGTGAACATGACCGGCTGGATCGTGTAGCCGGTGAGCAGGTCGGGCTGGCGCGGGATCCGCTTCAGGTTGCGACCCGCGAGCACGAGCGTGTCGGAGATCGTGTTCTTCATCGACCCTCCTCCCCGGCTTCGCCCTCGGCGCCGGCCTCGCCGTTCTCGACCTCGTCCACGCCGCGCCCGGTGAGCTGGAGGAAGACGTCGTCGAGGGTCGGGCGGCGGATCGCGATGTCGGCGATGCCGACCCCGGCGCGGTCGAGTCGGCGGACCGCCTCGGCGATGACGCCCTGGCGCTCGCGCGGCGCGAACTTCACGTGTCCGTCCTCGAGCGCCGGTTCGTCGGCGGCGAGCTCGGCCAGCGCCGCGCGCGCGGTCTCGAGCTGGGCGGTGTCGTCGGGCTCGACCTCGAGCCGCTCGCCCCCGAGCCGGTCCTTGAGCTGGTCGGAGGTGCCCTCGGCGATGACGGTGCCGCGGTCGATGACCGCGATCGAGTCGGCGAGCCGGTCGGCCTCGTCGAGGTACTGCGTCGTCAGCAGGACCGTGGTGCCGGCCGAGACGCGCTCCTCGATCGTCTCCCACAGTGAGATCCGCGAGCGCGGGTCGAGCCCGGTCGTCGGCTCGTCGAGGAAGACGATCGGCGGCCGCGCGACGAGAGCCGCGGCGAGGTCCAGCCGCCGGCGCATGCCGCCGGAGTAGGTGCGGACGAGGCGATCGCCGGCGTCGGCGAGCGAGAAGCGCTCGAGCAGCTCCTTCGCGCGGTCGGCCGCCGGCTTGCGACCCATGTGGTAGAGCCGGCCGACCATGTCGAGGTTCTCGAACCCGGTCAGGTTCTCGTCGACGGCGGCGTACTGCCCCGCGAGCCCGATCTGCGCTCGCAGCCTGTCGGCGTCATCGACCACGTCGAGCCCGGCGACCCTCGCGCTGCCGCCGCTCGGCGCGAGCAGCGTCGTCAGGATCCGCACCGCTGTGGTCTTGCCGGCACCGTTCGGTCCGAGCAGCCCGAGAACCGTGCCCTGGGGCACGCTGAGGGTCACACCACCGAGCGCGTGAACGTCACCGAAGTCCTTCGAGAGGTTCTCGGTCTCGATCGCGGGTGAGTTTGCGCTGGCTCCGGACACGAAGCGCGGAACGCTAGCCGCACGGACGGACGCACAGGGTGAACTTTCGGTGTCCCGCTAGCGCCTGGTCCGGGTCAGCGTCAGCCGGTACTCGGACTCAAGGGTCCCGTCGAAGAACGAGCCATCCTCGGGATTGGGTTGATTGGATTCCTCGCAAGGGACCACGCCGTCGTGGTCGAAGCAGACGTAGTCCTCGAACGTCAGGACGATCCGCTTGCGCTTCGGGTCGAACAGACCCTTGCGGCTCGCGAGGTGATCGGCGCCCGGATCGAATGAGCCGTCGGCGATCGCCGAGTAGTCGGGCGCCGGGCCGCCTCCGACCCAGTGCGGGCAGTTGCGAAAAGCGGTCGAGAGCGAGCCCGAGGGTGCTTGGTTGCCGCGCCACATCCCGCGCTGGAAACCCTCGAGACCGAGGCTGTAGCGCTTTGCGGTGCCGGTGGTGAAGAAGTCCCAGCGGATGTCGTCACCGAGCCCCGACGAGCACTCGGTCGGCTGCTTTCCTCCGCCGTCGGCGCCAGGGCACTTGATCGGGTCCACGCCGCCGGTCTCGCTCTCGCCCTCCATGTAGATAGCCGCGTCGGTCTCGAACGCACCGTCGAGCGCGCCCACGTACGGGCGCCCTCGGGTCTGCGACCAAAGCGGCGAGCGCTTCGACACCTCCATCGCGACGATCTTCTCGCCGGAGCCCGGGCTGCGGTAATCGAGGACGGTCTTGCCGTCGGCGAGCTGCCAGCCGAGACATTCGTTCGAGACGTCGAGGTCGCGCTGATAGAGCCAGCCGATCTCCTGGGTCGCCTCGAGCTTGGCGTTGAAGTAGGCGACGCGGTCAGCCTTGCGCGGCTTGGCGGCGGCGTCGGCGCGCGGCACCGTGGCACCCGCGAACAACGCGAGCGCGGTCAGGGCGGCGAGCAGCGCGAACATGATTCTCTCGGACGTCGGTATGAGGCGGGGCGGGTTCATCGCCTGCAGATTCGCCGCAGCGGCCCCACGTCGAATCGGCGCGACGGGCGATTCGGGGTCGTCCGCTCGGAGGACTCGAACGCCCGGCGCGCGCGGCCGCTAGGCGAACGCCGGGTCGTCGGCGTGATCGCGGTAGAAGCCGACGATCGTCGAGACGTAGTCGGTGAACCGCGGGCACTCGAGGCCCTGCTTGGCGAGGAGGTCCGTCGCCTGGCGCGCGTCGAAGCGCACGGAGTGGTTGAGATAGCGGATCGATTGGCGTGGCGTGTTGCCGAAGGCCTCACGCATCTGCGGCGAGCGCATCGCGAACTCGGCGATCTTCGGCGGGATCCGCAGCTTCGGCTTCGTCCCCGTGAGCTCGTCGGTCAGGAGCTCGAACAGCTCGTGCGTCGAGAGTGGGTCGGGATCGACGAGGTGGAGGGTCGCGTCGACGGCCGTCGGCTCGGCCGCGCCCGCGAGCATCGCCTCGACGACGAAATCGACCGGGACGACGTTGAACGGGACCGATCCGCTGCCGATCTGGCTCATCGGGCGGTGGCTCTCGGCGAGCTTGCGGGCCATCCGCAGGATGTAATAGGGGCCGTCGAACTTGGCCGTGCGGCCGGTCTTCGAGTCGCCGACCACGATCGCCGGGCGATAGATCGTCGTCGGGACGCGGTCACGGAGCTTCTCGACCCAGAGCTCGGCCTGGAACTTCGTCGACTCGTAGTGGTTCTTGAATCCCTGGCCGAGCGAGAGCTCGTGCTCGTAGACGACCCCGTGGCGGTCGCCGGCGACGTAGGCGGTCGAGACGTAGTTGAGGCGATCGAGCCCGCCGTTGGCCTCGCAGGCCTCGCAGAACTCGAGGACGTTTCCGGTGCCGTCGACGTTGACGCGCTGGGCGGCCTCGAACGGGACGGCGAGGTCGTAGATCGCCGCCAGGTGGTAGACGACGTCGACCGCGGCCGAGAGCCGCTCCCAATCCGAGTCGGCGAGCCCGAGGTGGCGCTCACCGATGTCTCCCGAGACCACCTCGATGCGCTCCGCGTCGAGCTCCGCGGCGGCCTGCTTGGCGTCGTCGGCCATCTTCCCCTCGACGAGCGCGACGAGCTTCGTCGCTGGGTCTCGCTCGAGCAGCTCAGCCGCCAGCCGGCGCCCGATGAAGCCCGGGAATCCGGTCAGCAGGATGGATCGATCGGTTTCGTCGGCAGCCATGAGGTCGGGCATCCAATCACAAGCCTTTAGGTCCTGCTGAAGCTGCCCGAACCGCCCCGAACCTAAGAGAACTTCTCAGCCGGATCTCACGCTCGACTCATCCGTGGCGCTCAGGGTGCGCTGCGTAAAGCGTGGGTCGTGTCGAGGGGAGTCGTTCATGAGGTTCAGGGGCTGGGGATTGGGATCGGTGGCGCTCGCCGCGTCCGTGCTCGCGATCGGTGGCGCCACGGCGGGGCCCGCGAACGCCGGCGAGCAACCGGAGTGCGACCTCTTCGCGGCGCCGGACGGCTCCGACTCTGGCGCCGGGACGTCCGCGGATCCGCTTCGCAGCCCCCAGGCGCTTGTTGACGAACTCGGATCCGGCACGCTCGGCGATCCCGTGGTCGGGTGCTTCGAGCCGGGCAGCTACGACGCCGGCCCGGTCACGACGATCGAGGGCTCCTATCTGCGGCTTGAGAGCCTCGGCTCGCCCGCCGAGCTCGAGGGCGCGGTTCGCGTCGAGCCCGGCGCGAGCGCCGTGGCGCTCGACCGCCTCGTGCTCGATGGGTCCACTGAGACCGGCGCCGGCACCCTCGAGGTCCTCGGCGACGACTTCTCACTCACCTCGAGCGAGGTCACCGAGCGCCACGCTGGGAGCGATCCGCGACTCACCACGTGCATCGAGCTCGGCACGCGGCGCGATCGCGCCGACGACGCGGTCATCACGGACAACCGGATCTACGACTGCGGTCTGCCGGGACTCCGCGGCGGCAACGCGGTCTCGGTCTACAACGCCGACGGCACCCGCATCGTCGGGAACGCCCTGACGAGCAACGGCTCGCGGGCCGTCCAGCTCTACCCGAGCGCGCTGCACTCCGCGATCCTCGGCAACGACATCCGCGGCAACGGAAGCGCGGTCGCCTTCAGCGCGGTCGCCGACGACGGGAACCCCTCGACCGTCGAGCCCCCGCCGACCGCGGAGAACGTGGTCGCAGGAAACCTGATCCGAGGCAACGGCCGCACCAGGAACGCCGAGGGTGACGTCGTCGACGACTTCCAGGTGACCGGATTCGCGGCGGCCGGGGGCGGCAACCTCGTGACCGGCAACTGCATCGACCGGCCTCGTGGAGCGGGCAACGTCGACGCGACCGGCTTCCTCGCTGCCCGCAACACGACCGGCGAGCCGAGCTCGCCGTTCTGCGCGCTCGAGGTCGGGGTCGACGGGGTCGGCGCAGCCGGCAGGTGCGTGAACTACACGCGCGGTTCAGCCGTCGCCGACACCGTCACGGGGCGCCGCGGTGGTGACATGCTCGCGGGCGAGGACGGGCCGGACACGCTGAACGGTGCCGACGGCGCCGACTGCGTCTACGGCGGCGACGACCTCGACACCCTCGTCGGCGGGGCGGGCTCCGACTACCTCCACGGCGGGTCGAACGCGGACGTCCTTCGCGGTGGGCCCGGCCAGGACATCATCGATGCGCGTGGCGATGGGTCGGGCGACCAGGTCAACTGCGGCGCCGGGAACGACCTCGTGCTCGCGGACGCCGCGGATCAGCTCGCTCGCAACTGCGAGCGGGTCCGCTAACCCTGGCGCCCGCCCCTGCCGATCGCGACGGGGCTGCCGGACCCCGCCCCCGGGTTCTCACACGAGAACAGCCGACGGAGGTCTGGCGACCCGAGCGGTCACCCATTCCTGGGATCGTACGGATCCGATGTCACCGCAAAGACACGACGCGACCGTCGAGTGGACGGGATCGACCGGCGCCGGCTGGTCGGGCTACGGGCGCGAGCACCACGGCTCCTCGCCTGGAACCGCGCAGGAGATCGGACTGACGACCGGCGAGTCGCACGGCGACCCGTCGCTGCACAACCCCGAGCAGCTCGTAGTGATCGCGGCGTCCTCGTGCCAGATGCTCGTCTTTCTGCACCTGGCCGCGAAGGCGCGGATCGACATCGTCGGCTACCGCGACTCGGCGGCCGGGTTCATGTCCGAGGAGGGCTCGGGTCCCCAGTGGATCGAGCGGATCGAGCTGCGACCACGGATCGAGGTGGCCGGCGACGCGGACGCGCCGCGCGAGCGACTCGAGCGCCTCGCCGAGTTGGCACACGAGCACTGCTACGTCGCCAACTCGCTGCGCTCCGAGGTGGACCTCAAGATCGAGATCGACATCGCGGCGACGGGAACGGTCTGACCATGCTCGGATCCCGCGACGACGACGACTGGGAGAAGGTCGAGCCCTACGTCCCAACCGAGGCCGAGCGGCGCGAGAGCGTCGCCAGCAAGCGCCAGGCGCGCCGCATGGCGATCTGGATGGCAGCCGCCGGGAGCGTCGTGGCGGCGGCCCTCGTGATCACGATCGTCGCCCTCGGCGGCAGCGCCGCCACTTCCAGCACGGTCCGGTTCCTGGTGCCGAGCGCGGGGATGGAGCCGATCTACGAATCGAGCACGTGGATCGACATCGATCCGACCGCCTTCGACAGCTCCGAGCCACAGGTGGGTGACATCGTCACCTACCACCCGCCGCGCGGCGCCGGTGTCGGCGAGGGCGTCTGCGAGGTCGAGCCACCGCGCGGCTCACCCTGCCCGGAGGCCGTACACGCGACCGACGACCGTGCCCGCTTCCTCGGCCGGGTCGTCGCTGGGCCGGGCGAGTCGGTCGCGATCGAGAACGGGTTGCCGGTGGTTGACGGCGAGACCCGATTCGCCGACGAGATGATCCCCTGCCGCGGCCCCGGCTGCCAGCTGCCGAACCCGATCGTCGTCTCCGAGGACCACTACTTCATGATGGGCAACGACTCGGCGCTCTCGAACGACAGCCGCATCTGGGGTGCGGTGTGGGGCGAGAAGATCTACGCCGAGGTCATCGACTAGCGGTACCAGGAGAGCGGGCGACGGGGCTCGAACCCGTTCTTAGAGCTTGGGAAGCTCTCGTGCAGCCGTTAACACTTCGCCCGCCCGCGAGGCCGCGAGTTTAGAGGCGCGGAGTGCCACGGGCCTAACCTGAGTGGCCGATGAGCGCCCGCGCGATCTCCGTTCTGGTCCTGGTCGTGGCCCTCGTCGGGCTACTGGCCTGGGGCCTCGCCGCCCGTAGTCCGGACGCGCTCGCGATCGGCGAGCCGGTGGGCGAGGAGGGCGAGCCGGGAGGCCCGCCACTACCGCTGCTGGCCGACGCGGCCGACGGTGTCGCCGAGCCGCGGACCGCCTCGCTGTCGGACTTCGAGGGCAAGTGGGTGCTGGTCAACGTCTGGGCGTCGTGGTGTGACCCGTGCATCGACGAGGCGCCCGACCTCGAGCGCTTCTACCGCCAGAACCGATCGCAGGATTTCGAGGTCGTCGGCATCGACACGAAGGACGCGAGCGGCGACGGGATGGAGTTCGCGGAGGAGTTCGACCTCACCTATCCCCTGCTCCACGACGGCGGCGGCACCTTCGCCGATGACGTGCTCAAGACGACCGGCGTGCCGGAGAACTTCCTCCTCGACCCCCAGGGCAACCTCGTCACCTACGTCCGCGGACCGGTCGACACCGCCTTCCTCGACGACCAGATCAAGCCGCTGATCCGAGGCTCGTCGTGAGGTCGGGCCGGGCGGTCGGCGCGCTGCTCGCCCTGCTTCTGTCGCTCCTCGCGATCCCCGGGGTCGCCACCGCCCAGAACCAGAACGGATCCGGCGCGCAGTCGAACGCGCAGGCCCCGCAGATCGAGGCCGAGCCCGCGGAGCCCGAGCTCGAGCCGGGCGTCGAGCCGCAGGCCTCGCTCCCCGACATCGAGGACGAGGTCAACTGCGTCGTCTGCGGCGTCACGCTCGATCGGGCGACGGAGGCCCCGCAGGCCCTCCAGCAGCGCGAGCTGATCCGCGAGCTGATCGCGCAGGGTCTGACGAAGGACGAGATCAAGGACCAGCTCGTCGCCGAGTACGGCGAGGACGTCCTCGCGACGCCGGCGACGAGCGGCTTCGACCTGTTCGCCTGGCTCGTTCCGGGCGTCGTCGTGATCGTGGCGGCGATCGGCATCGTCGTCGGGCTTCGCCGCTGGCGCTCGAATGGTCCGGGCGGCGGCCCCGGCGGCGACGGCGGGTCCGACGGTCCGGGTCCCGCGATCGCAGACACCGACCGCAAGCGACTCGACGAGGACATCGAGCGCTATGGGATCTGAGCTCGGCGCGGAGGACCGACTCGCCTTCGCCGCCTGCCTCGCCCACGTCCTCGGCGACCTCGGCACTCCCCCACCCCGTCCCGACGCGGACGATCCGATGCCCGTCTGGCGCGCCTGGCTCTCCGAGCGGGGGTTCGCGATGGTCGAGGTCGACGCGCCGCGCACGTTCGCGATGCCGGGCTACTGGATCGCGCTGCTGCGGCCCACCGGAGAGGAGCCGAGACCGGTCGTCATGTTCGGCGTGCCGTCGGGCGCCGTCTTCGACCCGCGGGGGGTCGAACTGCCGGCCGGCGAGGTCGAGCGCGGCTGGGTCCTGGCGCCACTCGATCTCCGCGACCACGCGGTCGAGGGCGAACACGAAGCCGCGGGCGGCAGGGTCGCTGCGACCGAGAGCGCCGCCATCGAGGCGATCTACATCGCCCAGGACCGCGAGGGTCCGATGACAGCGCTCGAGACCGCGACGGTCGGAGCGGAAGGCATCGCCGACGACCGCTACGCCCGCGGCGAAGGCACTTTCACAAACCCGAGCTCGAACGGCCATGCCGTGACGCTGATCGCCGCCGAAGCACTCGAGGACACCAGGCTCCCGGACGGGACCCTCTCCTCCGCGGTGGAGATGCGACGCAACCTCGTCACCCGCGGCGTCGAGCTCAACGCGCTCGTCGGGCGGCGGTTCAGGGTCGGAGAGGTCGAGCTCGTGGGGCGCCGGCCCTGCGAGCCCTGCGCCCACCTCCAGCGACTCACCCGTCACGGAATCCTCCGCGCGTTCATCCACCGCGGCGGTCTGCGCGCCGACGTGGTCACCCCGGGGACGATCGCGGTCGGTGACCCGGTGGTCACGGCCGATCAGCCGTCCGGCTGAGCATCGGCGTCCCCCCTCCGCGCTCGCGCACGTCTGCGGATCGCGATCAGCGCGTCGACGACCAACGCGCGGTCCGCGCGCTCGCCGGTCCCTGGGGACAGTGGCCCCGCGGCGTCCGGTGTCCAGCCGTTCTTGAACCTCGACGGCCTCGGCGATCGTTCGAGGAGCCGGTCGTGCGGGTCGCGGAAGACGAAGCCGTCGCCATCGGTCCGCTGCTCGACCGAGCAACCCCCTTCGTGGAGCGCTCGATGATGACGACGGCAGACGAGAACCAGGTTGTCGAGCGCGGTCTCGCCCCCGTCCTGCCAATGGCGGACGTGGTGAGCGTCCAGTCCGCGTCGTGAACTGCAGCCAGGGAAGCGACAGGCGGGATCGCGACCCGCCAGCGCGCGTCTGATCTGCGGCGGGACCACCCTGGTGCGTCGGCCGACTGAGAGCACGCGTTCTCCGCGCTCGATCTGGGCGACCGCGGCCGCATCGCAGCCGAGCCGCCTCGCCGTCTTGGGGTGAAGTGAAGGTCCGGACTCCACGTGGGCATGATCCTCGGCCAGGTCGAGGTGGACGACGACCTGATTGCGGTCGCAAGAGCTCGGCGACACCTCCCGGGAACGCTTCATCGCCTTCTCGCAGATGTAGAGGAGGGCGTCCGAGCTGGTCGGGGGCGGGGCCGGCAGCTCGTCGGCAGGCTCGTTCCGCGGCACCGCGGTGCCGTTTTCGTGCTGGGCCTCCGAAGCGTCGTCGGGATCGGAATGGTCATCGAGCGCGAAGAGCTCGTCGCGCGCTGACTCGATCGCGGCCAGCAGGAGCGCGCCTTCCTCGGGTGGCAGCGTCGCGCGAAGCTCGAGACAGCCGTCGTCCTCCCAGAACCAGGAGACCCGCCGGCGCTCCTCGCGCTCGCGCGCCTGGATCTCGTCGATCCGGACCATCGCGCGAACCGAGCCCTCGAGTTGCGCGGCGGTGAGTTGCTGGGCGAGCTCGAGCAGATCGGCCTCGGTCGCGGGCTCGGCGATGCGACAGAGCGCGCGGACCTTGGAGTAGCTGAGCCGGCCCGCCTCGAACTCGGCTTGGATCAGACGCAGCTCTCGAAGCGCGCGGGCGATCTGGACGTGCTCGCGGGCGGAACGGGTGGACAGAGCGCAGCGCCAGGCGACCCAGTCGGCGCAGGAGCGCATCCCCCAGGAGGCCCAGCCCTCGCGGCGATCGAACTCACCGAGCAGCCCCAGCCATCGCGCCTGCGACGCCGCGAGACCTGCGGCGAGCGAGGCGATCTCGGTCTCGATGGCATCGAGGGAGAGTCCGCGGAGCGGGTCTTCACGATCCTCTTCCGGCGCGCTGTCGGACTGCGGGTCCACGCGGCCATTATCTCGCCCATGGCGGACGAGAAACAGCTATTTAGAGGGATAAACCGTGCCTAGACGTTGGCACCGTGTGCCGATTCTGTGTCAGCTACCGACCCGGCTGCGACCGGGCGAGATGCTCAGTCGCGGCGCTCGAAGCGGCGCACGAGCGCCCATGCCGACGGCAGCACGGCGGCCCCGATGGCGGCCTTGATCAGCCCGCCGACGATGAACGGCGTGAAGCCTGCGGCGATAGCCGCCGACCAGGTCATGTCGAGCGACATCTTCAAGACGGGGACTCCGATCCCGAAGATGAGTAGCTGGCCGACCACGAACGCCGCGAAGGCCGCGAGAACCTTGCGGTCCGCCCCGCGCTCGGCCAGGTAGCCGATCGCCGCGGCGGCGAGGATGAAGCCGAAGATGTAGCCGCCGTTCGCGCCGAAGAGCACCTCGGTCCCGGAGCCCCCGTCGGAGTAGAACGGCAGGAAGAGTCCGAGCAGCGTGTAGAGCGCGAGCGAAAGGGCGCCGCGGTTCATACCGAGGCAGGCGCCGACGAGACCGACGCCGAGCGTCTGACCAGTGATCGGCACCGGCGTCCCGGGCAGCGGGATCACGACCTGCGCGAGCGCGGCCACCAGCAGGGCACCGCTAAGAACGAGGACGGCGTCGCGGACGCGCGCACCGGGGATCGTGTCGGCGAGGACGAGACGGCGATCGAGTGCTGGCGCTGCGGCTCCTGACATCAGGCGGGCTCCTTGGCGGGGTCGGCGTGGTCGGGGCGGAAAGCTATCGGGCGCGACGATGCGTCGCCGCGTGGTCGGCGCTAGGGGGCGGCGACGGCGATCACGGCGATGGAGGGGTCTTCGATGACGGCGTCGGCGGAGCCGATTTGGGTGCAAGTCAGGGCGACGTCATGCATTCCAGCTGAAACCGGCGAATCGGGGAGATAGGTGCCGGCGAAGCCGTTGGTCGCTGTCGGCGACGTATTCGCGTTGTTCGCCTCCCCCGGATTAAGGAGAGTCGCAGGCGGTCGGCCGTCGACCTCGATAGCGCAGCTAGCCGAGGCGGGGGTCCCGCTCGTGGAAGTGAAGCCGCCGGTCACGGTCACGAGCAGATTGCTTCGTCGAGGGAGACCGACTGAAGCCTTGGCACATGTCTGGGGAATCCCATCCTCAGGATCGCAGACCCCTGAGCCGTCGCCGGACACCTGGACAAGGGGTTTCGTCTCGAGACCACTCTCAAGGATCTCGGCCCCAGACAGCGAGTTCCGTCGGATATCGCGACCGGTAACTGCCTTCCGATTTTTCAAGTCAGCGCTACGCAGGCTGTTGTTCTTCACGTCGCGGGTTCCAAACTGGGTCACTGCGTAAGCACCCCCAGCCATCGCGACAACCAGGGCCAGGGTCGCCACGACGTTCGCATAGCTCAGGTAGCGACGAAACCGATGCACGGGGGAAACCCTACGGTCAGCGCGGCTTGATCCGCAATCCTCGAGCGCGCGATCGAACCGGCGTAACGTATGGCCAACCTTGCTCTCGAACGACCTTTAGCTTGAACTTGAACCGAATCGGTTCGGTGTAGAAGCGTCCGAATCGGTACTTGAACCGAAACTTCCCGCGGTTGTTCGTCCTGAAGGCCTGTCGAATCGTGTTGAATTTGCCGGGGGCCTCCTGGACTTGAAGCTCGATCAGCTTGCCGCCCGGGGGGACTCGCGCACCGAGCCTTCCAACCCTCCCTGAGAAGCGGACGCGGTCGCCGGGACGGATCTTCTTCCTCGAGATCTTCAAGGTCGCGGCGCTCTTCACCCGAAGCTTGCCGGCCGTCTCTGAGTCGGGCAGGTACTGCTCGTCACCCTCGTATGTGACATGAACGCGCCGACTCGGACCATTGGGGAGCGTCGAGGTGAACTCTCCGGATGCGGAGGTCGTGACCTGGCGGACGCGCGCATTGATCAGCGCCCCGTCCCCGAAGTACTCGGTGACAGTGACCTGGCGGCCCGGCACAGGACTTCCTGAAGAATCGACGAGGATCCCACTCACATTGCTGTTACGCCCGTAGCCGATCGTTGAGCCACGGCCGTTGCGACCAATTCGGGCTCTCACCGTTGCGGACTCACGCAAAGGGAACTCGACGACCATTGGCGATCCATCCGCCTTGACGTTCGTCGCCGCTGAATTGCTCGCGACATCGCTGATGTTCGCCTCGAACTCGTAGCTGCCTTCGGGGTAGGAGGACGAGTCGACGCGGGCCCGTAATTCACCGTCGACAAGACTCGTAGGGAGATCGATCCAATCGCGAGCGCCGATCTGACGGAATCGAATCTGCCCGGAGGAGACACCAGAGGTTGAGTCAGATACAGGCACTCGCAAGAGTTCGGGGTCGTCCTCGGTCTGCTCGCCGAAATAGCCCTCCGGGGCTTCACTATCGACACGGACGTTGTAGCTACGACAGCTCCGCTGTAGGGAGAAGTCGACCGCGCACGCTTGCACGGCGTTATCGCCCTGCGAATAAGGCGCCTCGACCACCACTGCACCGAAATTGGTCTCCGACTCCTCAGCGCAAGGCTTCGCTCGAAGCGCGGTGCCGTCTCTCAACGCGTCGCACGCGGACGACGGACGATCATCAACATCGCCGTTGACCGAAAGCTCTATTGACCGAGCCCCCGAGCCAGAGTCGCGCACCAGCACGCCGAGTTCGGCTTCGTCGGTGATCCACGCGTCTTCGACGAGCGAGCCACTCGCCCGCACGATCTCCGGCGCCGCCACGTCCCGCAGCGTCAACCGCACATTCCTCATCGACGCCCGGAGGTCGCCGGAGCGGTCGCAGACGTCGCGCTCGCAGGTGACGCGGAGGATCATTCGGGCGCGGCCGGTTCCGGAGGGGGAACTCCAGCGCTCGGTTCGCCAGCCGTCGTAGGCCTGGCCGCCGTTGGCGATCGCGCCGGCCTCGCTGCCGCTGGCGTCGGCCATGGACAGCGAGACGTTGTGGCCGCCGTCGTTCTCGAGGTTGGCGTAGACCTCCGCCGCGACTATCTCGGTCGACGGCGGCGCGACATAGACGATCCGGGCGGTCCGGCCCTCGGTGACGCGACTCGTGTTGGCGATCCGGAGGGTGCGGTTGTCCTCGCGGTTGTCGCAGCGCGACCTCGCGTCGTACCCGAGCTCCGCGGATACCTGGGCGTCGGGAGCGTCGCGATGGTCCGATGCGCATTGGACGACCTCGTACAGACCGACCTCGAGCGCCGCGGGCGTGGGCTCCTCGGCCCGGGCGCCGACCTGGGTGACCGCTGCAAGCGCGATGGCCAGTCCGAGCGGACCCGCCGCTCGTACCGCGGCGCGACTGGCGCGGCCGGCCCGACTGGCGCGGTTGGCGCGGTTCCTGTTCATGGGCCGAACTCCTGATTCGTGGCCGACGCGCCCGACGAGCCGCCGCTCGAACTCGAGCTCGAGCTCGAGCTCGTGCCGTTCGACGGGGGCGCGGCGGGTGTCGGCGCGAGCGGGTCGAACTGCTGAGTCTCGACGGGCACGACCGGTTGCTCGGCCACCGTCGTCGTGGGCGCCGGCTCGGGGCTGACCGGCGGGGGCTCGGGCTCGGTCGGTTGCGGCTCGGGCTCAGGCTCGGGCTGTGGTTGCGGCTGGGGCTCCGGCGGCAGCTCGTGTCCGATCTGGACGGGCAGCAGCTCCGGGGCGCGTAGCGGTCTCGCGGGTGGCGAGGTTGGTGGCGCCTCGGCCACCCTCGGGGCCGCGTCCCGTTCGTCAGCCTTCGGCGCGAAGGGAACCGGAGCGATCCCCGCGGCGACGCAGACGGTCGCCGCCGCGCCGCCGGCGAGACACGCCGAGGCCACCTTCCCGGCCCCGCCCAAGCCGGCGAGCTTCGCCGCGAGACCCGCGCCCGCCGCCCCGGCACCGCGCGTTCCTCCGGTCGCGGCCGTGCTCGTGGTCGGCTCGACGGCCGCCTGTGCGCGACCGACCGATCCGCTGACGCTGTCGCGGATCCGCTCGGCGAAGTCGAGCGCTCGGTCCGGGATCGAGATCCGCCCGTCGAGGGCGTCGAGCGCGCCGGGCATCGCGATCGCCGAGCCGAGATCGTGGAGGTGCCCGTTGAGGCGGGCGACGAAGTCGTGGCAGCCGCGGCAGTGCGCGAGATGGGCCTTGGCCTGGATCTGCTCGTCCGCGCTCGCCGTGCCGGCGACGAACGACTGGAGGATCGGTTCACGCTCCTCGCACCACTCGCCGTCGTCGAGCTTCTTGAGCCGCGCGGTGAACTGCTCGACCCCGCGCGTGATCTCCTTGCGGTAGGCGCGCGGCGAGAGCCCCTCGATCAGGCCGCAGACCTGCTTCGGCTCGAGACCCCAGCCATAGCGCAGCAGCATCACGGCGCGACGACGTGGCGGCAGTGAGGCGAGCAGGTCGCGCGCCATCTGCGACCGCTCGGCGCTCGCGGCCTCGTCGGCGGGACCGGCCGAGGAATCAACCGGCTGGCCTGCCGCCTCGAGCGGGGCGATCGGCTTGCGCTTGCGGCGCCGAAGCTCCTTGACGGCGTGGTTGGCGACGGCGGCCATCACGTAGCGGCGGACTTCCTCGTCCCCCATGTCGGCCTCGCGCGAGCGCAGCGCGCGGAGCGTGCCGAGCCACGCGCTCGAGTAGATGTCGTCGAGCTCATCGTCCCCGAACGCCGTGCGGAAGGCCCTTCGGACCATCGCCCGCGCCGGGGAGCGAAGCTCCTCGTACAGCCGGGACGATCGCTCGGGCCAGCCCTCCCCGCGCAGACCCCGGCGCGCCGGCATCGCGATCCGCCCGGCCAACCCCGACGGGGCGCGGTCGAGCTCGAGCTCACCCTCGGCCTCGCCCTCGTCGTCAGCGAGCGCAAGCTCCAGTTCGTCGAGCTCGTCTCCGAGCTCCTCGGCGGCCAGCGGCCGCGACGCGTCTCCGTCCACCTCGTTACGTCCCTCTTCGCGAACCCGGTTACGCGTTGCACAACCCCGGTCCGAAACCTCGCGCCCCCATGCATCGACGCTTAGAGCGAGCTAAGAGCCGCTCGCGCGAGCATGCGTAGGTTCATGTCGCTATTTGCGACTTTTTCGTGACTCAATCATTTGTCGAGTCCTGAGCGATCGGGAGTTGCGTCAGACCGCGGCAAGAGCCCGCTGACAACCGATCGCGGAGCCGAGCGACAACGCGGCGGCGACGAGGACCGAGACGTGCAGACCCGCAACGAACCCACCCCCGATCAGCACCCCGAACACCGCCACCCCGACCGCGCCGCCGAGCTGTCGCGCCGCGTTGAGCGCCCCGGCCGCCGCACCCGAGCTCTCGTGGGGAGCCGCTTCGAGCATCGCGCTGAGCAGTGCCGGGACGGCCAGACCCGCTCCGATCCCGATCGGTAGCAGCGAGGCGAGGATGAACAGGTCGCTCGAGCGCTCGTCGAGGAACGCGAGCGAGGCGAACCCGACAGCGGCGATCGGTGGGCCGATGACGAGCGGTAGACGCGGGCCGCGGCGCTCGGTGATCCGGCCGGCGACGATGTTCCAGATCCCGGTCATCCCGGTCAGCGGCAGGAACAGCAGGCCGGCCTCGAGCGGCGAGCGGCCGAGGACGTCCTGGAAGAACAGGCTGAGGACGAAGATCGTGCCGTAGATCGCCATGTTGATCGCGAAGCCCGCGGCGAGGACCGTGCTGACGGCGCCCGAGGCGAACAGATCGAGCGGCAACATGGGATGCGCGCTCCTTGCCTGGGCGAGCAGGAAGTGGGCGCCGCCGACGAGGAACGCGACCAGGCCGGCGATCGGGACCGCGGACGCGAAGCCGTCGTGGCCGCTCTCGACCACCGCCAACACCAGGCCGCCGAGCGAGACGACGGCGGCCAGCTGCGCGAGGACGTCGATCGGAGCCGGGCGCTGAGGTGACGGCCCGACGCTGCGCAGGCAGAGCAGGCACACCGCCGCGACCGGCAGGTTGACCAGGAACGCCGACTCCCAGCCGGCCGCTTCGGTCAGCGCGCCACCCACGAGCGGGCCGCTCGCCAGCCCGACGCCGCCGGCCGCGGTCCAGACCGCGATCGCGCGGGTCCGCTCGCCCGGGTCCTCGAACGTCTGGCGGACGAGCGCCAGCGAGGCGGGGAGCATCAGCGCGGCGGCCGCCCCCTGGACCGCGCGGGCGGCGATCAGCACCCCGAGCGACGGCGCGAGCGCGCAGGCGGCCGAGGAGAGCGCGAACGCCGCCATCCCGATCGCGTAGCAGCGCCTCGCGCCGAGCCGATCGGAGAGCGCGCCCGCCGACAGCAACAGCGCGGCGAAGACGACGAGATAGGCGTCGAGGACCCAGCCGAGGTCGGCGACCCCCTCCCCCGCGCTCGTTCCCGCTCCGCCGCCCACGAGGTCGGCACCGATCGCCGGCAGCGCGACGTTGACGAGCGTCGTGTCGAGGATGACCGTGAAGAACCCGAGCGACGCCGCGAAGAGCGCCAGCCGCGAGCCGGTTCCGGCCCGCTCCGGGTCAGTCAACGAAGACGATCTCGCCGCGAAGCATCGCCGCGAGGTCGAGCGCCTCGCCGAGTTGGTGCGGGAGCGCGTCGCCCTCCTCCCCCGGCCAGCGGACGAGCGAGATCGTGCCCCGGTCGATCACCAACCCGGTGATGTCGCCATCGCCGAACGAGCAGCAACCCGTGTTGGCGTAGGCGGCGCGGAGCTCGTCGCGGTCGACGGCCATCGTCTCACCGCCGTAGCGGCGCAGCTCGGCACGCATGTACTCGAGCTCCGCGGCCTCGGAGGCCTCGAGCCGCTTGTCGCCGGCCGCCCGGGCGTCGGCTAGCGCGCTCTGCGCGGCCGCGATCCGCTCCTCGGTGACCGGCTCGCCGCGCATCGTCGGTCCCGGCAGTGACCCGGCGAGGACCGGCCGGTGCGTGTGGCCGGTGACGAGGAGGCGGCCGGGTTCCTGCGCCGCCCACTCGGCGACGGTCACGTCGTGGTGGTCGCGCAGCTGCCATTCGACCGCAGGGATCGTCGAGGCGAGGAACATCGCGCTCTGCAGCCGGCGCCAGCCGTAGCGCAGGATCATCTTCTGGCCGAACACCCAACCGAGCGAGCCCTGGTGGCCGTGCGTGAACAGCAACTCGCCGGCCGGCTTCCCGTCCTTCGTCATCGGCCAGCGCAGCGCCTCGATCGGGGTCACGCCCTCCATCGGTTGCCCCGGCTGGCCCATGTGCTTCTTGAACAGCCGCGTGTGCTCCCAGAGCAGATCGTGGTTGCCCCAGAAGCGAGTCGCCTTGCCCTGGCGGGCGAACGCGCCCTCGAGCTCCTGGACGTCGCGGTACTGGTCGCGGATCTCGGACGGGTGGCACTTCCAGATCTCGTCGACGTCGCCGAGCAGGAAGAGCTCGAAGTCGAGCGCCCTGTAATAGGCGAGCGCGGCCGCGTAGGCGCGCTCGCAGCGCAGGAAGTCGTCGGAGCCGTCGCGGGTGCCGCGGTGCTGATCGGAGAAGACGACCAGCCGGACATCGTCGATCTCGGTCGGGAGCCGCCGGACCGCGCCGGCGAACGCCTCGCTCAGTCCGGCCTTGATCTTCTCGGCCTTCTCGGCTTCCTTCCGCGCCTTCTGCGTCGCCGACACGCCCGCGAACCTAGCCGTTCGACAGGTCGCGTAGCTTGGTGGCGATGCAAGTCCAAGAACTCGCGAGCGCGATCGACCCCCACCTGACCGCGGACCTGCGCGGGAAGGGCGCGAGCGTGATCGAGCTCTGGCGCGCGGCCGCCCATGGGCGCGTCGACGGAACGGTCGAGGCGGCGGCGCAGTTCCAGCGCCCCTCGGGTCGGATGAAGCTTCCGCAGAACGTCTGCCTCGTCCTGACCGCCGACGAGGTCGTCGCGTTCAAGTTCAACCCGCGCAATCTCACCCACCCGCTCGAGGTCACGCCGCGGCAGGTCGGGAAGGAGCTCGAGCGCTGGCCGCGCTCGGCGGTTCGCGTGACGGCCGTCGACCCCAAGGGCATGACGTCGAAGGCGACGTTCGAGATCGAGGGTGCCGAGCAGGGAATGCGCTGCCCGCCGCTGGCGAAGAACCCGGCGGCCGCGGCCGTGATCGTCGCGCTCGGTGGTTCGCTGGACGGGTCGCCGAGCTGAGCCGATGCCGGGTCGCGGCTACCTGATCCTCCACGGGCTCTCGAACCGCAGGCCGCCCGGGCACTGGCATCGGTGGCTCGCCGAGGAGCTCGAGGCGCGCGGCGAGCTCGTTCGCTACCCCCAGCTCCCCGACCCCGACGAGCCGAGTCGCGACGCCTGGGAGGAGGTAGTCCTCGACGAGCTCAGCGTGATCGGAGAGCAGGACGCGACCCCGATCGTCGTCTGCCATTCGCTCGGCGCGACGACCTGGCTCGGCGTCGGCACCCGGGTACCGTCGTCACAGCGCGCCCAGCGGACTTTGTTGGTCGCGCCGCCGGCGCCCTCGGAGCTGGAGTCGCTCGCCCCCGGGTTCGTCGAGCTGCCCCCGCGTCGCGAGGCGCTTCGCGCGGCGGGGATCACGACCGTCATCGGATCGGACTCCGACCCCTACGACCCGCCGGGCGCGAAGGCGAGCTGGGGATGGCTCGAGGTGCCGATCGGGATCGTCCACGGCGCCGGTCACTTCCGGCCCGACGATGGCTATGGGCCGTGGCCCGACGTTCTCGACTGGTGCCTCGCCTCAGCGTGAGCCGAAGCGGGGCCGCGAGCTGAACCGCTCGCCGGCGACGCCCCGTCGGTAGGCGCGCAACGAGCGCCTCGACGAGTCGACGTGGAGGTTCGAGTGCGAACCGTCCCCGTTCTGCCACGCCTCGTGCCAGTAGGACAGGCCGTGGATCTCCGGCCAATGCCCGCGGGCGACGGTCCGGGTGGCGGCGCGGATCCAGTTCGCCTTCGCCGTCGGCTTTCGCCGGTCCTCGGTCGCCCCGTACTCGAGCACGGCGAGCGGCTTGTCGGAGCCGATGCGATCGAGCAGGTCGTAGATGACGTTGTCCATCCGGGCGTGGAAGCTCCGCCACGACTCGCCCGGCTTCAGCGGGCCGTAGTCGGAGAGGCCGATCCAGTCGACGTATTCGTCGCCCGGGTAGTAGTCCCAGGGCTCGTTCCAATCCGCGCGCGGCGAGGAGCCGACGTCGACGTGGAAGAACCAGGTGATGTTGTCGGCGCCGCGATCCCGGCAGGTGTCGACGATCCGCCGGTAGGCGTCCCGGAAGGCGGCCGGACCGTCCGGCCGGTTCCAGCGCCCGTTCCAGGGGAACCAGTCGCCGTTGACCTCGGTCCCGAACTCGGCCAGCAGCGGCGACTCGACTGCCGCCGCGCCGTCACACCAGTCGGCGAGCTCGGCGTCCCACTCGCCGTCGGCGATCGAGTGCATCGTGAAGTTGGGGTCCGGACCGCGGCCGAAGTCCGAGCGCGCCATCAGGCGGATGAACGGCAGCCGGTCCGCGCTCAGGATCTCGTCGACGTCGCGGTCGGGGAACCGGATCTTCCCGTCGAACCAGTTGTCGGAGAAGTAGGCCCAGGCGATCGGGCGATCGGCGAGGCGCTCGAAGCGCCTGATCGAGCTCGCCCCGACCCTGTTCTCGGCGCCGCCGAAGTCGGGGAAGGCGGCGTGGTAGATCCGGCCGTCCGGCGGCGGGATGAGGACGCAGTTCGAGCCGGTGGCGAGATCGCAGCCGGCGGGCACTCCGCGGCGGTCGGGCGATCCGGCCGCGCTCGTCAGTCCGATCGCGGCGCAGGCGAGCCCTACGAGCGCGAGGGTCGCGATCCGGAACCGCACGCTCCGGAGAGTAGTTCCGCGCCTCGCGGTCAGCTGCCGCCGATCGCCATCTCGCCGACGAGGATCGCCGGCGTGGACACCGAGCCGCCGAACGGGACCCAGCGGGGCTCGGAGCCGATCGACGTGATCGCGCGCAGCATCGATTGGAGATCGGAGGCGATCGTGAACTCGTCGATCGGGTCGGCGAGGTCGCCGCCCGCGGATATGAGCCGCCCGGTCGCACCGACCGAGAACTGGCCGGACACCGGGTTGACTCCCGAGTGCAGGCCGGAGACGTCGGTGATCAGCACCCCTCCCCCGGCTTCGACGAGCAGATCCTCGAAGCGCAGGTCGACGCCGGGCTCGACAATCAGGTTCGTCGGACCGACCGACGGCGCCGAGCGGAAGCCGGCGCGGCCGGCGTTGGCGGTCGAACGGACTCCCTCCCCCTCGCGGCGGGCGGTGTAGGAGTCGTGCAGGTAGGCGCTGAGCTCGCCCGCCTCGATCAGCGCGGTCCGGCCCGCCGGCATCCCCTCGGCGTCGAACGGCGCGCTGGCGAGTCCGCCGGGCGCGGCGCCGTCGTCGACGAGCGTCAGTAGGTCGGCCGCGATCGGCTCGCCGAGCCGGCCGGCGAACGGCGAGCGCCCGCGCTGGACCGAGTCGGCCGAGAGCAGGCCGCCGATGAAGCCCGCGAAGCTCGCCGCGACGGTCGGGTCGAGAACGACGGGGCAGGTGCGCGAGGCGGGCTTGGACGCGCCGAGCAGCGAGGCGGCGCGCTCAGCCGCCTCAGCGCCGATCGCCTCGGCATCGAGCGTCTCGGGCGAGCGGCCCATCCCGAATCCGAGGCCGGTCTGGCGGTCGCCGCCGTCGCCCTCGGATGCGATCGCCTGTAGGTAGGCGAACGAGGCCGTCGCCGTGAAGGCGCCCTCGACGCCGCGGGAGGAGCGGATCGCGACGTTCGAGAGCTCGTCGGCGTAGTGGGTCGACTCGACGGCCTCGATCCGATCCCCGGCGAGCGCGACCTGCTCGACCCGTTTGGCGAGCTCGAGCTTTCGCTCCGGGGTCCAATCGAAGAAGCTCGGTTCGGAGAAGCTCGCGTCGCTCGCCGGCTCGTTGCTCGGCTCGGGGGCGGTGGCGAATCGGTCGGCGTCAGCGACGCGCGCGGCCTCGACGGCGTCGGCACAGGTCAGGCGGATCCCCTCGTCGCTGAGATCGGTGGCGAACGCGTAGCCGACGCGGCCGTCGATCCAGACGCGTACGCCGAGTCCGCGCGAGCCGGACTCGGTGAGGCTCTCGACCTGGCCCTCGAAGATCTCGGCGCTGAAGCTCCGCGAGTCCTCGGCGAACGCCTCCGCGTCGCCGGCGCCGGCGTCGAGGGCGGACGAGACGGCGCGCTCGCAGACCGCCTCGAGCTCTTCCCCGGGCTCCGCGCTCATACCGACGTGCCTCCGACGGTGAGCTCGGCGATCCGGACGTGTCCCTGGCCGACGCCGACCGGCACCGACTGCCCGCCCTTACCGCAGAAGCCGGTACGGACGTCGAAGTCGTTGGCGACGCCGTCGATCGCTCGCAGCGCGGCGAGGCAGTTGCCGATCAGGGTCGCGCCGCGGCATGGCCGGGTGACCTCGCCGTTCTCGATCAGGTAGCCCTCGGAGACGCCGAAGACGAAGTCGCCGGTCGTCGGGTCGACCTGACCGCCGGCGAACGAAACCGCGTAGAAGCCACGCGAGACGTCACCGATCAACGCGGCTGGGGTCGTGTCCGAGCTCGGCGCGATGTAGGTGTTGGTCATCCGCGGGATCGGCAGGTGCCGGAAGCTCTGGCGGCGGCCGTTGGCGGTCGAGGCGACACCGTCCTTCCGGGCCCGGATCAGGTCGTAGAGCAGCCCGGTGAGGCGACCGCCCTCGATGATCGGGGTGCGCTGGGTCGGGGTTCCCTCGTCGTCGGTTCCCTCCGTGCCCCACTCGTGTGGCAGGCGGCCGTCGTCGTAGGCGACGAGCGACGGGTCGGCGACCTGCTCGCCGATCATCCCGGCGTAGACCGACGCGCCCTTCTGGACGTGGTCGGCCTCGACTCCGTGGCCGGTCATCTCGTGGAAGAGCACCCCGCCGAAGCCGTCGCCCACGACCACCGGCATCGTTCCGGCGGGCGCCGGGTCGGCGCCGAGCATCGTCACCGCCGCCCGCCCGGCGGCGTCGGCGGTCGCCTCGGCGGCGCCGTCGGCGAGCAGCTCGAAGCCGCGATGGGCGCCGCGCGTCTCGAAGCCGGTCTCGACACGGTCGTCGCGAGCCGCGACCGCCTGGACGCCGAGCCGCGTCCGCAGCCGGTCGTCGCTGGCGAAGGTGCCGAGCGAGTTCGCGACGGTGATCCGCCGCCGCGCCTCGGAGTACGAGGCGCTGGCCTGGGTGATCTCGGCGCCGGCCGCCCGCGCCCGCTCGTCGCAGGCGCGCAGGAGGTCGGCCTTGCGATCCGCGGTGACGTCGGCCGGGTCGGTCTCGATGGGCTGGGGCTCGCCGCGGACGAGCGCGCTCAGCGCGGTCGGCTCGGTGCGCTCACCGCTCAGCGCCGCCGACGCCGCGTCGGCGGCGCGCTCGAGGTCGGCCTCGGCGAGCCCGTCGACGTGAGCGAAGTAGCTCGTCTCGCCGCTGACGACCCTGACGCCGGCCCCGAGGTCGCGCCCGCGGGTGACGCCCTCGACGCGCGACTCGTCAATCGACAGGCCGAACGACGAGCGCTGTTCGCAGAACAACTCCGCCCAGTCGCCACCGTTTCGAAGCGCGCGGGCGATGACCCGTTCGGCGAGCTCGGACGGGACGAGGGGGTCGTCACTTGCCACGGGGTGCAACCTATCGGCATGAACCCCCTGTTCGAGAACGCCCGGGTCGCGACGCGGTTGCCGTGCGCCGATCTGGAGCGTGCGCGTCGCTACTACTCGGAGAAGCTGGGCCTCGAGCCCTCCGACGAGCGCGAGGGCGGCTACCTCTATCGCTTCGGCGAAACCGAGTTCGCACTCTTCCAATCGACAGGTCTCGCCTCAGGCGACCACACCCAGATGGGCTTTGAGGTCGAGGACCTCGACGCGCTCGTCGCCGACCTGCGCGAGCGGGGCGCCGACCTCGAGAGCTACGAGTTCCCCGGCGTCGAGCAGCGCGAGGGGATACTCGAGATCCCGGGCACCTATCCGTCGAAGAACGCGCGGATCGAACGCGCGATCTGGCTGCGAGACAGCGAGGGGAACCTGATCGGCTTCGCCGAGCTGGTGCGCTAGCCGCGCGGCGGCGGGCTCACGTACTGGATCGTCATCCGCGCCGAGAAGCCGCTGAAGTCCGCGAGGGTAAGCTCGTCTCCGGACTGCTGACCCGCGTCGAGCGAGACGATCTCGTTTCGGCCGAGCTCGACGGTCGTAGCGATCTGGTTCGTGGTGTTAGTAGCTGGGTTGGCAGGCCGGACGTCGCTGCTCACGTAGCGGGAGTCGCCGGCCGCGGGATCGATTCGCAACTCGGCGACCCGGGCCCCGTCGGAGTTCGACTCCCAGTGCAACTCGCCAGTGATCGCGTAGACGCCCGGTTGCTTGACGAGGACCGAGTCTCCGTTCGTGAGCAGACGCAGCCCGCGGCTCACCCGGGCATCGTCGAACTCGACGTTCTCCGCCGCGTCCGAGAAGGACTGCGAGCTATTGGCCGTCAGCTCGGCGCGAGGTAGAGACGCGACATCGGCCACGCGGACCTCATTCTTGCCGATGTGGCGGCTCTCGACGGCGTTTCGCTTGATGTCCGACGAGCCGATCTTCGCCGCGGCGTAGGCCGAGCCGCCGAGGGCGACGAAGAGCGCGAGCAGCGCGACGGCATTCGAGCGCAGGAAGCGGAGCGTCCGCTCTGTGAAGGTCCCCATCGGCGCAAGCTAGCGCGCCGATGGGGGTTCGCAAGCCGATGTCTTGCGGGCGCCGCTCAGGCGTCGTGGATCTTCAGCAGCTCCTCGTAGGCCGGGAGCGTGAGGAACGCGGGCGGGTCGTCGGCGAGCGCGACCTTCTCGAACAGCTCGCGCGAGAGCTCCGGGCGGCCTTCGCGCTCGAACCACTCGTCGTCGCCGATCTCCTTGCGGATCACCTCGAGTTGCTCGGTGGCGACCTCACCGACGAGCTCCGGTGTGACCTTCTCGCCCGTGTCGAGCTCGATCCCGTGCTTCAGCCACTGCCAGACCTGGTAGCGGGCGATCTCGGCCGTCGCGGCGTCCTCCATCATCCCGTAGATCCCGGCCGCGCCGTTGCCGCGCAGCCAGCTCGAGATGTACTGGATGCCGACGTTGACGTCGTTGTCGAGCCCCTTGCGGGTGTAGGAGTCTCCCGCCGAGCCGGCGTCGAGCAACTCCTCGGCGCTCACCTCGACGTCGTCTCGCTGCTTGTCGAGCTGGTTCGGCCGGTCCCCGAGGACCGCGTCGAACTCGCCCATCGCGACCTCGACCGAGTCCGGGTGCGCCACCCAGGTGCCGTCGTAGCCGGCCTCCGCCTCGCGCTTCTTGTCGGCCTTGACCGCCTCGAAGGCCTTCTCGTTGGCCTCCTCGTCGGTCCGCGACGGGATCACCGCCGCCATGCCGCCCATCGCGTGCGCCCCACGCCTGTGGCACGTCTTGACGAGGAGCTCCGTGTAGGCACGCATGAACGGGACCGTCATCGTCACGTCGGTGCGGTCCGGGAGCACCTTGTCCTCGCGATCGCCGAAGCACTTGATCATCGAGAAGATGTAGTCCCAGCGCCCGGCGTTGAGACCCGCGGAGTGGTCGCGGAGCTCGTAGAGGATCTCGTCCATCTGGAACGCGGCGGGAATCGTCTCGATCAGGACCGTCGCCTTGATCGTCCCCGTATCGAGGTCGAGCTTGTCCTCGGCGTGGCGGAAGACGTCCGCCCACAGGCGCGCCTCGAGGTGGTGCTCCATCTTCGGCAGGTAGTAGAACGGCCCCGCCCCGCGCTCGATCAGCTCCTTCGAGTTGTGGAAGACGTAGAGCCCGAAGTCGACGAGCGACCCCGACATCTCCTCGCCGTCGACCTTCAGGTGGCGCTCGGGGAGGTGCCAGCCACGCGGACGCACGAGCAGGTTCGCCTGCTCGTCGGCCTGCGAGTACTCCTTGCCCTCCTCGCTCGTGAACTCGAGCTTGCGGCGGATCGCGTCGGCGAGGTTGAGCTGGCCGCCGATCATGTTGTCCCAGGTCGGCGAGTTCGAGTCCTCGAAGTCGGCCATGAAGCCCGACGCGCCGGAGTTCAGCGCGTTGATGACCATCTTCGCGGAGGTCGGACCGGTGATCTCGACCTTGCGCTCGCGCAATGCCTTCGGCACCTCGGCGACGCTCCAGTCGCCCTCGCGGACGTCCTTCGTCTCCTCGAGGAAGTCGAGCGTGCCGCCGTCGAGCAGTTCCTTGCGGCGTTCGGTCCGCTTCTCGAGCAGCTCGAGCCGGCGCGGGTTGAACTCCCGGTGCAGGCCCTCGAGGAACGAGAGCGCGCCCGGCGTGAGCACCTCCTCGTAGCGGCCCTCGACCGGACCCCCGACCTCGACTTGGTGCACCTGGGTTTCAGACATCGCTTCCCTTTCGGATCGATTCGTGGAGCAGCTGGATCGGGTGGAGGATCGGCGCCTCGTGCCCGAGCTCTCGCATGTGCGTCTGGATCTGGATCGAGCACCCGGGATTGGCCGCCGCGATCGCGTCGGCCCCCGTCTCGATCAGCGCCCGTGCCTTGCGCTCGCCGAGCTCGGCGGCGGGCTCCGGGTTGACCAGGTTGTAGATACCCGCCGACCCGCAGCAGAACTCCCAGCCGTGAGGCTCGGCCAGCTCCAGACCCGGGATCTGGCGCAGCAGCTCGCGCGGCTCGGAGCGCACGCCCTGGGCGTGGGCGAGGTGGCAGGCGTCGTGGTAGGCGACCTTGCGCTCGATCGGCCCGCGCTCCGCACGCGGCTCGATCCCGGCGAGCAGCTCCGTGACGTCCTTGACCTTCTCGGCGAACGCCTCGGCGCGTTCGTGCCAGGCCGGATCGTCGCGCAGCAGGTGCGGATAGTCCTTCATCCCCGACCCGCAGCCGGCCGAGTTGGAGACGACGACGTCGTAGTCCTCGAATGCGGCGATCGTCTCGCGAGCGAGCTCGCGCGCGGGCTCGGACTCGCCGGCGTGCTGCTGGAGCGAGCCGCAGCAGCGCGGGCTCGCCGGCGCGTCGACGTCGAAGCCCTCGGCGGCGAGGACCGCGACGGTCGCCTCGTTGACGTCGCCGAAGAAGGCGCGCTGGACGCAGCCCTGGAGCACCGCCACGCGTCCCCGCGAGGTGCCCTGGGCGGCTGTCCGCTCGGGCAGGCGGCGGACGATGTCTCGCAGCGAAACCGGGGGCGCGAGCCGGAACAGGTTGCGGATCCGCGGCCAGCGCGCGAACAGGCGGTCGAGCTTGAGCGGTTTCGTCAGCGCCATCCCCGGGATCAGCGCGCGCAGCCGCCCGGGGTGGGTGAAGAGGGCGAAGATCGCCCGGCGATGCAGCCGCTCGAGCCGCGGGCGCGCGTAGCGGCGCTCGATCTGGCCGCGGGCATCGATCAGCAACTTGTCGTAGGCGACGCCCGACGGGCACGCGGTCACGCAGGCCATGCAGCCGAGGCAGTTGTCGAGGTGGCCGACCATGGTCGAGGAGAGGTCCGAGCCCTTCTCGAGCCCCTCCCCCATCAGCACGATCCGGCCGCGCGGCGTGTCCATCTCCTCCTGCCAGAGGGAGTAGGTCGGACAGGTCGGCAGGCAGAAGCCGCAATGGACGCAGTCGTCTATGAGCTCGAGCTCGGGCGGGCGAATCTCATCCCAGGCCCTGGTCTCGACGGCTCCCGCGGTCTCGGCCCTTTCGGCCATTTCGGCCATTTCAGATTCCTCCCACGTAGATGCCGGGGTTGAGACGCCCGTCGGGATCGAAGCGGCGCTTGACGGCGCGCATCAGCTCGAGCTCCGGCCCCTCGGGCACGTCCCACGGATCGAGCGCGGCGCGAAGCGGCTCGGGAGCGTCGGTGACGGTGCAGCGTGCGGGTCGCAGGGCGGCGCGGATCGACTCGACCGCTGCGACGCCGTCCGCGGTCGAGCTCGCCGCGGGCAGCCGGACGTAGCTCGTGCCGACCGCCGCCCGCGAGACGACGGAACCGCCGTGCTCGGTCGCCGCGGAAATCACGGTCGCGAGCTGGGTCGGCAGCCCGGCGACGCGCACGACGACCTCGTCGGTGTCGGGCTCGGCGCGCTGGCGCGAGCGCTGCTCGGCCCACAGACGCTCGTTGTCGGCTTCGGAGGCGAGCTCGAAGCCGAGCGCCTCGGCGCGCTCGCGGCAGGTCTCACCGGCGAACCGGAGCAGCAGCGAACCCTCCCCCGCCCCGGCGTCCCAGCGGGCGTCGAGCGCCTCGCACTCGAGCGGCTTGCCTGCGAGCTCGACCGCGCGACGCGCGAGCTCGCCGGGGTCGCCGGCGCGCAGGATCGCGGTCGCGGTGCGCTCGGGCTTCGGGTGCAGTCGCAGCGACAGCACGCAGATCGCGCCGAGCGTCCCGTGGGCGCCGGCGACGAGCTTCGAGACGTCGTAGCCGGCGACGTTCTTGATCACCTTGCCGCCCGCCTTGGCGACCGAGCCGTCGGCGAGCGCCAGCGTCACGCCGATGACGAGGTCGCGCGGGGCGCCGTAGCGGTGGCGAAGCGGGCCGGACTCGGCCGCCGAGACGACGCCGCCGACCGTCGCGCCGTCGACCGGCGGCGGGTCGAGTGCGAGCATCTGGCCCGCCCTCGCGAACGTCTCCTGGGCCTCAGCGAACGGGACGCCGGCGTCGAGGACGGCGGTGAAGTCGCCCTCGGCGTGATCGTGGATGCGCGCCATGCCGCGCATCGAGAGCTCGGCACCGCCCTCGCTCGCGGGGTTGCCCCAGCCGGACTTCGTCGCGCCGCCGCTGATCCGCACCGGGCCGCCCGCCGACGAGATCGCCTCGGCCGCCTCCTCCGGGGTCGCGGGGGCGGCCATCGCTAGAAGCGCTCCGCGAGGCCGGCGCGCTCGAGTGGATGCTCGCGGTACGGACCCGGGACCTCGCCACACAGCCGTGGCGTCGGCATCACCTTGCCCGGGTTGGCCAGCGCGTGCGGATCGAAGGCGCAGCGCAGCTTCTGGAACGCCGCGAGGTCCGGCTCGCCGAACATCTTCGGCATGTAGGCCTTCTTGTCGACGCCGACGCCGTGCTCGCCGGTGATCGAGCCACCGAACTCGACGCACGTCTCGAGGATCTTGCCCGAGAGCTCCTCGGCCTTCTCGGCCTCGTCGGGGCCCGAGTAGCAGACGAGCGGATGGAGGTTGCCGTCGCCGGCGTGGAAGACGTTGGCGACCCGGAGCTCGTACTCGGTCGCGAGATCCTCGATCCGCTGGAGGACCTCGGTCAGCTTCGTCCTCGGGATCACCCCGTCCTGGACGTAGTAGGAGCTCGAGATCCGGCCCATCGCCGGGAAGCAGGCCTTGCGCGCCTTCCAGAACAGCGCCGCCTGCTCGGCCGTCTCGGCGATCCTGACCTCGGTCGCGCCGGCTCGCTCGCAGGTCGACTCGAGGTCGGCGAACTGCGCCTCGACCTCGCTCTCGGACCCGTCCAGCTCGATGATGAGGGCCGCGCCCGCGTCGGTCGGGAAGCCGACGCCGGTCGCGAGCTCGGCGGCCTCGATCGCGAGCTTGTCCATCATCTCGATCGCCGCCGGGATCACCCCGCCGGTGACGATCGCCGAGACCGCGTCGCCGGCGTCGGAGACCGAATCGAAGAAGGCGGCGAGGGTGCGGACCGACTCCGGCGTCGGGATCACGCGCAGCGTGATCTTCGTGACCACCGCGAGCGTCCCCTCCGAGCCGACGAGCGCGCCGAGCAGGTCGAAGCCCGGCATGTCGGACGCGGCGCCGCCGATCTCGACCATCGTCCCGTCGGAGAGGATCGCCTCGGCGCCGAGGACGTAGTTCGTCGTGAACCCGTACTTGAAACAGTGCGCGCCGCCGGAGTTCTCGGCGAAGTTGCCGCCGATCGTGCAGACGATCTGCGAGGAGGGATCGGGCGGATAGAAGTGCGTCGGCCCGACCGCCGCCGAGACCTCGACGTTCGTGACCCCCGGCTCGACTACGACGCGTCCGTTGTCGAGATCGACCTCGAGCACGCGACGCAGCCGCGACAGACCGATGACGACTCCTCCCGCCACCGGTAGCGCGCCGCCCGAGAGCCCGGACCCGGCGCCGCGCGCGACCCACGGGACGCCGGCCTCGAAGCAGATCCGGACCGCCTCGCGGACCTCCTCGGCGCTGCCCGGGAGGACCACGGCGGCCGGCCGGGCGCGGTAGTGGAGCAGGCCGTCGGACTCGTAGGTGCGGACCTGGTGGTCCTCGGTATAGACGTGCTCAGCCCCGGCGGCCTCGCGAAGAGCCGGCAGGACCGACTCGACCGCGCGGCGGCGCTCGGCCGCCTTCTCGGCGCTGTCCTCGCTCGGGACCTGCTCGGGCTTGACCTCCGCGGGGTCTGGCTGGACGACGTCCGTGTCGCTCATCGTCCTCTGCCGACTACCCGGTCGGCGCGGCGTCTACGACCATCCAGTCGAGGACGGGCGTCGACTGCAGGTAGACGAGGACGCAGACGGCGAGCAGCATCAGGAAGCTCCAGCCGACGACCTTGCGCAGAACGTCGCCCTCCTTGCCGGCCATGCCGACCGCCGCGACTCCGATCGCGAGGTTCTGCGGCGAGACCATCTTGCCCATGACGCCGCCGGACGAGTTCGCCGCGACGAGCAGGTTCTGGGAAATCCCCGTCCGCTCGCCGGCCGTCACCTGGAGCGCCGCGAACAGCGCGTTCGAGGATGTGTCCGAGCCGGTGACCGCGGTCCCGAGCCAGCCGAGCACCGGCGAGAGGAACGCGAACGCGGCGCCGGCGCCCGCGATCCAGGTGCCGAGCGTGATCGTCTGGCCCGACAGGTTCATCACGTAGGCCAGCGCGAGGACCGCGGCGACGGTGAGGATCGCCCACTTGAGCTGGTCGAGCGTCTCGCCGGCGGTCCTGAGCGCGGTCGAGGCGCGGACGCGCAGGACGATCGCGGTCAGCACCCCGGAGATGAGCAGGATCGAACCGGTCCAGCTCGAGTTCGGGTTGTAGTTCGTCGACGTGAGCGCCTCGCCAGCCGGGTTCGTGATGTCGAGCCCGGGCCAGGCGAACGGGGTCATTCCCTCGTCGATGAAGTCCTTGAAGAACAGCTGGGCGATCGCGAACAGGCCGATGATGATCAGGTACGGCGAGTAGGCCTCGATGACCTCACGCCGCGAGTCGTGCTCCTGATCGCGACGGCGGACGGCCGCCTCGAGCGCAGGGTCGTGTCCCGACGCGCCCGCGATCGCGGGCTTGGGTCCACCCTCGGCCTCGCCGGTGAGCGGCTCGCCGGGCTGCCACACCCGCATCAGCAGGACGATCGAGCCGGCCGAGAGGAGCGAGGCGACGATGTCGGTGAGCTGGACCGAGACGTAGTTGGCGCACAGGAACTGGCCGATCGCGAAGGTCAGGCCGCCGACGATCGCCGCCGGCCAGACGGCGCGGATGCCCTTGAAGCCGTCGACCATGCCGACGAGGATGAACGGCACGATCATCGCCACGAGCGGGGTCTGGCGACCGACCATCGCGCCGAGGTCGCCGAGCGGGATCGTCGTCAGCTCCGAGGCGGTGACGATCGGGATCGCGAGCGCGCCGAAGGCCACTGGGGCGGTGTTGGCGACGAGCGCCACGCAGACGGCCTTCATCTTCGAGAAGCCGAGCGCGACGAGCATGACCGAGGTGATCGCGACCGGGGTGCCGAAGCCGGCGAGCGCCTCGAGCAGCGCGCCGAAGGCGAAGGCGATGACGATCGCCTGGATCCGCTGGTCGTTCGAGATCGCTCCGAACGAGCGCCGCAGGACGGCGAAGTGGCCCGTCTTGACGGTCATGTTGTAGATCCAGACCGCGTTGACGACGATCCACATGATCGGGATCAGGCCGAAGACGGCGCCGAGAAGGGCCGCGTTGAACGTGACGCCCACCGGCATCCCGTACACGGCGACGGCGATCACGACGGCGACGGCGAGCGAGATCAGGCCCGCCCACTGCGCCTTCATCCGGAATCCGCCCAGCAGGACGAACAGGGTGAGGAGCGGCAGAACCGCGAATATCGATGACAGCCCGAGCGAGTCGGACACAGGGTCGAGGACCTGCTGGTACATCTCTCCTCCCGAGAAAGACGCCGCGTTCCGTGAGGCTTTAACCGCCGCTCAGGTTCCGCAAACGCTCGGCGGTGCGAGCGTCCGCGATCGGCCGGACGGAGGACTACTCGTCGCGGGTGCGCTCGAGCAGCGCGCGAGCTGCGAAGCCGAGCGAGCGCGAGGCTTCCGAACCGGGTTCGAGCTCGACGATCGAGCCGCCGCGGAAGTGGATCCGGGCGAACGGCTCGCGGTCGAGGCGCCGGCGGCGGGCGGTCTCGACCATCTCCTGGGCGTCGTCGGCATAGGCGGCGATGCGGTCGAAGATCGACATCAGCGGACCACCGGATGGCTCGTCGTCGTGCTCGTCGGGTCCGGGGCGCGGCGATCGAGTCCGGCGTGGCCCTCAACGAGGTCGTGGAGCACGGCCCGCAGGTCGGCGGCAAGCAGCGAGGCGAGCGTGTAGCGCTCCGCCGTAACGATCACCGCGTAGCCCTCGTAGCGGACGAGGAAGACCTCGCCGGCCTCACCGCCGACGTGGAGCTGGGAGAACTCGCGCTGGTCGGCGGCCTCGGCGGCCTCGACGAGCGCGGTACCGAGCTCGGCCCAGACCGTGTCGTCCCCGGTCGACGCCATCAGGTCGCCGGACGGGTTGAAGAACGCCCCACCGCGCATGTCGACCGACAGCTCGCGCAGCCGCGCGAGCGCCAGCGCCGCCTGGACGCGTCCCGGCCCGACCTCGCCGAGCGAGGTCTCCGGGGCGCGCCCGAAGGTCTGCCCGCCCGGCCCCTGTGTCTCGAGCTCGTCGAGCGCCTGGCGCGGCACACGGCGCCGTCGCGGCCGGCGCCGCGGGTCGGGTCGATCGGATCTGTCCTTCCTGCCGCTCACGGATCCGGGAAGATATAGGCGTGCCCCGCTCCCGCTGGCCCTGGCTCGTCACGATCGCGATCTGCGCGGTCGCCATCGTGCTGCTCGCACTCCAGGGCTACACCGGCTACGCGATCGTGGTCGCGGCCGTCGCGGCGGCCGCGGCGGTCAACCTGCTGCCCGAGACCTAGGGGCCCTGGAGCCGCTCGACGAGCAGCCGCGCGGCGCGGCCGCGGTGCGAGATCGCGTGCTTCTCGGCCGGGCTGAGCTCGGCCATCGTCCGCTCGTCGGCGGGCCCGGTGTCGAGCGGGACGAAGACCGGGTCGTAGCCGAACCCGCCGCCGCCGCGTCGCTCGCCGATCAGCACGCCCTCGCAGCGCGCCTCGACGACGACCCCGTCGCGTCCGGGCTCGCCCGAGCCGTCGACGTAGGCGATCGCCGCGACGTAGGCCGCGCCGCGTCGCGCCGGATCCGTGTACGGGGCGAGCTCGCTGAGCAGCAGGTCCAGGTTCTCCTCGTCCGTCGCGTGCTCGCCGGCGTAGCGCGCCGACCTGACGCCGGGCCGGCCGCCGAGCGCCGCGACCGCGATCCCCGAGTCGTCGGCGAACGCCGGCAGCCCGGTGGCGGCGTGTGTAGCCCTGGCCTTGATCAGCGCGTTGGCCTCGAAGGTCTCGCCGTCCTCGACGGGCTCGGGCATCTCGTCGGGAGGGGCGAGCAGCTCGGTGCCGTGGGGCTCGAATATCTCGGCGAACTCGCGCCGCTTGCCGGGGTTGCGCGTCGCGACGACGAGCCGCGGCGGGAGCGCCATATTCAGGAGGAGGGAGACGTCGCCTGCTCCTGGACGGCGCGCAGGGCATCGAGCGCGGGCTCGGCGAGCGACAGCAGGTCGTCGAGTGAGGCGCGTGAGACAGGGGTCTGCTCGGCGGTGGCCTGAACCTCGACGAGCCCGCCCTCTCCGCTCATCACGATGTTCGCGTCGACCTCGGCTCGCGAGTCCTCGGAGTAATCGACGTCGCACAGCGCCACGCCGTCGACGAGCCCGCACGAGATCGCGGCGACCGAACCGGTCAGCGGATCACGGGTCAGCTCGCCGCGCGCCCGCAGCGAGTCGAGCGCGAGCTTGAGCGCGATGAATCCGCCCGTGATCGAGGCGCATCGGGTGCCGCCGTCGGCCTGCAGCACGTCGCAGTCGACGTAGACCGAGCGCTCCCCGAGCGCCTCGAGGTCGACGACGGCGCGGAGCGAGCGCCCGATCAGGCGCTGGATCTCGGTCGAGCGGCCGTCGAGCTTGCCCTTCGAGATGTCCCGCTGCTTACGCTCGCCGGTCGAGGCCGGGAGCATCGCGTACTCGGCGGTGACCCAGCCCGAGCCGCGCCCCTGCATCCACTTCGGGACGCGGTCGGACACCGACGCGGTGCAGATGACCCGGGTCTCCCCCTGTGAATAGAGCGCCGATCCGGTCGCCGGACGGACGAAGCCGGGTTCGACGCGGACGGGACGGGGGTCGGCGGGCGAGCGCTCGTAACTACGCGTAGGGGCCATGCGATCCGAGTCTCGCATGGCCCCCAGCGTCGGCGGGCCCTCGGGGCCCGGGTCCGCGTCGGGTTCAGGGCTCAGGCCATCGCGGGAAGCGCCGCCGGAGCCTCGTAGCGGGCCGCGAGGCCGCGCCGCTCGGCGATCGCCGCCAGCGGAGCGAGCGTCGCGCGCTGGACCCAGACCGGCGGGAACGGGGCGACCACCTCGCGGCGGAACTCACGCGTGAAGAGCGCCAGATCGAGCGGCTTGGGCATGCCCTTCTGGTTCGTCCGGCCGTCCTTCGCGAGCTGGGTGGCGGTCTCGAACAGCTCCTCCATCCGCAGCGCGGGGCGAACCTCGACGCGGACGTAGGCGGTCTCCTCGCCGGCGTTCGAGAACTTGTGGGCGACCCCGGCCGGGACCGTGACCACGTCGCCGGCCTCGGCGATGATCTTCTTCATCCCCATCCGGAACTTCATCCGGCCGGAGACGACCTCGAAGGTCTCCTCCTGTTCGGGATGAACGTGCATCCCCGGAACGTGCCCGTCGGGCGCGAGCTCGAGGTCGATCGCGAGCAGCTCGCCGTTCGTGTCGGCGGCCGTCTTGCGGAACGTGATCCGCTCGCCGCTGATCGGGTTGTCGAGAGTCTGTCCTGCGTGAGCCATTTCTTGTCTCCTCTGAGTGCCGGCCCGGGTGCCGTTCCGGCGGGTTCGTTTCGATGGCCGCAGACTGCTCTCGATCGGGCCGCGGATCGTCGCCTTCGCGGGTGATCTGAACCTCGGCGTGAGGCGGATACGCGCGTCGTCCGAGCTGCCGAGGCCGCGCGTCCGCCTCCTCCTCGCGGCGTAGTCCCTCGGGTTCGGCTTTCGGCACGAATCCGGCTCTGGGCCGCGCGTTCGGCGTCTTGTTCGGAGGATCCGGCGGGCGCAGCATCGGTCGCGTACCTGCGAGTCGGACCCGAGAGCGAGGAACGTGCGATGGAAGCGATCTGGAACTACCTGGAGCTACGGGCGAGGATGACCTGGGCGCTGCTCGAGCGCGGCGGCCGGCGCGCCGGGGATGCGCGCGGTCAGGGAACCGTCGAGTACGTCGGCCTGATCCTGCTGGTCAGCCTGCTGATGGTCGGGATGGTCGCCGCGATGAAGGGATTCAACGGCGGCCAGGGCACCGAGATCGCCGAGGTGATCGTCGGCAAGATCAAGGACGCGGTCTCCGCCGTCAGCTTCGACTGACCCATCGCCGGGCCCGGGGAGGCGGGCGGAGAGAAGCGGGATATCTTCCCCGGGCCTTGCGAGTCCTCGTCGTAACCAACATCACACCGGATCTCGCCGCGCCGGCGCGCGGCAGCTACGTCCGCGATCAGGTCGAGGCGCTGCGCGACGAGGGGCTCGACGTCGAGCTGCTCTCGTTCCCGCTCGGAAAGTCGGCCTACCCGCCTGCCATCCGCGAGATCCGGCGACGGATCAAGAACGGGGGCTTCGATCTCGTCCACGCCCACTACGGGCTCGCCGGGGCGTGCGCGGCGCTCGCCGGAGCGCGGCCGCTCGTCGTCACCTACCACGGCACCGACGTCCGCCACCCGGCGGTCGGCGCGATCTCGCGCATGCTCTCGCGCCGCGCCGACCTCGTCTCGGCCGCGTCGCTGGCGCTGTTCTCACCCGAGGGCGGCCGCCCGGGCCTGACCCGGCTGCCCGGCCGCTCGGCGATCCTGCCCTGCGGCGCCGACCTGTCGCGCTTCTCGCCCCGGACGCGGCGCGAGTCCCGCCGCCGGCTCGGGCTCGAGCCCGACGGGCGCTACCTGTTCTTCCCCGCGGCGACGTTCCGGCCCGAGAAGCGCTTCGACCGCGCTCGCGAGCTGGCCCGGCTGACCGACGCGCAGCTGCTGTCTGGCGGTTCGATCCCGTCCGAGCGGATGCCCGACTGGATCAACGCCGCCGACGCCGTCGTGATCACCTCGGAGAACGAGGGCTTCGGACTCGTCGCCGTGGAGGCGCTCGCCTGCGACGTCCCCGTCCTCTCGACGCCGGTCGGGATCGCGCCGACGCTGCTCGCCGGGATCGACGGTTGTCTGACCGAGCCGTTCCACGCCGAGCGCTGGGCCGAGGTCGCGCGCCGCCACCTCGACCACCCCGACCCGCGGGTCGACGGCCGCCCGCGCGCGGAATGGCTCTCGGCGCGACGGATGGCTCGGCGCGCCGTCCGCGCCTACCGCGACGTTCTCGCCGACGGCGTCGAGCGCGAGCGCTCGCTCGTCGAGGCGCCCTAGCGCAGTCGCCAGCGCTCGGCGACGCGGCGACGGTGGGGCTCGGCGAACGCCGGGTCGGACCGGCCCGCGTCGCCGCCGCCCTCGAACGCGCCGATCATCGCGGCGGTCGAGGTGACGAGCGCGCGCAGGTCGTAGCCGCCCTCGAGGCAGGCGACGAGCGGGATTCCGAGATCGATCGCGACGTCGCGGAGGGCCAGCGCCAGCCGCCCGAACCCGTCGGCGCTCATCGTGCAGTTGGCGAGCGGGTCGTCGGTATGGGCGTCGAACCCGGCCGACAGCATCAGCAGCTCGGGCTCGAAGGCGCGGGCGAGCGGGTCGACGACGTATCGCAGTAGCGACAGGAACTCGGCGTCGCCGGCGCCCGGCGCGACCGGCATGTTGACCGTATAGCCCTCCCCCGGCCCGTCGCCGATGTAGCTCGCGGGGCCGGTCCCCGGATAGAGCGGCGACTGGTGGATGCTCGCGAACAGGACCTGGTCGGAGGCGCTGAAGATCTCCTCGGTGCCGTTGCCGTGGTGGACGTCCCAATCGATCACGAGGATCCGCTCGAGCCCGTGCTCGGCGAGCGCGTGGGCGGCCCCGACCGCGATCGAGTTGAACAGGCAAAAACCCATCGCGGTGCTCGCCTCGGCGTGGTGGCCGGGTGGCCGGTGCATCGAGAAGGCCCAGTTCGTCTCACCGGCCAGCACCGCGTCGACCGCCGCGACCGCCCCGCCGGCCGCGTGCGTCGCCGCGGCGAAGGACCCCGCGCTCGCGATCGTGTCGCCGTCGATGTAGCCGCCGCCGGACTCGCAGAGCTCGCGGACCGCCCGGACGTGCTCCCCTGAATGGACGCGCTCGAGCTGAGCGTCGCTCGCCGCGGGCGACAGACGCTCCTCGAGGCCGAGCCAGTCGCGACCCCCGAGAACGGTCTCGAGGGCGACGATCCGGTCCGCGCCCTCCGGGTGGCCGCCGGTGTCGTGATCAGCCGAGCTCGGATGTCTGAGCAGTACGCCCATCTCGGCCGGGTACGGTAGGCGCCCCGCTCCCGAGATGTCCGCGACCTACGACGTATGCATCATCGGCGGCGGCGCCGCCGGCCTCTTCACCGCCATCCGCGCCGCCGAGGCGGGCGCGAGCACGGCGCTCGTCTCGCGCAAGCCGCTCGCCGAGAGCTCGAGCTACTGGGCCCAGGGTGGGCTCGCGGCCGCGCTGGCGCCCGAGGACTCGGTCGAGGCCCACGTGGCGGACACGCTTCGCGCCGGGCGCGAGCTCTGTGACGAGCACGTCGTCCGGGTCGTCTGCTCGGAGGCGCCGGCGATGGTCCGCGAGCTGACCGAACGCGGAGTCGAGTTCGATCCCGACCCCGAGGGCCGGATCGCGCTCGGCCTCGAAGGCGGTCACTCCGAGCGCCGGATCGTCCACTGCGGCGGCAGCCAGACCGGACGCGCGATCACCTCGCGCCTGGCCGAGATCGCGGCCTCGACCCGCGGCCTCGACGTCCTCGAGGGTGTGTCCGCGCTCGCCCTGTGGAGCGACGGCGAGCGCTGCCACGGCGCCTTCACCGACCGTGGCCCGATCCGCGCCGGGGCGACGGTCGCGGCGACCGGCGGCGGCGCGGCCCTCTGGCGACGAACGACGAATCCGTTCGGCGCGATCGGAGCGGGCGCGGTGATGGCCCACTCGGCCGGCGCCGAGCTCCGCGACCTCGAGCTCTGCCAGTTCCACCCGACGGCGCTCTCGCTGCCGGGGACCGACCTCGACGGCGCGCTCGTCACCGAGGCGGTCCGCGGCGAGGGCGCGCGACTGCTCGGTGCCGACGGCGCACGGTTCACGGACGAGCTCGCGCCACGCGATGAGGTCTCCGCCGCCGTCCTCGCCCGAATGGCGCTCGACGGACGCGACTTCGTCGGGCTCGACCTGACGATGCTCGCGCCGGAGCGGTTCCCGAACGTGTTCGCGACCTGCCGGGCCGCAGGCCTCGACCCGCGCCGCGAGCCGGTGCCGGTCGCCCCCGCCGCGCACTACCTGATCGGCGGGATCACGACGGACGTCGACGGCCGGACCACGCTGCCGGGTCTGCTCGCCGTCGGCGAAGCGACGTCGACGGGTCTCCACGGCGCCAACCGCCTCGCCTCGAACTCGCTCAGCGAGTGCTTCGTCTTCGGTGCGAGGGCAGCGGGGTCGGCGACCGCCGACGCCGCGACGGCAACGGAACCGGCCGTGGCGGTGCCCACGCTCGCGGATTCGCAGCGCTTCCATCCGCCGACCCTCGAGACGCGCTCTCGCGTCTGGGACCTCGCCGGACCTCAGCGCAGCGCCGATCGCCTCGAGCGTCTGCTCGATGACCCATATCCGCTGGCAAGAGCGATCGCAGCATCGGCGCTCGCTCGATCGGAGACCCGCGGCGCGCATCGCCGGGACGACCATCCGGAGCCCTCACCGGCCCTCGCGCGCACCCATTTCACCTTCACCCCTGACGGATGGGTGAAGGCGCAGACGCTGAATTAGCCACTCAGAATTAACTGAGCGAGCGAATCCGCCGCCGATTCGCTACCTTTCTCGACCGGACAGCGCGTACGACACCTTGTCAACCAGGTGGTCGCGCTCAGGGAATCCACGGAAGGAGAGCACCGCTCGAAGTCAGCCGGCCGAATCGAACCCGACCGAGGCGCGCGAATTCCGTCCTCATTCGACGGTCAACCGATCGAATGACTCCGCTCCCGGCCGATCGAATCACGGCGCTTTCAGGGAAACACCGCGACGAGGTGATCTGCGCCGATACAGGCGCGCGTACCGATGGTCACCAGGGACGGTCGCGAGCCCAAGCGGTTCTCGTCAGTGAGGGAAGGACGGAAGACGGATGTACCGATTCAGCCGCTCGATCTATCGCGAGCTCGGACCACGGGTCGTCGAGGACCCACGCGACCCCAGCGGGTGCCGCAACAAGCAGCGCGTGCTCGACTCCTGCGAGGGCGTCGTCCAGCGACTCGCCGCCGACCGGCGCTATTTCGCGCGCCCGGCGCGGACGCTGTTCAGCGAGATCCGCTGCCACTTCGCGATGAACGACCAGCTCGATGTCTGGCGCGTCGTCGAGCGCAACATCGCGCTCGCGGTCGAGCACCTCGAGCAGCTCTCCGACGAGATCGATCTCGCGGGCATCCCGCGTCAGTGCCAGGCGCACACTCGGCGGGGCACGCCGTGCCAGCGCGACCCGCTGCCCGGCCGCGAGTACTGCCCGTCGCACAAGCACCTCGAGGAGACCTTCGACGGTCCGGCGCTCGAGCTTCGCAGCGAGTCGGAGGTCGGCGCAGCCGCCTGACCGGCCGCCGGTAGTTTGCGTCGATGCTCGTTGGCGTCGACGTAGGCGGAACGTTCACCGACGCCGTCGCCTTCGACGGTGAGCGGGTCTATACGGCGAAGTCGCCGACGACGCCCGATGACCAGTCGCGGGGCGTGCTCGCGGCGATCGAGGCCGCGCTCGAGCGCGCCGGCCGCGATCCCGCCGACGTCGAGCTCCTCGCCCACGGCACGACGGTCGGTACCAACGCCCTGCTCACGGAGTCGGGCGCGCGTTGCTCGCTGCTCGCGACCGAGGGGTTCACCGATCTGCTCGAGATCGCGCGCCAGGACCGCCCGCGCCTCTACCACCCACGCCAGCCGCTCCCCGTTCCGCTCGCTCCCGCCGAGGCGCGGGTCGGGGTCCGCGAGCGAATCGGCCCGCGAGACGTCGTCCGCGACCTGACCGACGAGGAACTCGATCGGATCACCGAGCGGATCGCCGAGCTCGAGCCCGAGTCGGTCGCGATCTGCCTGCTCTTCGCCTATCGGGATCCGAACCACGAGCGGCGCGTCGCCCGTCGGCTGCGCGATCGCTTCCCCGACCTGCACGTCTCGGCATCGCACGAGGTTCTGGCGCAGTTCCGCGAGTTCGAGCGCTGCTCGACGACGGTCGTCGACGCCTACCTCTCCCCTCTACTCGGCCGCTACATCGCCCGGCTCGCCTCGGCCTGCTCCGAGCGCGGACTCCCGGCCCCGGCGGTCATGCGCTCCTCCGGCGGCCTCGCGAGCGCCGAGGAGGCCGGGCGCTCCGGGGCGTGGAGCGTGCTGTCCGGTCCCGCCGGTGGCGCCGTGGGCGCGGCCCGGCTGGCGACGCTGGGCGGCGACGAGCGGGCGCTCGGATTCGACATGGGCGGCACCTCCTGCGACGTCTGCGTGGTCGAGTCGGGTCGCGTCCGGCGGACCGACTCGACGCGGATCGGCGGCCGCCCGATCCAGCTGCCGATGGTCGACGTGCACACCGTCGGGGCCGGCGGTGGGTCGATCGCCTGGCGTGACATCGGCGGCGCGCTGCGCGTCGGACCGCGCTCCGCGGGCGCCGAGCCGGGGCCGGCCTGCTACGGGCGGGGCGGCACCGAGCCGACCGTCTCCGACGCGGATCTGGTTCTGGGCCGTCTGCCGGCGGCGAGCCTCGCGGGCGGGATCGAACTCGACGCCTCGGCCGCCGAGCGGGCTGTCGGGCGCCTGGCCGGAGACCTCGGGCTCGATACGACCGAGTGCGCGGTCGGCATCGCGCGGGTCGCCGACGCCGAGATGGTGAGGGCGCTTCGCGTCGTCACCGTCGAGCGTGGCGTCGACCCGCGCGGCTACGCCCTCTACGCCTTCGGAGGCGCGGGCCCGCTGCATGCCGCGGCCGTCGCCGAGCAGCTCGACATCGAGCGGATCGTGTGTGCGCGCGCCGGCGGTGTGCTCTCGGCGCTCGGACTCGCCGCGTCAGAGCGCCGCCGCGACACCGCCCGGACGGTCCTGCTCGCCGGCGATGGGCTGACGGCGGAGCGGATCGGGGAGGAGATCGACGCGCTGGAGACGGAGCTCCGCGCCGGCGGGGACACGGACTTCGGCGACGAGGCCGAGCTCGAGCTCGTCCACGAACTCCGCTACGCCGGGCAATCGTTCGAGCTCGCCGTCGACGCCGAGCGGGACGCCCCGCCGGACCGCCTGAGGGAGCTCTTCGAAGCCGAGCACGAGCGCCGCTACGGCTACTGCGACCCCGGCGCGGACATCGAGCTCGTGAACCTCCGCGCCGCGCTCCGCTCCGCCGCTCCCGAGCTCACGCCGCGGGCCGCTGACCCCGGTGAGGGCGATGGGGTCGAGCGGACGACTCGCCGTGTCCACGTCGCCGGAGCCTGGCACGAGACCGAGATCCTTCGCGGGGAGCCGGCGGCCGGGGTGCGGGCGAGCGGGCCGTGCGTGTTCGAGCTGCCCGAGGCGACCTTCCTCCTCGGGCCGGACTGGAGCGCCGAGGTCGACGAGCGCGGAAGCGTGGTCGCCACGCGTGGGCACCGCGGCGAGGGACCCGAGCGATGAGCCTCGACCCGGTCAGCCTCCAGGTGCTGCTCGGTGCGCTGCGCGCGACCTGCGAGGAGATGGGTGCGGCGCTGATCCGCTCGGCGCACTCGGCCAACATCAAGGAGCGGCGCGACTGCTCGACCGCGCTCTTCGACGCACGCGGCGAGCTCGTGATGCAGGCCGAGCACATCCCGGTCCACCTCGGCTCGATGCCCGATGCCGTCGCGACGATCCTCGACGAGGCCGTCGATTGCGACCCCGGGTCGGAGTGGATCGCCAACGACCCCTACCGCGGCGGGACCCATCTGCCCGACATCACCCTGATCCGCGCGCTCCACGGCGAAGACGGCTCGCTGCTGGGCTTCGCGGCGAGCCGCGCCCACCACGCCGATGTCGGCGGGCCGACGCCCGGCTCGATGCCGTTCGACTCGCGGACGCTCGACGAGGAGGGTGTCGTGATCGAGCCGGTCCTCGTCGGCGAGGACACGCTCGACGGGCTCGCGCGGCGGATGCGAAATCCCGAGGAGCGGATCGCCGACCTCCGCGCCCAGCGAGCGGCGAACCGGATCGGATCCGAGCGCATCGCCGAGCTCTGCGCGCGCGAGGGCGAGGCGCGGGTCCGCGACGCGATGGCGGAAGTGCTCGACTACGGGGAGCGTCGCACCCGGGCGCGGCTCGCCGAGCTCACCGACGGTCGCTGGTCCGCGAGCGACGTCCTCGAGGGCGGCGAGCGCGGGCTCGAGGACCTCGAGCTGCGTGTCGAGGCGACGATCGAGGGCGAGCGACTGCGCCTCGACTTCGTCGGCAGCGCCGATCAGGTCGACGGCAACCTCAACTGTCCGCTCGCGGTGACGCGCTCCGCGGCGCTGTTCGCGGTCAGGGTCCTGCTCGACCCCGATGCGCCGCCGTCGGCCGGTGCGCATCGGCCGATCGAGATCACCGCCCCGGAGGGATCGCTGCTGAACGCTCGCCATCCCGCAGCGGTCGCCGCCGGCAACGTCGAGACCTCGAGTCGCGTCGCCGATCTGGTCATGGCCGCGCTCGCCGAGCCGCTCGGATCGACGGCCCAGGGGCAGGGGACGATGAACAACCTGACGCTCGCCGACCCCTCCGGCGAGGGGTTCACCTACTACGAGACGCTCGGCGGCGGCCAGGGCGCCGACGCCGACTCACCCGGCCCGAGCGCGATCCACGTCGCGATGTCGAACACGCTCAACACCCCGATCGAGGTGATCGAGTCGGAACTGCCGGTCCGGATTCGCGAGCTCGGGCTGCGCCGGGGCTCGGGCGGATCCGGCTCCCGGCGGGGCGGCGACGGGCTCGTTCGCGAGATCGAGGCACTCGAGCCGCTCGCCTACAGCCTGATCACGGAGCGCCGACGCCACGCTCCGCGCGGCAGCGAGGGAGGCGCGGATGGCGATCCGGGTCGCAACCTGATCGACGGCGAGGAGCTCGACCCGAAGGCCGGAGGACGACTCGAGCCGGGCCAGATCCTGCGAATCGAGACGCCCGGAGGTGGCGGTCACGGCGCTTGACCCGGTCCGCGAGGCCACTGCGCAAGCGTTCGTTCAGGGCGTCTCGTGACATTCGTCATCAGCTTGCGATTTACCTGAGGCAGGCTTTACACTCGCTCACAAGCCGACGGGCCGAGCTTCCGTACCGGAAGCGTCATCGGTTAGGCCGCGGCCCCGACTCTCGACCTTCCAAGGACCAGCAGACTTCTCAATGCCTATCGCCTTCAAAGAGTGGGCCGTCACAGTGCGCGCGCTGTCAGAGGGCGAGCAGCTCCTGACGCTTCGCAAGGGCGGGATCCGCGAGGAGAACAAGCACTTCGAGCTCGAGCACGAGCGTTTCTTCCTCTACCCCACCTTCGACCACCAGCGCAACGACCTCGTCCGCGCCTCCCATCATCCGGAGCTTCGCCGCGCGCTCGAGGAGGGTGTGTGGCCCGACGAGGAACCGACACCGAAGGCCCTGCTCCAGGACGGCGGCATCATGCAGCCCGACCGCGTGCGGATCCGGGCCTGGGCCGAGGTCGCCGACCACTTCGAGACCGACGACCCGCGTATCGTCGACGCGCTGTCCCCCTTCCACGTCTGGACGCCGGATTACGCGCGCAAGCGCCTCGCCTGGAAGCGCCGGCACCCGCTCCACGTCCTGCTGCTCAGGGTCCACAGGATCCCGCGCCCCGTGACCGTGCGGGTCCGCGACGAGTACCACGGCTGCCGCTCGTGGGTCGAGATCGACCGCGACCTGCCGTTCGAGGGCACGCCGGTGATGGCCGACGAGGAGTTCGGCCGCGCCTCGGCGATGATCCGCGACGCCTGCCAGGGCGAGCCGGTCCCCGCCTGAGCTTCGAAGCGCGGATTCGCGCCGCCCGCGGCGCGCTCGTGATCGGAATCGGTGGTGGCGGCGATGTCGTCGGCTCGCTGGCGATCGCCCGCCTGTGCGAGTCGCTGGGTACGCCGGCGACGCTCGGTGGCGTCTCCTGGGAGCGACTGCCGATCGACCCGCGCCCCGGTCCACGGCCCGTAGAGGAGATCGTCGGTGGCCGGCCGCTCGGCGAGCGGGCGGTCCTCGCCGACGCCGCCACGACGACCGTCGACGCGATCCCCTTCTCCGAGTCGCGCGTGGCGGGCGCTCTCGGCGTGCCGACGCTCCTGATCGATCCGAACGGCGGCCCGCTCGGCGTCGCCGACGCGCTGGCGGCGGCGGCTGGCGAGCTCGGCGCGGACCTGGTCGTGCTGACCGACATCGGCGGCGACGCGATCGCCGACGGAACCGAGAGGGGGCTCGCCAGCCCGCTCTGCGACGCGGTGATGCTCGCGGCCGCGCTCGAGCTCGAGCGCCGCGGCGGCCCGGCGACGCTCGGGGCCATCCTCGGCGCCGGCTGCGACGGCGAGCTCGAGCCCGAGGAGGTCCTCGACCGTGTCGCGGCATTGGGCCGGGTCGGGTCCTGGATCGGCAGCTGGAGCATGGGCCCCGAGGTCGCCGACGAGATCGAGTCCGTAGCGGCGAGCACCGGAACCGAAGCCAGCCTCGGAGTCGTCCGCTGCGCGCGCGGCGAGTCGGGCGAAGTGCCGATCCGCGGCGGGCGACGCAAGGTGCGCCTCGGCCCCGCGGGCGCGATCGGCTTCTTCTTCGACGTTCCGCGAGCCGCGAAGGCCGGCGAGTTGCCGCTCGTCTCGGCGGTCGAGGGCACGGCGGACCTGGCCTCGGCGCAGGACTCGCTCGCAGCGATCGGCGTGCGGACCGAGCTCGACTGGGAACTCGAGAACGCCGGCTAAACGGAGCGCCGCCTCCGGGCGGCCGCGGTCGTCTACGATCACCGGGTCGGTCGCGCCGCGGCCCGGAGGAGAGAGGGATCGGATGCTCAAGTCGTCGCGCGGCCTCGTCGCGTCCATGGTTGCGATCGCGCTCGCGGCGCTCGTCTGGGCGCCCGCCGCGTCGGCGCAGGGGCCGGAACCGGGCGAGTACCAGGCAGACGATGCCGGCGGCTTTCGCAACATCCTGCCGCCGGGCCAGAACGGCAGCTCCTCGCTCGCCGAGATCCTGCGCTTCGTCTCGACCGGAGCCCGTCCCGAGCACAACTCCGATCAGCTCGGGATGTACGAGGACCTGGTCTACGCCTACGACGACCCGAACTTCGACGACGCGGCGCTGAACGACTTCTATAAGGACGCGAGCTTCGGCGTCCCGCCCTCGGACGCCGACGCCTACGACGAGGCGATCAGCCCGCGAGACGACGTCACGATCATCCGCGACTCGGAGTTCGGCGTCCCCCACATCTACGGCGAGACACGCGCCGGGGCGATGTTCGGGACCGGCTACGCGACCGCCCAGGACCGCCTCTTCTTCATCGACGTCCTGCGCCACTCCGGGCGGGGTCAGCTGTCGAGCTTCGTCGGTGGGTCGGAGGGCAACCGCGAGATGGACCGCGGCGTCTGGCGCGACACGCCCTACACCGAGGAGGACCTCCAGCTTCAGATCGACCGCGCGCCCGAGCTCTACGGCGAGGCGGGCGAGCAGATCGTCGAGGACCTCGACAACTACGTCGCCGGCATCAACGCCTACATCGACGAGAACCGGCTCGCGGGCACGCTTCCGGGCGAGTACCAGCTGACGAACAACGTCGGCGGTCCCGAGGAGTTCAAGCCGACCGACGTGATCGCGATCGGCGCGCTGGTCGCGGGGATCTTCGGCAAGGGCGGCGGCAACGAGCTCGGCTCGGCCGAGGTCCTGCAGGCTGCTCAGGCCAAGTTCGGCAAGCGCGCCGGGCGCAAGGTCTGGGCCGACTTCCGCTCCCAGAACGACGCCGAGGCGCCGACGACGACGAACGAACGCTTCCCCTACCAGCGTGCGGTCAAGAACCCGATCGGCACCGCGCTGCCCGATCCGGGCACGCTCGAGCGCCCGGACGTCGTCGCTTCCTCGACGCCGATGCAGGCGACCCCCGAGGGCTCGCGCTTCCCCGACGCCGCCGACCTGCTCGGGCCGCTGGACGAGCAGAGCGGGATGTCGAACGCGCTGCTCGTATCCGGGCGCGAGTCCGAGAGCGGCAATCCGCTCGCGGTCATGGGCCCACAGGTCTCCTACTACGCGCCGCAGATCCTGATCGAGCAGGACGTCCACGCCCCGGACTCGGCCGACGGGCCGGGAATCGACGCCCGTGGCTCGGCCTTCCCCGGGACGAACCTCTACGTCCAGCTCGGTCGCGGCACCGACTACGCGTGGAGCGCGACGTCGGCCGGGCAGGACATCACCGACACCTACGCGATGAAGCTCTGCAACCCCGACGGGCAGGGCGAGCCGTCCCTGCAGTCGGAGGGGTACCTGCGAGATGGGGAGTGCAAGCCGTTCGAGACGCTCGAGCGCACGAACACCTGGACGCCGAGCGCCGCCGATCAGACCCCGGCGGGCTCCGAGACGCTGCGCTCACAGCGCACCGAGCTCGGGATCGTCAGCGGCCGCTCGCTGATCAAGGGAGTCCCCTACGTCTTCACGACGCTGCGGGCGACCTACTTCCACGAGGTCGACCCGTCCGTGCTCGGCTTCGCCGACTTCAACAACCCCGACAAGATGGAGTCGGCGAAGGAGTTCATGAAGGCGGCCAACAAGGTCGACCTGACGTTCAACTGGTTCTACGTCAACGACGACGAGATCGCCTACTTCAACTCGGGCGCCAACCCCGTGCGCCCGAAGCGGGTCGACCCGAACTTCCCGGTCTTCGGGCGCGACCGCTTCGTCTGGCGCGACCTGAACACCGAGCTCAACACCTCGGCGCAGGCGCCGCAGGACGCTCACCCCCACGACGTCGACAAGGCCTACCTGACGAGCTGGAACAACAAGCAGGCCAAGGGCTTCTCGGCCTCCGATGACACGTTCGCCTACGGCTCCGTGTATCGGTCCGACTCGCTCGACGAGCGGATCGAGCGCGGGATCGCGGGGTCGAAGAAGATGAACCTCGTCGAGCTCGTCCAGGCGATGGAAGACGCGGGGACGGTCGACCTGCGCGGCAGCCAGGTGCTCCCCTGGGCGCTGAGGGTCCTGCGAAGCGGCCGCGGCGGGATCTCCGCCGAGGCGCGGCCGGCGGTCGCGACGCTCAAAGCCTGGGCGGCGTCGGGCGCCCACCGCCGCGACGCCGACGGCGACGGGACCTACGAGCAGGCCGATGCCGTCCGGATCATGGATGCGTGGTGGCCGCTGCTCGTCGAGGCCCAGTTCAAGCCCGCGCTCGGCGACGGGCTGATGGACCGGATCAAGGCGGTGCGCTCGATCGACGACAGCCCGCACAAGTCAGGCACGAACCAGGGCTCGGCCTACAACGGTGGCTGGTACGCCTACTCGCAGAAGGACCTGCGAAGCGTTCTTCGGACGAAGGTCCGCGACCCGTACTCGCGCAAGTACTGCGGGCGCGGCTCGCTGAAGCTGTGCAAGAAGCGGCTCCAGCGATCGCTCGTGCAGGCGGCGGCGATCCCCTACGAGGACGTCTACGCCGACGCGGACGATTGCGAGGGCGGCGATCCGCAGTGGTGCTACGACGCGGTCGAATCGCGCGCGCTCGGGGCGATCACCCAGCCCGAGATCCACTGGATCAACCGCCCGACGTTCCAGCAGATCGTCGAGGTCGGCACGAACCCGTAGCGAAATAGGCTGGACCCGTGCCCTGGGTCGAGTCTCAGTCGATGACGTTCCGGGCTCGGCACGAGAGCGCCGATGCCGCCTGCGCCGAGCGCGTGCTCGACGCGCTCGAGGAACGCCGCCTGCGGCTCGAGGACCACTTCGAGTTCACGCCCGCCGATGACCTGACGGTGATCGTCCATCCCTCCCCCGCCTGGCTCGCCGCGGCGCATCCGTTCCTTCCCGCGGCGAGGCTCGCGGCCGCGCCGGCCGGCCGGCGCTACCTCGCCGGCTGGGCGATGGCCTCCGAGCTCCACGTGCTCTCCGACGAGCACCTGATGCGACGCGCGGCGGGCAGGGACTCGCTGCACGCGCTCCTCGGGACCGCCGAGCGGCTCTACGCGCAGCTCGTGATCGGCGGCGAGAACGAGCGCCTGCCGCCGCCGTGGGGACCAGGGCGCTTCCTGCGATATCTGCGCTGGTCGTGGCTCGTCGAGGGCGGCGCGCAGTACTTCGCCGGCCAGACCCCGCTGTTCCGTGCCGCGGTGTCGACGCGGATGCGCGGCTCGCGCCAGCCCTCTTTTCCACCCTCGCAGCGCGACGCGATCATCCTCGGCGGCACGATCTTCGACCTGCTCGAGCGCCGGCGCGGGATCGACGCCTGCCACGTCCTCGTCTCGCGCGTGCGGCGCTCGGGCGCGGAGGCGGCGATCGAGATCGCCTTCGACCAGCCCGCGCGCGAGGTCGAGGCCGAATGGCGGCGCTACCTGCGCGAGGACATTCCGCGCGGTGGCCTCGAGCGCTTCTCCTAGCCGGTCAGCGCGTCAGCGCGTAGAGCACGAACACGATCGCCAGCGCGACGAGTCCGACCGCGGTCGCGGTCGCGAGGAAGACCCACTTCGAGACCCGTTGCGTGCGAGCGCCGACCTCGTTGCGCGGTCCCAGCATCCCCCGCGCGATCTCCTCGGCGCTCTGAGGGACGAGCACGTCGCGGGCACCGGCGGCGAGCATGTCCGGGACGTCGAAGCCGCGTGTGCGGCGCAGCAGGCTCGGGACCCCTTCGGAGAGCAGCATCCCCTGGATCATCTCGGCCTCGGCCTGGTTGGCGGCCCAGGCGACGCGGACGAGCGGGCCCTGGGCGTAGCTCGGATTGATCTGGCGGGCGAGCTCGTGGCGCGGGCCCACCGCCGCCTCCTCGCTCAGGTCCGAGTCGATGACGAGAGGCATCTCACAGGCCGGGCAGAACGCCGACGGCGGCTCGTAGACGGAGCCGCACGAGGGGCAGCGAAGCGGCTCGGGACCGGTCAGTCGACCGGCTCGATCTCGAGCTCGGTGACCCGGCCGTCCTCGATCTCGAAGCCGCGGATGACGGGCTCGGCCTCGGCCAGTGAACAGATCAGCCAGACGGTGCCCGGCCAGCGCGGCGCCATGTTGATGTCCGTCTGCGAGGGATAGGCCTCGCTGCGCGTGTGCGAGTGGTAGAGCGCGACGAAGTCCTCGCCGTCGTTCGTCTCCTGGTAGATCCGCAGCAGGTCCTGGCCGGAGATCTCGAAGGCGGTCGGGCTCGGACGCGAGTTCTGGGCGCGGATCGCGCGGTCGGCGACACCATCCGGACCGGCGAGAACGCCGCAGCACTCGTTCGGATCGTCCTCGCGGCTGTGGGCGATGATCTCGTCGAGCAGGTCGCGGCGGATTCGCATCGCAGACGAGGCTAACCGGTGACCCGCGGCACGCTCATCCACCGCTTTCGCTCGGCCGGATCGAGGCGCTCGATCGCATAGCGAAGCGCGGTCCGCGGCATCCGCCCGGCATGCTCGGCGAGAAAGCCCCGCAAGCGATCGGGGTCGCGGTTGCCGACCTCGCGGAGCATCCAACCGACCGCCTTGTGGATCAGGTCGTGCTCGTCGCCGAGCAGCTTCTCGGACAACTCGAGCGTCCGGTCGAAAACTCCCTCGCGGATCAGCGGGAACGTCGCCAGGATCGCGACCCTGCGATCCCAGAGGCGCTCGGAGACGACCAGCGAGTCGAGCAGCATCGGGTCCGAGCGGACGCGGTCGGCGAGCAGATACGGCGCCGAGGCGTCGACCAGGTCCCAATTGTCGACGGCGCCGAGGTGGTCGAGATAGAGATCGGCGATCCGCTCGCGCGCGGCGGCGTCACCGCGCTCGAAGCGCAGCCGCAGAATGGCCAGCGCGGTGAAGCGGTCTTCGTGGGTCTCGCTGCCCAGCAACTCGGCACAGTCGGCGAGCGGCAGCTCCGCGAAGGTGCGCGCGACCCGGCGCTGGTCGGGCACCCGCAGACCGAGGAAGACGTCGCCCTCGCCGTACTCGCCGGGTCCCGTCTTGAAGAAGCGCTGCCGAGCCGCGGCATGCTCAGGTTCGGCGAGCTCGCGAAGCGCGGCCCGGACGCCCGCGGCGTCTACCACCAAACGGTGGAATCGACGCTCTCGAGCTCCTCGACGGGCTTCGTGTAGACGCCGGAGGAGAGATACTTCCAGCCGTCGTCGGGGACGAGGAAGACGACGTTGCCCTCATCCATCTCGCCGGCGATCCGATTCGCGACCCGGGCGATGGCGCCGGAGGAGACGCCGGCGAAGACGCCCTCCTCGCGCAGCAGCTTCTGGGTCCAGACGATCGCGTCGTGGTTGGAGACCATGATCTTCCGGTCGAGGACCGACAGGTCGATGATCGGCGGGATGAAGCCGTCGTCGAGCGAGCGCAGGCCCTGGACCAGCTCGCCCTGCATCGGCTCGGAGGCGACGATCTTGCAGTCCGGGTTGGCCTCCTTGAGCCGGCGCCCGTTGCCCATCAGCGTCCCGCCGGTTCCGAGACCGCCGACGAACGCGTCGACCGTCTCGAGCTCCTCGAGGATCTCGACCGCGGTGCCGTTGTAGTGGGCGCCCGGGTTGGCCTCGTTGCCGTACTGGTAGGGCATGTAGTACGAGCTGTCGTGCTCGACGATGTCGAGCGCTTTCTCGACGGCTCCGTTGGACCCCTTGGCGCCCTCGGAGAAGATGATCTCGGCGCCGTACATCTCGAGCAGCTGCGTGCGCTCGGCGGTGACGTTGTCGGGCATGACGACCTTGATCGGATAGCCCTTGCGACTCGCGATCATCGCCAGGGCGATCCCGGTGTTGCCCGACGTCGGCTCGATGATCGTCTGGCCCGGGCCGATCGCGCCCTCGCGCTCGGCCGCCTCGATCATCGCCTTGGCGACGCGGTCCTTGACCGAGCCCGTCGGGTTGCGGCCCTCGAGCTTGGCGTAGATCCGCACTCCGGGGTGCGGAGCGAGTCGCGGCAGCTCTACGAGCGGCGTGTTGCCCACCGCCTCGATGACGTTGCCGTACCGACCCCCGCACGGGCGGTTGAGAACCGAGTCCGTCATTACTTCAGTAATTGTAGTGGGGTGGCTCGCTCCGCGAAGCGCCCGGCCTGCGAGGATCGCACCGCTCTGAGCCGATGACCGAGACCGCGCGCAGACACGAATCCGAGGGTGCCGGCAGCGACAACCGCTCGGCGATCCTCGCCGCGGCCCGCGAGGGCATCGCGGCCGACGGCGTGCGCGGGATGCGGCTCGAATCGATCGCTGCGCAGGCGGGCGTCTCGGTGCCGTTGCTCTACTACCACTTCGAGTCACGGGCGGGACTGATCCGCGCCGTGATGGCGAACCTCGGCGAGGCCGCCCCCTCGGAGCGCCTGCGCGACCGCGCGCCCGCCGAACCGGCCTATGACGCGATCCGCGACGCGCTGATGGCCGAGCTCGACGACGACCCGGCCGTGCGCGAGGACGCCCTCGTCTGGGGCGAGATCGGGGCGTCGGCGGTGTTCGACGCGAAACTCCGCGACGAGCTCGCGCGGGTCAACGCCGCCTGGAGCGGCCTGGTCGCGCTCGCGATCGGCGACGGCGTCGAGGACGGCTCGATCGCCGAGGGCGTCGATCCCGGCGTCACGGCCGATCTACTCGTGTCCCTGGTCGACGGGTTGTGCACGCGCTGGCTCTCGGGTTCGCTCGGTCTGGACGCCGCGCGAGCCGCGCTCGATCGCGGGCTCTCAACGCTGCTGCGGCCGGCCTGAACCCTCGGCTCGACCGGCGGGCGAATCCGTCGACGTCGAAGCTGTGCCGAGTGGCGAACCGACGCCACCGCGCGCGTGGCAGAGTCATCGGTCCGGCTGAGGATGGCTCAGCCGATCTGGCGCCGTCAGGCGCCGGTGGTCAAATGGTCGCTAGATTCCGACCACGCAGGGAGGTGTCGGTCTTGGGGGAGCCGCGCCGAATGGATTCGAGGAGGAAATTTTCAGTGAAGTTCTCTCGGCTCAGGCTCGCGGCACTGCTCGCGGTCCTCATCGCGACGCTCGGCATCGCGGCATGCGGTGACGACTCGTCGGACGACAGCGGTTCCTCAGGTGACTCGGGCAGCGCCGATCTCGGCCTGAACACGGAGGGCGAGCTCCTCGTCGGCACCGACGCCCCGTTCCCGCCATTCGAGATCGGTACCCCCGACAGCGGTGACTTCTCGGGCTACGACATCGAGGTCATGAACGCGATCGCCGAGAAGCTCGGGGTCGAGCCGACCTACCAGAACACGTCGTTCAACACGATCTTCCGCGACACCGCGGCCGGTCAGTTCGACATCGCCGCCGCCGCCTCGACGATCACTCCCGAGCGCGAGCAGACGGTCGCGTTCTCCGACCCGTACTACGAGGCGCAGCAGGCGCTCGTCGTCCCGGTGGACTCGGACATCGCCTCCGTGGACGATCTCTCCGGCGCGATTGTCGGCGTGCAGGACGGCACGACCGGTGAGACGTATGCCAGCGATGAGACCGACGCCGGCGAGGTTCGTCCCTTCCCGCAGGGTCCCGACGCCATCGCCGCACTCGCCAACGGTCAGGTCGACGCGGTGATCATCGACCAGCCGGTCGCCGTAGACGCCGAGGAGCAGAACTCCGACGTGACCCTGGTTGAGGAGATCCAGACCGACGAGCTGTACGGGTTCGCGATGGCCCCAGACAACACGGCGTTGATCGAGGCGGTCAACGGTGCGCTCGACGACCTGAAGTCGGACGGCACGATCGACGACCTCTACGAGAAGTACTTCTCGACGCAGCCGCCGGAGTCGGTAACCGGGGGCTGAACCGCCGAACCTGAGAGGGGCGCCACGTGGCGCCCCTCTTCTCTTCCCGCCGTCCGCGAGGGGCCTAGTTGGACTTCATCCTCCAGTACTACTTCGACTTCGGCCTGATCGGCGACAACATCGGGCCGATCCTCGAGGGCTTCAAGCTCACGCTGTTGTTGTCGGTCCTCGGCGGGATCTTCTCGCTCATTTGGGGTCTGATACTCGCGATCCTCCGCCAGCTACCGGGCAAGGCAGCGGCGCCCATCCGTTGGCTCGCGATCGCCTACATCGACGCTTTCAGAGGCATCCCGATGCTGTTGGTGCTGCTGCTGGTGTCGGGACTCATGGGCGCGCTCGCGTCCGAGGGACTGATCCCGCGGGCCATCGGCTATCCGACCTGGTTCGGGCAGATCTCACCGTTCTGGTACGGAGTGATCTCGCTGACGATCACCTACGGCGCCTACATGGCCGAGGTCTACCGGGCCGGGATCGAGGCCGTACCGCGTGGGCAGACCGAGGCGGCGCGGTCCCTCGGGATGAGTCACGCGCAGTCGATGCGCTACGTGATCGTCCCGCAGGCCGTCCGTAAGGTGATCCCGCCGCTCCTCAACGACTTCATCGCGCTGATGAAGGACACCTCGCTCGTCGGTGTCCTCGGCCTGATCGAGGTCGTGCAGGCCGGCAACGACATCCAGGCCGAGAACTTCAACGGGTCGGGTCTGCTGATGGGCGCGATCCTGTTCCTGATCGTGACGATCCCCCTCGCGAGACTCGTCGACTGGCTCATCGCGCGAGATCAGAAGCGCACGCAGCGCGCCGGTCGAAGCGACGGGGACGACGACGGCACGGTTCGCGTCCAACCGCAGGCGGGCGTATGACCGGCGCTACGCAAGCGTCGACCGCGGGCGACGCGATGCTCGAGCTCGAGGGCGTCCACAAGTCCTTCGGCGACCTCGAGGTCCTCTGTGGCATCGACGTCCGGATCAAGCGGGGCGAGGTCGTGTGCGTGTTGGGCCCGTCCGGATCGGGCAAGTCGACGCTGCTGCGCTGCATCAACTTCCTCGAGCCGGCCGACTCCGGCCGGATCCTGCTCGAGGGCAAGCCGATCAGCGCGAGGCGGACGAAGGGCGACGAGGAGTCGGGCCTCGACTACCTGCGCAAGCGCGTCGGGATGGTCTTCCAGTCGTTCAACCTGTTCCCGCATAAGAGCGCGATCGAGAACGTCTGCATCGCCCAGCAGAAGGTTCTCGGACGCGATCGCTCCGAGGCCCGCAAGAAGGCCGAGGAGCTGCTCGCCCGCGTCGGGATGTCCGAGAAGTCCGACGAGTACCCGGACCGGCTCTCGGGTGGTCAGCAGCAGCGCGTCGCGATCGCCCGGGCTCTCGCGATGGACCCTCACGTGATGCTCTTCGACGAGGTCACGAGCGCGCTCGACCCGGAGCTCGTCAAGGAGGTCCTCGACGTGATGCGCGAGCTCGCGGCGGAGGGCATGACGATGATCGTCGTGACGCACGAGATCGGGTTCGCCCGCGAGGTCGCCGACCGCGTGATCTTCATGGACGATGGTGTGGTCGTCGAGGACGGACCACCGGCCGAGGTCCTCGAGCGCCCGAAGAACGAGCGCACGCGCCGCTTCCTGGGATTGGTCCTAGAGCACTAGCGCTAGACGTGCTCGCGCTGGGCCTCGACGATGAACGTCTCGTCGGGTGCGTACGCCTGAGCGCGTAGGTCCGAGACGGGCGTCACGAGGGTCTCGATCATGATCAGCAGATCGAGGCCGACCGAGCGATGCTTGAAGTAGTAGAGGTCGTGGGAGAGCTTCCACGCCGTGCCGCGGTCCGTCCCGGCATAACCGATCCGCACCTGTGCCCAGCCGGTTATCCCGGGCCGCATCAGGTGGCGGCGGTCGTAGTAGGGGAGCTGCTGTTCGAGAGCGTCGACGAAGGTGCGGCGCTCGGGTCGCGGGCCGACGAGCGACATCTGCCCGCGCAGGACGTTGATCAGCTGGGGCAGCTCGTCGAGGTGCGTGCGGCGCAGGAAGCCGCCGACGGCGGTGATCCGGTCGTCATCCGGTCGCGACCACTGGGCGACGCCGTCGGACTCGGCGTCGACCCGCATCGAGCGCAGCTTCAGCATCCAGAACTCCTCGCCGCGCTCCCCTACGCGCAGCTGGCGGTAGAAGACCGGGCCGCGGTCGGTCAGCTTGATGCAGATCGCCGCAATCGCGATGATCGGCGCGCCGATCAGCAGCATCGATCCGGCCGCCGTCAGGTCGAGCAGACGGCGCTGCTTGGAGGACCCGGCGTTGAAGCGCGGGTGTAGGACGTACTGGAACCAGGCCGCGTTCATCGTCGCGAGCGGCACGTGGCCGAACAGGTCCTCGTAGGCCTGGTTCGCGCCGATCAGGCGGACGTCGGTGCCGAGCAGCTGCTGGGCGACCGACTCCATGACCTCGATCGACGAGACCCCGATCGCCTCCGAGCCCGACTCGCGCAGGGCGAAGATCACGAGGTCGGCGCTCTCGCTCAGGACGATCTCCCGGGTCTCGCGGTAGTTGCCGAGGCAGCCATCGGGGAGCTCCTCCTCCCCGGTCTCGCGAAAGTCGATCCAACCGACGATCCGGTGGCTCGTCAGGCCCGCGGTCTCGAGCTCGCGCTTGAGCGCGGTCGCGACGCCGGAGCTCCCTACGACAACGACCCGCAGCTCGAGGTCACGGCCGATCGAGCGCAGAACCCAGAGCGTCGCGAAGGTGACCACCCAGGCCCCGAGCAGCGGGACGCCGAGCTCGGTGACCTGGATCGGCTCGAAGGCGAGTGAGGCGAAGGCGGTGAGCAGGACGCCGGCGAGCGGCACCGCGAGCCGGGCGACGTAGCCCGAGAGGCGCATCAGGTGGAGCGGATAGCGCTGGCGCTCGAACGTCGTCGCGCAGCCGAGCATGACCACTGTCAGCCCGACCGCGAGGCCGACGGGGACGTGGGAGAGGGCGATCAGTCCGGCGGTCAGAGCCGGCGCGAGCTCGAGGCCGACCCAACCCAGCGTTCGCTGGGCTCGCAGAGCACCGAGGCGGCGGGTCCCCGCCCCGCCCATCTGCAGCGCGGGTTCGACATCCGTGTTCACGGGCGGAGAGCTTATGCCTGGCTGCATACCACTCGACCCTTCGGCGGGCCAAGCGAATGCCTTGAGCTAACGGTTGCCTGTGACCGGACTAGCGCTCACCGCCGGCCATCGCCGGCAGGATCACGACCGTGTCGCCCTCAGAGGCGGCGGTGTCGAGCCCGCCGAGCACGCGGACGTCCTCGTCGTTGAGATAGACGTTGACGTAGCGGTTCAGCTCACCCTCGCCCGAGAACAGCTGCTCGCGGGTATCGGGGTGGCGCTCGGCGAGGTCGGCGAGGACCTCGCCGACGGTCGAACCGGAGGCCTCGACCTCCGAGGCGCCATCGGTGCGCGAGCGCAGTACGGGTGGGATCTTCACCTTGGTCATCGCGTGTGAACCTAGCCGGTCGCGGGACTCGTTCGCGGACTCGTTCGGCCTCAAACGGCCTGCGGAGTCTCCTCGCGCGCCGGGGCGCCGCAGAACAGCTCGTAGTCGGGGAACTGCCCCATCTCGGACTCGTCGATCTCCGGCGCGTCCGGGCCGCAGATCGGGCACTCCGGATCGCGGCGGACCTTGAGCTCGGTGAGACGGGTTCCGAGCGAGTCGTAGAGCACCAGGCGCCCGACGAGCGGCTCGCCGATGCCGACGACCAGCTTGATGACCTCGTTGGCCTGGAAGAGCCCCATGACCCCGGCCATGACACCGAGGACTCCGTTGGCACCGCAGCTCGGAGCGAGCTCGGGCGGCGGCGGCGTCGGGAACAGGCAGCGGTAGCAGGGACCCTCGTAGGGGACGAAGGTCGAGATCTGGCCCTCGAAGCCGAGGATCGACGCCGAGACGACGGGCTTGCGAAGCCGCACCGACGCGTCGTTGAGCAGGTATCGGGTCGGGAAGTTGTCGGCGCCGTCGACGAGGATGTCGTAGGGCTCGATCAGGTCGAGGATGTTCGAAGCGTCGAGCCGCGTGTTGTGCTCGATGACCTCGATGTCCGGGTTGAGGTCGTTGATCGCCTGCTTGGCCGAGGCGGTCTTCGCCTCGCCGACGGTCTTCGTCGAGTGGATGACCTGGCGCTGGAGGTTCGACTCGTCGACGACGTCGTCATCGACGATGCCGATCGTGCCGACGCCGGCGGCGGCGAGGTAGAGCGCGGTCGGCGCGCCGAGGCCACCGGCCCCGAGCAGCAGGACCTTGGCGTTCAGCAGCTTGAGCTGACCCTCGACCCCGACCTCGTCGAGCAGCGTGTGGCGCGAGTAGCGCATGCGCTGATCGCGCGTCAGACCCTCGGGCTCGACGGTCGCCAGACCGCGATCCGACCAGGTCGTGAACCCGCCGCGCACGGAGGCGACGTCGGTGTAGCCGAGCTCGGAGGCGAGGTCGGCGGCGCGGGCCGAGCGGTTGCCCGACGCGCAGAGGAAGAGCACGCGCTGGCTCTGGTCGGGAGCGACCTCGGCGAGCCGGTCGGCGACCTCGGCCTGCGGCACGAGCGTCGAGGCCTCGACGTGGCCGGCGTCCCACTCGTTGCGCTCACGAACGTCGACGAGGATCGCCTCACCCGCGGAGACCTCGCGATCGGCCTCCTCGACCTCGACTTCCTCGATCCGCTCCTTGATCGCCTCGATCGGCTCCGTAGCTGCCATTCGAACCAAAACTCCTGAAACTCGATCCGGATTCCCTTACTTCAAAAAATATAGCGAGGTGGCGCCGCATCGCGGCACGAGCGCAGACCCCGAATAGCCGACCAAAACGGTTCAGAAAGGGCCTCCGTCGGCTGCGAACCCAGACAGCCGTCAGGCCGTTCAGGGGGAAGCAGATCGTGGGAAGCAGGTCGCGAAGCGTGCTGCGCACGCGAGCGGCCGATGACCGCGATATGCGAACCCCTGAACGGCCAGGGGCCGAGGGAGAGACGGCCGCTGGGGGGTTACGGCCGCCTCCCCCTCGGCCCCATCGACCGAAGGTTCAAGCTGTTCGCTCCAGGTTAGCCGAGTGACGGGCGCATCTGGCGGAGTCGCTTGACGCGCTCCTGGATCGGCGGATGGGTGGTGAAGAGACCACTGATCCCGCCGCCTCGGAACGGCTTGACGATGTACATGGACTCGGTCGCGGCGTTGGCCTGCATCGGGATCGCCTCCGCCCCGGCCTCGAGCCTCAGCAGCGCCGAGGCCAGCGACTCCGGGTTGCCGCAGATCTGCGCACCGGTCGCGTCGGCCGCGTACTCGCGCTGGCGCGAGACGGCGAGCTGGATCAGCGTCGCCGAGATCGGCGCGAGGATGATCAGCGCGAGCGAGCCGATGAGCCCGACGGGCGAATCGTCGTCGCCGCCGACCCACATGAACATGTAGGCGAGCCAGGTGATCATCGAACCGATCGCCGCAGCGACGGACTGGGTGAGGATGTCGCGGTTGCGGATGTGGGCGAGCTCGTGCGCGACGACGCCGCGAAGCTCATCCTCGGAGAGCAGCTTCGTGATTCCGTGCGTGACCGCCACCGCCGAGTTCTTCGGATTGCGGCCGGTCGCGAAAGCGTTCGGCTGCTCGGAGGGGATCATGTAGAGCTTCGGCATAGGCAGGTTGGCGCGCGTGGTCAGCTCACGAACCATCTGGTAGAGGCCGGGGGCCTCCTGCTCGGAGATCGGCTTCGCGCCGGAGCTCTTGATCGCGATCTTGTCGCTGAAGAAGAAGGCGATGCCGTTCATGACGAGCGCCAGGACGAGGAACACGCCGGCGATCTGGATGCCGCCGAGCGCGTAACCGAGAGCGACCAGAAGGCCGCCGAGGGTCGCCATGAGGATCGTCGTGCGAAGACCGGCCGCGAAATTGGATTTCGAGGTCGTGGTCATTTCGGGGGTCCCTCCTTGAGGGGAATGAGAATGGAAGCCGGCCGCGGGGATCCGGGCCGGGGATGGTGCCGAGGGAATCCTGTCACGCGAGGTCGGATTCCACATGAGGGCGACCACCCACACGGGTCTGGGGGCGAACCCTGATTAAGCCCGCCTCAAAGCCGGAATCAGGCTTCCGCTTGGGCGGGACGGGCGCGGTCGGCGGCACCCGCGGCTCGACCCGACCTCGCTGAGCGCCGATACTGGTCGGGGAGCGATGCGAAGCCGAACACTAGTCACACAGGTACTGGTCGCGAACCTATTGCTGATCGTCGCGGCGGTCGTCGGCGCCGTGCTGGCGACCGATCCCGACGTCGACCTCTCCGAGACGCCGAACGAGGCGCTCGTGCTCGGCCTCGGCGTCGCGCTCACCGTCGCGGTCAACGTGATCCTGTTGCAGCGCAGGTTCCGCCCGCTCGAACGACTCGTAGACGACATGGAGCGCGCCGACCTCTCGCGCCCCGGCGCGAACCTGAGCGCCGCGACCGAGGAGGACTACAAGGGCGCTCCCGACGAGGTCAAGCGCCTGCACCGCGCCTTCCGCCACATGCTCGGCCGGCTCGAGGCCGAGCGCCGCCGCAGCTCGAGCGCCGCGCTTCGCGCGCAGGAGGAGGAGCGAGCCCGGGTCGCGCGAGACCTCCACGACGAGGTCAACCAGTCGCTCACCGGCCTGCTGCTCCGGCTCGAGGCGACGCGCCGCACGGCCCCGCCCGAGCTCGCCGACGAGCTCGCCGAGACCCAGGGCGTCGCCAACGAGGCGATGGCCGAGCTGCTGCGGATGTCGCGCCAGCTGCGACCGACCGCGCTCGACGACCTCGGCCTCAAGGCCGCCGTCGCCGGGCTGCTGTCCGACGTCTCGGCCCGTGGTGATCTCGAGACCGCGCTCGAGACGAGCGGCGACCTCGGAAGCCTGCCCGCCGACGTCCAGCTCGTCGTCTACCGGGTGACCCAGGAGGCGCTCAACAACACCGCGCGTCACTCGGGCGCGCAGCGGGTCGGCGTCGAGCTCCGCCGCGACGCCGAGGAGCTCAGGCTCGTGGTCCACGATGACGGCTCGGGGTTCGCGTTCGACAAGGTCGGTTCGGGGCTCGGACTCGGCGGGATGCGCGAGCGCGCGCTGCTCGCCGGCGGCGAGCTCGAGATCGAGTCGCGGCCCGACCTCGGAACCCGCGTGACGCTCGTCGTCCCGGTCCCGGCGCTCATCGGAGCGGCGGCATGAGGGTCGTGATCGCCGACGACCACGGGATCGTCCGCTCCGGGCTGCGGATGCTGCTCGAGCGGGAGGGCGACCTCGAGGTGATCGGCGAGGCCTCCGACGGCGTCGAGGCGCGCGACATCGCGGTCCGCGAGCGCCCCGACCTGGCGATCCTCGACGTCAAGATGCCGAAGCTCACCGGGCTTCAGGCGACGCGGGAGATCCGCGAGCAGGCGCCGAACGTGTCCGTCCTGATCCTGTCGATGTACGACGACGAGCGCTACCTGTTCGAGGCGCTGAAGGCCGGCGCGTCGGGCTACGTCCTCAAGGCGCAGGCCGACTCCGACCTGCTGTCCGCGGTCCGAGCCGTCGAGCGCGGCGAGCCGTTCCTGACGCCCGAGGCACAACGGGCGCTGATCAAGGACGTCCTCGGCGAGGGCGCGGTGCGCACCGATGAGCTGACGCCGCGCGAGGAGGAGGTCGTGAAGCTCGTCGCCGAGGCGCATACGAACCGCGAGATCGCAGACATCCTGCACCTGTCCGAGAAGACCGTCGAGAACCACCGCTCGAACGCGATGCGGAAGCTGGGGATGCGAGACCGCGTCGAGCTCGTGCGCTACGCGATCCGTCGCGGCCTGATCGACCCATAGCGGGCAAGCCCGATCAGCGGGCTAGGATTTGTTCCAGATGCTGTTCTCGACGAAAGCGGAGTACGGCGTGCGCTTGATGGTCGAGCTCGGCCGCAAGGGCGGCGAGGATCCCTCGGCTGCCCGACCGATCTCCCTGGGCGCCGTCTCGAGTGCTGAGAACCTGCCGCTCTCCTACCTCGAGCACCTCGCCGCGAGGCTGCGCGAGTGCGGTCTCGTGGCCTCGGTTCGCGGCGCGCACGGCGGCTACCGCCTCGCTCGCCCGGCCGCGGAGATCGACATGCTCGAGGTCGTCCAGGCGCTCGAGGGGCCGATCGCGCCGATGGAGTGCTTCTCGCCCGACTCCGAGGGCCGGGTCCAGTGTTCGCACCAGGTCGACGCCGACCAGGCCTGCTCGACCAAGTTCCTCTGGACGCGCGTGCAGGGCGGCGTGACTCGCGCGCTCGCTCAGACGACGCTCGCCGACCTCGTCGCGTTCGGCGCCGAGCCCGAGGCCGAACCGGCCCTCGCCGGCTGACCCGGCACCCGCCGGGCGCAAGCCGAAAAGACCTTCACCTTCCTCAACCGCAAAAGGAGCATCCGTGGCCGACCTCTCGATCCGAAACCTGCAAGTGGGAGTCGAGGACAAGCAGATCCTCAAGGGACTCGACCTCGAGGTCTCCCGCGGTGAGGTCCATGCGCTCATGGGCCCGAACGGCTCGGGCAAGTCCACGCTCGCCAACGCGATCATGGGTCACCCGTCGCTCGATGTGACCGAGGGCGAGATCGAGTTCCTCGGCGAGGACATCACCGAGGCTGACCCCGAGGATCGCTCGCGGGCCGGTCTGTTCATGGCCTTCCAGTACCCCGTGTCGATCCCCGGCGTGACCGTCGCGAAGTACCTGCGGATGGCGATGAACGCCCACCGCGAGGCCAACGGCGAGCCCGAGATCAAGCTGAAGGACTTCCGCAAGCAGGTCGAGGAGGCGATGGAGCTCGCCAACGTTCCGCGCGAGTTCTCGAGCCGCTACCTCAACGAAGGCTTCTCGGGCGGTGAGAAGAAGCGCATGGAGCTGCTCCAGCTCGCGCTGCTGCGGCCGAAGGTCGCGGTGCTCGACGAGACCGACTCGGGCCTCGACATCGACGCGCTGCGCGTCGTCGCCGAGGGCGTCAACCGCTTCGCCGGGCCGGACATGGGCGTCCTGATCATCACCCACTATCAGCGGATCCTGCACCTCGTCGAGCCCGACTTCGTCCACGTGATGTTCAACGGGCGGATCGTCAAGCAGGGCGGTCCCGAGCTCGTCGAGCAGCTCGAGGAACGCGGCTACGGCTGGATCCGCGAGGAGGTCGAGGCGGCCGCGTGACCGCCTCGCCCGCGACCGCGCGCGGCTTCGAGCTCGGACAGGTCCGGGCCCAGTTCCCGGCGCTCGAGCGCGAGATCGGCGGCCACCCGGTCGCCTACCTCGACTCGGGCGCGAGCTCGCAGCGAGTCCAGGCCTCGATCGACGCCGTCTCCGACTACGAGCGACGCCACCACTCGAACGTCCACCGCGGCTCGCACACGCTCTCGGCCGAGGCGACCGAGGCGTATGAGAACGCCCGCGACACCGTCGCTCGCCACCTCGGGGCCGCCGACCGGCGCGAGCTGATCTTCGTCCGCAACGCGACCGAGGCGATCAACCTCGTCGCGCGTGCATGGGGCGACGCGAACGTCCGCGCCGGCGATCGGATCGTGCTGACCGAGATGGAGCACCACTCGAACATCGTGCCCTGGCAGCAACTCGCCGAGCGCGCCGGGGCGGAGATCGACTGGGTCGGGGTCACCGACTCGGGTGAGCTGAGGCTCGACGAGCTCGACGAGGCGCTCGCACGCGGCCCGAGGCTGGTCGCGGTCACGCACGTGTCGAACGTCCTCGGCACGCGCAACCCGATCACCGAGATCTGTCGCCGCGCCCACGCCGCCGGCGCGCTCGTCCTCGTCGACGGCGCCCAGTCCGCGCCGAAGCTCGGTCTAGACGTCGCCGAGCTCGGCGCCGACTTCTACGCCCTGACCGGCCACAAGATCTACGGACCCACCGGGATCGGCGCCCTGTGGGGAAGACTCGATCTGCTGCGCTCGATGCCACCGTTCCTCGGTGGCGGCTCCATGATCCGCAAGGTCACCCGCGACGGGACCACGTTCGCCGACCTCCCGGCACGCTTCGAGGCCGGCACTCCTGCCATCGCGCAGGCCGTCGGGCTCGCGGCGGCGATCGACTGGGTCGACGCGGTGGGAATGGACGCGATCGAGGCCCACGAGGTCGAGATGGCCGATCACGCCCTCGCTGCGCTCGAGTCCGTCGAAGGGCTTCGGATCTTCGGCCCGCCGCGCGGTGAGGGGCGCCTCGGCCCCGTCTCGTTCGAGCTCGAGGGGGTCCACGCCCACGACATCGCCGAGATCCTCGACCGCCACGGGGTCGCCGTCCGCGCCGGCCACCACTGCGCGCAGCCGCTGATGGAGCGCCTCGGCGTTACCGCGACGGCGCGCGCGAGCTTCGGCGTCTACACCTCCGCCGAGGAGATCGACCGGCTGGTCGAGGGCCTCGAGGACGCGCGCCGCGTGTTCGGGATCTGAGCGACGGCTAGCGTTCGACACGATGGACGACCTCTACCGAGAGCAGATCCTCGAGCACTACAAGCGCCCCCACAACTTCGGGCGGCCGGAGAGCTTCGACCTCGACTTCGAGGACACGAACCCGTTCTGCGGTGACGAGCAGCACGTCTACATCACGCTCGACGAGTCCGGGCGCGTGAGCGGCGTCGGCTTCGAGGGCCAGGGCTGCGCGATCTCGACGGCCGCTACCTCGATGCTGACGGACGAGCTCGAGGGCCTCTCCCGCGAGGAGCTGCTCAAGCTGCCGAAGGAGACCGTCCTCGACCTGCTCGGGATCGACATCTCGGCGACGCGACTCAAGTGCGCGCTGCTCGGCCTCAAGATCGTCAAGTCCGCCGCGCTCGGCGACGTCGCCGACTGGGAGGACGAGGGCAAGATCGGGAACCCGACCGAAGCCGCCGAGATCTAGGGACGAGGCGGGACGGTGGCGGGCGAGCGCCGCGCGCGAATCCTGATCGCGGTCCTGGCGCTGGTCGGGGTCGCGATCAGCACGTACATCACGATCGCGGAGGCCGGCGGTGGCGCACCCGCCTGCGTCGCCGGCTCGAAGGGCTGCGAGACCGTGGCCGCGAGTCCCTACTCCGAGCTCGCCGGTGTCAACGTCGCGGTCATCGGCATCGCCGGCTACCTGCTGATCGCCGGCTGTGCCGCGCTTCCGGGCGACCTGGGGCGCTTCGGCGGCTTCGCCGCCGCACTGATCGGGTTCGGCTTCTCGGTCTATCTCACCTACCTCGAGCTGTTCGAGATCGAGGCGATCTGCCAGTGGTGCATCGCGAGTGCGGTCGTCATGACCCTGCTGACGGTCTGGACGGGACTGCGCGCATTTCGCTTCGGCGGGGCTTAGGGGCGGCTCATAGGCTGCGCTGCCAATGAGTGACGACGCCCCCTCCCCCACGCCCGACCCCGACCGCCGCAAGCGCGCCTTCGCACTCGGCGGCGGCGCGATCCTGCTCGCGGCGATCGTCGTCGCGGTCCTGATCGTCACGAGCCAGTCCGGCAGCGACGACACGCCATCCGACAGCGACGAGGACTTCGCGACGCTGCTCGAGGAGCTGCCGCAGGACGGACCCGTCATCGGAGACCCCGATGCGCCGGTGCGGATCGTCGAGTGGGGCGACCTCCAGTGCCCCGCCTGCGCCGCCTACTCACGCACGACGATCCCGGAGTTGATCACCGGCCCGGTCGCCGACGGCGAGGCCTCGCTCGAGTTCCGCAACTACGTGATCATCGGTCCCGAGTCCGTAGACGCGGGCAAGGCGGCGATCGCCGCCGGTGAGCAGGGACGGCTGTGGCAGTTCGTCGAGGAGTTCTACGCCCGGCAGGGACCGGAGAACTCCGGCTACGTCACCGAAGACTTCCTGACCGGGATCGCCGAGGATGCGGGGATCGAAGACATCGATGCCTGGAACGACGCTCGCGAGGCGGTGCCCGACAAGGACCTGATCGCGAACGTCCAGCAGGCGCAGGAACTGGGCCTGACCGGCACGCCCTCGGTCACGGTCCAGCAGGGTGCCGACGGTGATCCGCAGGTCGTCGAGGACACCTCGACGGAGGCGGTCGAGGCGGCGGTCGCAGAGCAGAGCGAATAGACCCCGCGCCGACGGGCCCTGGGCTGAGCGCCCGACCCACCTGCCGATCCGCAGGACTCCCGGTGCCGCGTCGGGGCGTCGTGTTCTACGGGTCCGGGTCGTGAAAGCAAGAGACCCCACTCGCGTCCTTCGCGAGCGGGGTCTCGATACGGACCTGATCGGCCGTATGTCCGAAAGCCAGAGCTACGGGCAGTTAGGCCAGGCGTCGTAGGGCACCGCAGCCGCGGCCGCATCCTGGACCTCGGGCGGAGCCTCGGACGGCAGGGTGCCGGCATAGCCCTCGGGGGCGTAGGCGTCCCAGGTGCTCTGATCGAACTGGTAGCCGCCGTAATAGCCGTTGCCGGTGTTGGCGCTGTAGTCGCCGCCCGACTCGCACTCGATTACCTCGGTGGGAGCACCGGAGGTGTCGATGGCCTCAGTCGAAGCCGTGGCCGTGGCGCCGGAATCGGTCGCGACGGGCTCGGGCTCGGGCTCGGGCGGGTTGAGCGCGGTCTGCATCCGGTCGGTCGACTCGGCGAGCTCATCGACCGGCGCGGCGACGACCTTGCCGTCGGCCTTGTAGCCGTCACGGACGATGTCGCGACCGGCCTCGTTCTTGCCGAAGCGCTTCGTGAACTTCTCGCGCACGTCGAGGTAGCGCTCGACGGGGACCGGGTCGAGCTTCGTGTCGTCGAGGCCCGAGTAGATGTCGGGCTTCGAGATCGGCTCGGTCTTGACGAGCTTCTCGACCGCGTGGTCGTGGCGAGCGGACTTGCCGGCGTTCGCGTTCTGCTTGTTCTGGTCTGCGGTGGCCGCGGTGGGGCTGACGATCAGCGCCGCACCCATGGCGGCCACGGCGATGCTCTTGCGCATCCCGGGGACCTCCTGGGTCGTGTGGGGGATTCGTGAGCCCGAAGATCCGCGCGGCGGGGAAGTCCTTTTCCTGTCCGCCGGGGCCCCTTTGTCATCCCATCCGGGGAGATCGCGGGTTTCGGCGGCGCGCTGGGTTGGCGCGGATCTGCGGCGGGACGTTAGTGGATGCTCACGCTTTGCTCACAGAACGTGCGTGAAGTCACAGAGAGCCGACCGATGCCTTGCAGTCGATTAGAGCTCGGGAATCGGTAGACGCCGAATGAACGCCGCCTGCGCCCGTTAAAATCCGAGTCGGAAAGTAGGAATACCTACGAACTCCCCGACCGGACCCGACCGAAGGACCCTGGCGCAGGCACATGCCCGAGACGATCGACGTATGCAACGACTCCGACCTCGCCCCCGGCGAGATGCGGATCGTGGACGCCGGTGGACGCAAGGTCGGGGTCTTCCGCTGCGAGGGCGGAGAGTTGATGGCGATCGAGGACCGTTGCTCGCACGACGACGGCCCGCTCGCCGAGGGGGAGTTCGATGCGGCGCTCTGTACCGTTGAGTGTCCGCGCCACGGCTCGTCGTTCGACCTGCGGACGGGCCGCCCGAAGTCCTTGCCGGCATTCCGGCCCGTAGACACGTTCCCCGTCCGCGTCGAGGACGGCCAAGTCAAGCTGGAGGTTTGAGTAGCCACATGGCCACGCCCGAGACAGAGATTCCCACCGAGACCCCGACGACGGTGGGGCCGTCGGGTAAGCAGCTCACCGAGGCCGAGTCGGCGCTGAAGGAGATCGGCGGCGATTACGCCGAGCGCTTCGGCTTCTCCGACCCCGAGACCGGCTACTCCTACAAGGCTCCGAAGGGGCTGAGCAAGCAGGTCGTCGAATCGATCTCCGAGTACAAGGACGAGCCCGAGTGGATGCGCGAGTTCCGGCTCAAGGCCTACGAGAACTTCCTCAGCCGCCCGACTCCTGACTGGGGCGCCGATCTCGACCAGATCGACTGGGACGACATCCACTACTTCGTCCGCGCATCCGATCGCAACAGCCGCGACTGGTCCGAGGTCCCCGAGGACATCAAGAAGACTTTCGATCGGCTCGGCATCCCCGAGGCCGAGCGCAAGTTCCTAGCCGGCGTCGGCGCTCAGTACGAGTCCGAGGTCGTCTACCACCAGGTGAACGAGAAGCTCGAGGCCCAGGGCGTGATCTTCACCGACATGGACACCGCGCTGCGCGAGCACGAGGACCTGATCCGCGAGTACTTCGCCACGGTGATCCCGCCGAACGACAACAAGCTCGCGGCGCTCAACTCCGCGGTCTGGTCGGGCGGCTCGTTCGTCTACGTGCCGGCCGGCGTCAAGGTCGAGATGCCCCTCCAGGCCTACTTCCGGATCAACACGGAGAACATGGGCCAGTTCGAGCGCACGCTGATCATCGCCGAGGAGGGCTCGGACGTGCACTACATCGAGGGCTGCACGGCCCCGGTGTACTCGACCGACTCGCTGCACTCGGCGGTCGTCGAGATCATCGCCAAGCCCGGCGCTCGCGTTCGCTACACGACCGTTCAGAACTGGTCGCAGAACGTCTACAACCTCGTCACGAAGCGCGCCGTCGCCCAGGACCGCGCCACCGTCGAGTGGGTCGACTGCAACCTCGGCTCGAAGATCACTATGAAGTACCCCGCGATCTACCTGCTCGGCGAAGAGGCGCACGGCGAGATCCTGTCGATCGCCTTCGCCGGTGAGGGCCAGCACCAGGACGCCGGAGGCAAGATCATCCACGCCGCTCCGCGGACGACGTCGTCGATCTTCTCCAAGTCGATCTCCAAGGACGGCGGCAGGGCGACCTACCGCGGTCTGCTCGAGGTCGCCAAGGGGGCCGAGCAGTCGAAGTCGAAGGTCGTCTGCGACGCGCTGCTGCTCGACGAGCACTCGCGCTCGGACACCTATCCGACGATCCGGATCGACGAGAACGACGCCAACATCGGCCACGAGGCCTCGGTCTCGAAGGTCGGCGAGGATCAGCTCTTCTACCTCCAGAGCCGCGGGCTCGACGAGGAAGAGGCGTCGAAGATGATCGTCAACGGGTTCATCGAGCCGATCACCAAGGAGCTCCCGATGGAGTACGCGGTCGAGATGAACCGCCTCATCGAGCTCCAGATGGAGGGTTCGATTGGCTAGCGGCGCCGAGACGCTGACGGCCGAGCCGGAGTGGGTCGCCGAGCGGCGGCGCTCCGGCACGACCCTCGCCTCCGAGCTCGAACTGCCGACCCGCAAGACGCGGGGCTGGGAGTTCACCGACCTCGAGGGCTTCGAGCCGGCCTCCTACTCGCCCGAGCGGGCGAGCGTCGAAGGTCTCGACCGTGTCGCCGAGGAGGGCATAGTCGTCTCCTCGTTCGCGGAGGCGCTCGAGTCCCACGGTGACCTGCTGCGCGAGCGGCTCGGTTCGCTCGTCGAGGTCGACGACCCGTTCGTCGCGCTCAACGAGGCGGGCCTCGGCGACGGGCTGTTCGTCTACGTTCCGCGCGGCAAGCAGCTCTCTGAGCCGGTCCAGGTCGAAGTTGCTCACCCGAGCGATGGCTCGGCCGTCAATTGGCGGACCGTCGTCATCGTCGAGGAGGGCGCCGAGGCCGAGGTCTGGGAGCGCTACTCCTCCGAGGGCCGAGGGCTGTTCAACGGTGTCGTCGAGCTGTTCGTGGAACCCGGAGCGACGCTTCGCTACGTCTGCCAGCAGGACCTCTCCGAGGACACCTGGGTCTTCGCGAGCCAGCGTGCCTCCGTCGATCGCGACGCCACGCTCGAGTGGGTCGCCCTCGGCTTCGGCTCCGAGCGCGGCAAGGTGCGGATGGAGACGCGGCTCGTCGGTCGCGGCGCCAGCGCGAAGGTCACCGGCGCGATGGCCGGCCGCGGCGCCCAGCACCTCGACTACGACACGACCCAGGAGCACGCGGCCGAGGACACGGTCTCCGACCTCGCCTTCCGCGGTGTCCTGACCGGCAGTGCCAGCTCGGTCTGGCGCGGAATGATCGAGGTCGACCCGGGCGCCCAGCGCACCGACGCGTTCCAGGAGAGCCGCAACCTCATCCTCTCCGAGCGAGCCCACGCGGACGCGATCCCGGGCCTCGAGATCCTCGCCGACGACGTCGCCTGCACGCACGCGGCGGCGATCGCGCAGGTCGACCCGGACCAGCTCTTCTACCTCAAGTCACGCGGGCTCGGAGACTCCGACTCGCGCCGGCTGGTCATCGAGGGGTTCCTCGCCGAGCTCGTCGGGCGTGCCAAGGAGGGGCCGATCCGCGACCTGCTCGCCGAGCGGCTGTCCGGGCGCCTCGACCAGCTACTCGCCGAATCCGTCTAGAGATCGTCACACGGCGTGTCGCCCGTCGCTTCCTCGGCGTTGCGCTCGCGACGCCGGCGGACGGTGCTGACGACGACGATCACGACGGACGATCTAAGATCGGGACCGGAATCGAGCCGCGCCGGTTTCGTCTGCGAAAGGCGTTCACCATCCAGTGACGCCCCGGCGGAGGCGGCCACCTACGATCGACCGATGAGCCTCTTCCGCCCGCTTCGGGTCGCCGCCACCGCCCTCTGCCTACTCGCGGCCGGCCTCGCCCTCGCTCCCGCAGCCGGCGCGGCCAAGCCGAAGCGCCCGTTCGTCTACGTTGTCGTCCTCGACGGTCTTGACGGCGACGCCGTCACCGCCGAGCGTGCGCCGTTCATCAGCTCGCTGATCGACGGCCAATCAGGAGGGGCAGCCTACTTTCCGCGTTCGAGCTCGGTGATCCCGGCGGAGACGAACCCGAACCACACGGCGATGATGAGCGGCGCCTATCCGGGCCGGTCGGGGATCGCCGCGAACGCGTTCGCGATCTACGCCCCGTTGGCGAACGCGGACAGCTGCAGGCCGACCGGTCAGATCGACCTCACCGCGATACCCAGCGAGACGAGCGGCGAGAACCGCAATTGCCCGCAGGCCGAGTTCACGTTCGAGGCGATCCACCGTCAGGGTGACCCGAAGCGGATCGTCTCGGCAGGCATCTTCGGAAAGCCGAAGCTCGGGCGGATCTTCGCCGGACGGAACTTCCGGTCGCGGCGCACCGACGCCGACTATCTGTGGGCTCCGTGCGATGACGGGGCCGATGACGACGCCTACTGCCAGCAGGTGGCGACCAACCCAGTCACGGGCTACGCGGCCGACGACTCAATCGTCATGGACGAGGTCGTGCGCACCGTCACCGAGGGCGTGCGCAGGGGCGTGAGAACGCGGCGCCCGAACTTCACGTTCGTGAACCTCCCCCAGATCGACTCGGCGGGCCACGCGACGGGACGCTCGCCCGCTTACGACTCGGCGGTTACGCTGGCCGACGCGCAGATCGAACGGTTGGTCGGAACGCTTCGGGGCGAGCGGATCTGGAAGCGGTCCGTCCTGATGCTCGTTTCCGACCACTCGATGGACTCGACGCCGCAGAAAGTCAGCCTTGGCGACGCGTTTGAGGCCGAGGGGATCGACCCCGAAGACTTCCTCGCAGTCCAGAACGGCAGCCTCGACTCGATCTACCTCGCCGATCGCCGGTCGAAGTCGCGCTTCGCGCTGCTACGCAAGATGCGCAGCGCGGCACTCGACGTCGACGGGGTCGACGAAGTCCTCTACCGACGGCCGAACCCGAGCGACGGCGGGCGCCGTCACACCGTCGGTCGCGTCCATCCCGGCTGGCACACCGGCGGGGCGCGGAGCGGAGACCTGATCGCGACGACCGACGCGAGTGTCGCATTCAGCGAGTCGGCGGGCGGGTTGCCGTTCCCGCTGCCGGACCCGACCGGGAACCCGCTGCCCGGAAATCACGGCAACCCCGTGACCGCCGACAACTTCCTCGCCCTCGCGGGTGGTTCGCCGCTCGTCCGCGACGGCATCGTCCGGGGCAAGCGTCTCTCCTCACGGCCGGTCAACGTCGACATCGCACCGACGGTCATGCGCCTACTCGGCCTACGCCCGCCCGCCGACAGCAGGGGCCGGTTCCTCTCGCGGGCGATCCGGGCGAAACGACTGCGCTGAGGCCCGGGTCAGGACGAACCGCGACTACTCGCAGCAGCGGCGCGAGGGTCGTGGCGTCGGCGCAGGATGTCGACCCTCATCGCTCCGGCCTGGCCGTTTCGTACCGCCCTCGCGACTACGTCGGCCGGAATCGCGACGCCGTTGTCACGAGCCAGGTCGAGCAGGTCCTGCCGCTCCGTCTCGTGCTTGGACCACCGCAGCAGGACCCAGGCCAGCAAGGCGAGCGTGAGCATCATCCCCCATACCGCCATGATCCCACCACCGATCGATTGATCGGTCACGGGATCGATGCCGACCGCCGCGGTTCGCTCGGCGTACACGGAGTAGATCGGCGTGCCGGCCCACATGAAGACGTTGCCCATCACGGCGATGAACAGGTGCTCCGTGGCCACGTATAGGAGCGAGAAGCCGCCGACGAACCAAGCCGCCGCCGAGACCGGACCGATGAGCGCCATCCACTTCACGAGCCCGGCCCCGAGGAAGAACGTGCGCGATGCGGCGTGCGCCAGCTCGCTCTCCGCGGTCAGGTTGTAGAGCGGCGGAAGGTGCCAGACCACCACGATGGCGATGAAGATCAGCATCGCCGGCACCGGCCGGACGATCTTGCGCGCGTGGCGCAGCCCCGGCACGCTGAGGAGCGGCTCCACGACCGGCCGCGTCACTCCCAGGATCACGAGGAACGCGGCGAGATCCATCAGCAGGAGGTGCTGGACCATGTGGCCCGAGACCTGCCGCATCGAGATCTCCGCCAATCCGACGCTGGCGACCACGATGACGAGCAGGCCCGCGCCGAAGGACAGCTGGCGGCGGCGGGACGGCGCCCTGTGCTCGCGAGCGAGAACCCGGACTCGCAGCCAGTAGGCGACGGCCAGCGCCAGCGGGATCCCGATTTCGCCGAGCAACTTGAGCAGATCGAAGGAAGACCCGTGACCAACCATGTCCATGTGCACCCTCGAGGCTACCGATGCCGCTTCTCCCGCCGATCGAGACCACCAGAATCTTCATCGAGGACAAGACCCACGCGCCGACGGCAAGGCGCGGGCGGCGGCGGTGGCCGCAGAGCACGGCTGCCCCGCGGTTAGCGGGTCATGGGCTGACGGTCACTTCGGCGATCGGGATCACGCGGTCCTCTAGCTCGACCTCGAACACCCCTTCGAGGCTCGCGTTGTCGATCTCGACCTGAGCCTTCTTACCTGCGCGCACCGGCACCGACACGTCGTAGCCGTGAAAGTGGATCTCGTCGTCGACATCCGAAGCGACGGCGAATCGGATCTGGTCGCCGGGCGAGTAGGAGAGCTCCCTCACTCCGCCCACCGGCTGGCCGTCGGAGAGCTCAATCAGAGGCTGCTCCGACTCCGCCGGCTTCTCTTCACCGTCGCGTGGTCCCTTGCCGGACGACCCGGCTTCAGGGCCCCGCACCTGTGCGGTTGGACCCTCCGCCGGGGCGGTTGGGGTCTTCGCATCGTTACCGCCGCCGGCGACGACGATCACGATGACGACCACGGCAGCGACCGCCACACCGACTAGCGCTGGTCCACGTCTGAAGTTCATCCTGAAATCACAGCTCGCCCGCGTTCGCGCCGGCCGGGAACCCCTCCGTGGTCTCCTGCCTCAGGTGTACGGTGGCCAGGGGAGCGGCAAAGAAGGCGGCCGAAGGCTTGGCACATCCGTCCCTGGGGGAGGTGTGGCCGACCAGCGGCGAGGACAGCGCGGCGAGGGTGAGGCCCGCGGCGAGCGGCAAGATAACCGGCGCAACCAGTGTCAGATAGTCGTGCTCGGTAGCCCCCGTCGTGCTCGGTAGCCCACGCGGTCTTGGCGGCACCTGAATTCACGAGAGGCGGAGCCGGTCCGCCGCCGGCGCGCCCAGGACGAGGAGTCCTACGGCCCAGAGAGTGCGCGATCGCCATTGTCGAGCCGGAACGCCCATGCCCGCGGCGAAGTCTAGGCCGTGCCTCTCATCGTGGGCCCGCTTCGACGCTCGGGCCGGTGCCTTGGCGCCCGACCGGTCCGTCGAGCGAAGGTGCATCGATCGTCTCCGGGCTGAAGACGAAGACGAAGACCGCGATGATCGCGATCCCGATCACGATGCCGAGCAGGATCCCGGCGACGAGGTCTCCACGCCGCTTCACGATGCGGCGAGGATAATTGGAGCCATCCGCCCCCAGCGCAACAACATCGCGGCACCCGAGCTGCCGCCGCGGCTGCGCTGGATCGGCGAAGGCCCCGAGTCGATGAGCGCGGCGACCGCCGCCGGGCCGGTGCTGGTCCACTTCTTCGAGCTCGCGCAGCTCGGTTCCCTGCGAGCGCTGCCGCGGATCGCCGACTGGCACGAGCGCTTCGCCGACCGCGGGCTGACCGTGCTCGGAGTCCATTCACCGCGCTTCGCCTTCACCGGCGACCGGGAGCTGCTCGCCTCCGAGCTGGCCCGGCTCGGCATCCGCCACCCGGTCGCCGACGATTCGCGCCACGAGCTCTGGCGCGACTACGACCCGGGCGGCTGGCCGGCCCTGTTTCTGTGGGATCAGGGCGGTGCGCTTCGATGGGCCCATTTCGGCGAGGGCGCCTACACGGAGACGGAGGCCGAGATCGAGGCCGCGCTGGCGGGCGAGCCGGTCGCGATCGCGTCGGTCGCCGCCGAGACGCCCGAGACGAACGGCGCATCGACCGCGGGGCTCGTGCCGCCGAGCCCGGAGATCTTCCCCGGCGGCTCGCCGTCCGTGCCGACGAGCGATGTCGTCGAGGTCGCCTACGAGGCCGGTGGCGTGCACGCGGTGCTCGACGGCGGCGGGCGGTTCGGGTTCTCGATCGACGCCGGCCCGGTCAGCGACCGCGAGGTAGAGCGCGCCGGCCTCTACGAGCTCGCAGACCACGACCAGCACGGCCACCACACGCTGCTGATCGAGCCGCGCGACGGCGCGCGGCTGTGGGCGATCGGCTTCTCGGCCGGAACGGGGCCCGGGGGTACGGAGCCCTAGGCCGAGGCGAGCTCGGTGCGGATCCGCTTCGGCAGCATGAAGCGGACGTCCTCGTGGACCGTGCGGAGCTCGGCGACATCATCGGCGCCGCGGCCGCGGAAGAACTCGACGAGCTCCGAGACGAGCTGCTCGGGAGCGCTCGCGCCGGAGGTGATCCCGACGGTCTCGACGCCTTCGAGCCAGGCCTCGCGGACCTGCCCCGCGTTGTCGATCAGGTGCGAGTCCGCGCCGTGCTCGCGCGCGACCTCGACCAGCCGGTTGGAGTTCGAGGAGTTGGTCGAGCCGATCACGAGCACCAGGTCGCACTCAGCGGCGAGCTGCTTGACGGCGATCTGGCGGTTCGTCGTCGCGTAACAGATGTCCTCGGACTTCGAGGAGACGATTCCGGGGAAGCGCTCGCGCAGCCTGGCGATGATCCCCGCCGTCTCGTCCACCGACAGCGTCGTCTGGGTGATGAACGCAACCTTCTCGGGGTCGGCGATCTCGAGCGCGTCGACCTCGGCCTCGGTCTCGACGAGGGTGATCGCGCCCGGTGCCTCCCCCATCGTCCCCTCGACCTCCTCGTGGCCGGAGTGACCGATCATCACGATCTCGTAGCCCTGCTCGGCGAAGCGCTTGGCCGACACGTGGACCTTCGTGACGAGCGGGCAGGTCGCGTCGATCGTGCGCAGCGAGCGTGCCTCGGAGTTGGCGTGGACCGCCGGCGAGACGCCGTGCGCGGAGAACACGACGAGCGCACCCTCGGGAACCTCGTTCTCGGACTCGACGAAGATCGCGCCGCGCTCGGAGAGCTCGGCCACGACGTGCTTGTTGTGGACGATCTCCTTGCGGACGTAGACGGGCGCTCCGTGGAGCTCGAGCGCCTTCTCGACGGTCTGCACGGCGCGGTCGACGCCGGCGCAATAACCGCGCGGGGCGGCGAGCAGGACGCGGCTCGGGGATGTGCGCTGGGCTTCGGCTCGGCTCGACATCTGCACCACTGAGGGTAGCCTCGTGAGCCCTGTGCAGGTGACCGCGTCGTTCACGATCGACGGCTGGAAGGAGAAGCCGTGGCACCGCGAGCGCCGCACCGGCGGGCGGCTGACGCGGACCGAGGTCATCCGCAGCTACCAGGGCGGCATCCGCGGGCGCTCGAAGGCGGAGCTCGTGAGCGCCTACTCCGCCGGAGAGCCGCGCGTCTACAGCGGCCTCGAGCTGCTGCGCTGCGAGATCGACGGGCGAAGCGGCAGCTTCGCCCTCTTCCACGTCGGGCGGATCGAGCCGACCGGCACCGAGCTCGAGGTGACGATCGTCGACGGCTCGGGCACCGACGAGCTCACCGGGATCACCGGCCGCGCCCGCGTCACGCGCACGCCGGAGGGCGAGCACACGATCGTGCTCGACTACGACCTGATGCCGGTCTAGCCGTCCGAGGACGGCGGATACGGGTTCGAGAGCAGCTCGAGCGCCGGCGCGCCGACGGCCCCGAGGCTCTCGGGGCAGACCTTGTCGAGCGTGTCGTCGGTCGTGTGCCAGTGATCGCCCGGTGAGGAGTCGCCCCCAAAGGTGAAGTCGATCAGGTCGACCGACGGGATCCCGGCCTCGAGGAACGGGATGTGGTCGTCGAGGATGGGATCGACCTCGCCGCCGAAGGGCGAGCGGAACTCGGGCAGCTCGTCGGCGACGGCCTCGAAGCGCTCGTAGATCTCGGGGTCCGAGTTCGCCTCGAGCGGCACCTGGAGGTCGCAGTCGCCGACCATGTCGAAGAGCCACATCTCGTCGATGTCGTCGAGCTCGCCGCTGCGCTCGGCCGCTTCGACGTATTGACGCGATCCGCGGGTGCCGTCCTCCTCGAAGGGCGCGTCGCCCCGCGCCTCCTCGGCGTCGAACAGGGCGATCCGAACCGTGGGGCCGGTGCGCTGCGGATCCTCCGCGAGCGAGCGCGCCAGCTCTAGGACGACGGCGACGCCCGATGCGCCGTCGTTGGCGCCGACGATCGGTGGCTCGTCCTTCGTGTCGTGATGGGCGCCGATCAGGATCGTCCCCTCGCCCTCGCCGGGGATCTCGGCGGTCACGTTCGCCCATGGACGCTGGACCTCGACGTCCTTCGCGCCGGCCAGCTGCAGCTGGCGAGCGAGGAACTCGACCTGGCGCTCGTTGGCCGCCGAGCCGGAGGGCCGCGGCCCGAAGGCGACCTGACGCTCGACGTCGCTCATCGCGCGCTCGGAGTTGAACTCGCCCTGGGTCGAGGCGGGGCCGCACGAGCCGTCCTCGCACTCGCTCTCCGAACCACCGCAGGCGCCGAGGAGCACCATGCTGAACAAGGCCGCGAGGGCGGCGATGACGTGTCGGGCCCGGGTCGGCATCGGCAGGAGGCTAGAGGGGTTAGTCTCGGTCGATGGCGCAAGGGCATCTCGACCGACTCTCCGGCCTCGACGTCTCGTTCCTGACGAACGAGACCTCGTCGAGCCACATGCACGTCGGCGCGATCCTGATCTTCGAGGGGCCGCCGCCCGGCTACCGCGACCTCGTCGGTCACATCGAGTCGCGACTGCACCTCGTGCCGCGGTTTCGCCAGAAGCTGTCCTTCCCCCCGCTGCCGACCTCACGGCCCTACTGGATCGATGATCCGACGTTCAACCTCGACTACCACGTCCGCCACTCCGCGCTGCCCTCGCCCGGCTCGGAGGAGCAGCTTCGCCGGACCGCGGCGCGGATCTTCTCCCAGCAGCTCGACCGCACGAAGCCGCTGTGGGAGCTGTGGCTCGTCCAGGGTCTGACCCGCGGCCGCTTCGCGCTGATCTCGAAGACCCACCACGCGCTCGTCGACGGCGTCTCGGGTGTCGACATCGCGACCGTCCTCTTCGACGTGACGCCGGTCCCGCAGACGCTCGAGCCCGAGGAGAAGTGGCTGCCGCAGCCCGAGCCATCGGGCGCCGGTCTCATCGCCCGTGACGCGGCCGGCGCGGTCAAGGCACCGACCGGGATCGCGCGGCGGATCGAACAGGCCGCACGGCGCCCCAAGACGACCGTCAAGCAGGTCGCGACGGGGGTCCAGGCGCTCGGCGAGGTCGGCTGGCACTTCGCCAACCCCTCGCCCGACGTCCCGCTCAACCAGCCGATCGGATCGCACCGGCGCTTCGAGTGGGTCCGCACCGACCTCGGGCACTTCAAGACGGTCAAGAACGTGTTCGGCGGCACGGTCAACGACGTCGTCCTGACGATCGTCGCCGGCGGTCTGCGGCGCTGGCTCCAGGGCCGCGGAATCCGCACCGAGGGTCTCGAGCTCACCGCGCAGGTGCCGGTCTCGATCCGGCCCGACGACCAGCACGGCGCGCTCGGCAACCAGCTCGCGGCGATCCGCGGGCCGCTCCCCGTCTACGTCGAGGATCCGGTCCAGCGGCTCGGCGTCGTCCGCGCCGGCATGGACGGAATCAAGGACTCCAAGCAGGCGCTGGGCGCCGAGGTGATCGCGAAGTTCAACGACTTCGCGCCGCCCACCCTGCTGACGCAGGCCGCGCGACTCAACTTCTCGACGCGGCTCTTCAACCTCGTGGTGACGAACGTCCCCGGGCCGCAGATCCCGCTCTACATGCTCGGCCGCGAGCTCCAGGATGTCTTCCCGGTCGGCTTCCTGCCGCAGAACCACGCCCTCTTCGTCGCGATCATGAGCTACAACGGCCAGGTCAACTTCGGCCTGCTCGCCGATTACGACTCGATGCCCGACCTCGACGTGATCGCCTCCGGGATCGAGGCCTCGCTGGCCGAGCTCTGCGAGGTCGCCGGCGACGAGCTCGCCCGGCGCGAAGAGGCGGCGGAGTCCGAGCCCTCGGCTGAGAAGACGACCACCTGAGCCGTTCCCGGCCCGCGGCCGTGCCCGTCGTTAGCCTCGTCGCGGCTTGAGCCTCTCCGTCCAGATCGGCCTGCTGCTCTCGATCGGCACCGCGTTCGGCTCGGTCCTCGGCTTTCTCTACAAGCAGCGCGGCGCCGTCGCAGCACCCGCGGTCGAGATCTCGAAGCCGATCCGCTCGACTATCGCGCTGTTCAAATCACCGTGGTACCTCGTCGGGATCGCGGTCGCGCTCGGCTCGTGGGGCCTGCACGTCGGCGCGCTGGCGCTGGCTCCGATCTCGCTCGTCCAAGCGACGATCGCCGGTGGGCTCGTCCTGCTCACGGTGACCGCGGACCGGCTTTTCGGCTTCAAGGTGACGCGGCGCGAATGGGTCGGCGTCGCGCTGGCCGCCGCCGGGCTCGCGTTCCTCGCCGCGACGCTCGGCGACACGGGATCCGAAGCTCACTCGGGCTACGAGACCTCGCGGCTGGTGGTCTGGGTCGCGGTGGTGTCCGGATTCGCCACGCTCGTCGGCCTCGTCGCCGGGGAGTTGCGGCGCGCGGGGTTGCTGCTCGGCATCTCGGCGGGCCTGTGGTGGGCCGCCTCGGACACCTCGATCAAGGCGCTCTCGGATGAGCTCGGCGCGGCGGGGCCGCTCGAGATCCTGTTCAGCCCGCTCGCCCTGGTCATCTTCGTCGCCTCGTTCATCGGCCTGCTCGTCTCGGCGCGGAGCCTGCAAATCGGCAAGCCGGTCGAGGTGATCGCGGTCACGAGCGTCGCCGCCAATGTCACGACGATCGCGTCCGGTCCGATCGTCTTCGCCGAGCCGTTTCCGAGCGATCCGCTCGGCGTGGCGCTGCGCCTCGCGGCCTTCGCGCTGGTGATCGGAGCGGCGGCGCTGATCCCAGCGCCACGGTCCGGCACGGAGCCGGCAGCGACGACCGCGGAGGCGCCCGGGAGGGCCTGAGCGGCGACGGTTGTCGGTTGCCGCGGCTCGGGTGGCGCCGTACCGTGGCTCGCGGTGAGGAGGGTCGGGTCCACGAGGTTCGTCGCGGCGCTGCTCGCGCTCGGGTTGCTCGTCGCGCTGGCTGCGAGCCCCGCCGGCGCCGCGCCCGGATCCCGCGCCGACGGGTTCGACGACGGGGCCTACGGACCGGGAACCCAGGCGAAGTCGAAGCCGAAGAAGGTCCTCCGCGCCACGATCCGGCGGACGAAGTTCGGCGTCCCGCACATCCGCGCGAAGAGCGTCCGCAGCCTTGCCGCCGGCTACGCCTACGCATTCGCCGAGGACAACATCTGCACGATCGCCTCGGAGTACGTGACGGTCAACGGCAACCGCTCGCGGTTCTTCGGGCCCGACGCGAACTGGACCTTCTCGGGCAACGGCACGACCTACGAGAACGTCGACGCCGACGTCTACTTCCGATGGGCGAAGAAGCGGCGGATCGTCGAGCGACTGCTCCGCAAGAAGGCGCCGATCGGGCCGAAGCGCGGCGTCCGTCAGGGCGTCCGCGGCTACGTCGAGGGCTACAACGCCTACCTGCGCTCGGTCGGCGGCCGCGACGGGATCACCGACCCGACCTGCAAGGGCGCGAAGTGGGTCCGGCCGATCACCCAGCTCGACGCCTACCGCCGCTTCTTCCAGCTCGGCATCCTCGCGAGCTCGGGGGCGACCCTCGCCGGGATTTCGACGGCGGAGCCCAGCTCGCCGGCCGCCGCCGCGGAGGCCGATGCAGAGCGTGAGCGGGTCATGGAGTCCGGCGAGGGACTCGAGGCGCTCCAGCCCGACATCGGATCGAATGCCTACGGGCTCGGGTCCGAGGCGACGAAGTCGGGGCGCGGGATGGTGCTCGGCAACCCGCACTTCCCGTGGGATGGCTCCGAGCGCCTCTACCAGTCGCACCTGACGATCCCCGGCAGGCTCGACGTCGAGGGCGGCTCGCTCTACGGCGTCCCGCTCGTCCTGATCGGCTGGACCCGGGGCCTCGCCTGGTCGCACACCGTCGCGACCGCCTGGCGCTTCACGCCCTACAAGCTCCAGCTCCCTCCCGGCGACCCGTACTCCTACATCGTCGACGGCGAGACGAAGGAGATGCGCGCGACCCCGGTCAAGGTGCCGCTGAAGGACGGCGGCGCCGAGGAGCGGACGATCTACTCGACGCGCTACGGGCCGATGATCACGAACCTCGTCGGCTCGATCCCGCTGCCGTGGACGGACGGCTCGGGGTTCGCGCTGCGCGACGTCAACCAGAACAACTTCCGCTACCTCAACCACTTCTTCGACAACAACCTGGCCCAGTCGGTGCCGGAGTACGACCGCGTCCAGCGCCGCTATCAGGGCATCCCCTGGGTCAACTCGATCGCCGCCGACTCGAAGGGCCGCGCCTACTACTCGATGCAGGGTGCGATCCCGAACGTCCCCGACGAGCTCGCCGCGCAGTGCAACGTCGCCGAGGCGGGCTTCGAGACCCTCGGCCTGCCGATCCTCGATGGATCGCGGACCGCATGCGACTGGGAGAAGGACCCGGCCGCGGTCGCGCCCGGAACCTTCCCGCCCGGGGAGGTCCCGACCGTGACCCGGCGCGACTACACGCACAACGGCAACGACAGCCACTGGCTGACGAACCCGGAAGAGCCGCTCGAGGGCTTCGACCGGCTGATCGGGATCGAGGACGCCGAGCGCTCCTACCGAACGCGGATCGGGTTGATCCAGGTCGCCGAGCGGCTGGCGGGCACCGACGGGCTGCCCGGGAAGGGCTTCACCCGCAAGTCGCTCGAGCAGGTAGCGCTCGGCAACCGCCAATACCTCGGCGAGCTCTGGCGCGACGACCTCGTGACGCTGTGCTCGGCGGCGCCCGGCGGCGTGCTGGCGGGCTCGTCCGGCCCCGTCAACGTGGGCGAGGCGTGTGAGGCGGTCGAGGGCTGGAACCTCCGCGACGACCTCGGCGCGGGTTCGAGCGGCGCGCTCGTGTTCCGCCGCTTCGCGACCAACCTGATCGCGAACTTCCCCGCGCTGCCGACCGGGCTGCAAGGCGAGACCCGCCCTGGGATCCAGACGATCTTCACGACGCCCTACTCGAACTCCGACCCCGTCAACACGCCGCGCGGCCTCAACATCGCCAACCCGCTCGTCGGAGTCGCGTTCGCCGATGCGGTCAGCGACCTCGAGGGCGCCGGGATCCCGGTCGACGCCTCACTGCGGGGCTTCCAGTTCACGCAGCGCGGCGGAGCGACGATCCCGATCCACGGCGGTCCGGGCGGCCTCGGCGTCTTCAACGCGATCGCGGCGCCGTGGGACGCCGAGAACGGCTTCGAGGAGGTCGTCCACGGCTCGAGCTTCATCATGGCCGCGGAATTCACCGGCGGGAAGTGTCCGGTCAAGGCCGACACGTTCGTCACCTACTCGCAGTCCGAGAACCCCCGCTCTCCGCACGCCGACGACTTCACGCGCCGGTTCTCGCGCAAGCGCTGGCAGCCCGCGCCGTTCTGCGCCCGCGACGTCAAGCGCGCGACGGTCTCGAAGCAGCGCGTGCGCGTGAAGGTCCGCGGCCGCCGCTAGGGCGCGGTCGCGCCGGCGCCGGCGTTGAACGTGAGTCACATGGACCTATAGGTCCATCTCAGTCATGTTCGGCACCGGACGCCTTCGCCGCGGCGAGCAGGAGGTCCAACGGCACGTGGTCGGCGGCGCGCGCGTTGGTCGCGGCGAGGACGATCGGTGGGGCGACGCCGGCGCGATGGGCCTCGAGCCAGCGTGGCGCGCAGACGCACCAGCGGTCGCCCGGCTTCAGGCCCTCGAAGCCGAACTCGGGACGCGGAGTCGAGAGGTCGTTGCCGGCGAGTCTCGAGAACTCGAGGAACTCGGCCGTCACCTCGGCGCAGACCGTGTGGCTCCCCTGGTCCTCGGGACCGGTACCGCAGCAGCCGTCGCGGTAGAAGCCGGTGAGCGGCTCGTTCGAGCAGAGCTGGAGCTCGCCGCCGACGAGGTTCGTGTCACCGTCGCGTCCGATTGCGCGCACCTACCCGCCGTCGAGCTCTCGCACCGCCGCGTCGTAGAGCTCCGGGTCCAACTGGCCGAGCGTGATCAGGGTGCGACAGCTCTGATCGAAGTGCTTGCGCTTGAGCGCGCCGGCCTGGACCTGCGCGGTCCAGACGACGATGACCTCGGCGTTGTCGGCCCGTGCCCTGGCCTGGACTTCGGGCTGGGTGCGCTCGAGGCCCTCGCGAACCGCGTCGTTGTGAGCCCGCGCCCCTTGGCGCCTGACCTCCGCCCTCACACCCGCCTTCGCCGCGTAGGCCTTCCAGTCGACCGCGATTCCGTCTCGCCGCGAGCCGGCGCGACGGACCGGAAGCTCAAGGCCCTCGGGCAGCGCCAGGCTCGCGCCGTGGCAGAAGCGCGCGGGGACGCTCTCCCTGACCTCTGTCTCGTACGCCGCCGCGCCCGGCATCCGCACCTCGAGCGTGAGGTCGTGTGGACGCTTACCGAGGTTGAGTGCCCACAGCTCGTTGTTGGCGACCTCCTCGTTGGCGCGCACCTCGGCGGTCTCGGTGTTCGCGACGGGGCGCGATTCGATCACGACGGCAGTGCCCATGAGACCCGGATCGCCTGCGGCGGAACGCCGACCGAGCAGGTCGCGAAGTCCCATCTCGAGAACCTATCCGAGGTGTGGATCTCGATTCGGCCGCGGGCCCGAGGGATCGTTCATCGGGGTGTCGGAGCGGCTCGGTCGCGGGCTGTGGGCCGCGGTCCGCGCCGCCCTAGAACCCGAGCGCGAACTTGGCGTCCTCGGACATCATCTCCGGGGACCAGGGCGGGTCGAAGACCATCTTCGGATGAACTGAGTCGACTCCGTCGAGCTCGCCGACGAACTCCTTCATCTGCTCGGAGACCTGGGGTCCGATCGGGCAGGCGGGCGTCGTCAGCGTGAAGGTCACGTAGACCTCGGGGCCCTCGATGTCGACGTCGTAGACGAGTCCGAGCGAGACGAAATCGAGCCCGAGCTCGGGGTCGATGACCTCCTCGAGCGCGTCGTAGACGGTCTCTTCGGTGGTGACAGCGGCGTTCTCCGTCATGGCTCTGAAGGCTAGTGGCCGCTCGCGCGGAGGCGTGGCGAACCGGCGCACCCGGCGTAAAGCTCGCCTAAGGTCGGCGGCTTGGTCAATTCAGGACGTACCCCCAGCCGTCTTGCAATCTCGATTCTCTGTCTCGTCGCTGCGGCACTGCTCGTGCCGGGCGCCGCGCGGGCGGAGAGTCTCGTCGCGTCCTCGTTCGAGGCGGCCGAGGCAGGGGTCGCCGACTGCACCTCCGGCCCTCGCGAGGCCAGCGACGCCGTCCAGATCGAACGCGTCGACGCGCCGGGCCTCGGGATGCTCCACGCCCGCCTCGCGGCGGACTCCGGAGACTGGGACCTCGCCGTCTTCGACTCCGAGACCGGCCGCATCGTCGCCGCCTCGGTCTACCCCGGCTCGGAGGAGATCGCCTCCGGCTTCGTGGCGGCGCCGACCGAGCTGATCGTCCAGGCCTGCCGCGCCTCCGGCGACAGCGAGAGCGCCGACGTCTCCGTCGACTTCACGCCGATCGAGGAGCCCGACTCGCTCGCCCGCCCGCAGCTCGTCCAGGTCCAGACGCCGACCGAGGCCGACGCCGCGGCGCTCGCCGCGAGCGGGCTCGACGTCTCCGAGCACGGCGGACCGGTCACCCAAAGCGTCATCTCCTACGGTCCGATGGATCTCGAGGAGCTCCGCGGGCTCGGGTTGAGCTACGACGTCGTCGACCAGGACCTGCTCGCCGATTCGCTCGAGATCGCGGCCGAGGACGCCGATGCGACCGCGGCCCGCGGCGCGGCCCAGTCGATGCCGAGCGGCCAGCAGGCCTACCGCCACCTCTTCGAGTACGTCGCCGACATGAAGCAGCTCGCCAAGCGCAATCCGAAGCTCGTGCGGATGTTCAAGCTCAAGAACAAGACGTACGAGGGCCGGCCGGTGATGGCGATCGAGATCGCCGCCAACGTCAAGCGCAAGGACGGGCGGCCCACCTTCCTCCAGATGGGTGCCCACCACGCTCGCGAGTGGCCCTCCTCCGAGCACGCGATCGAGTTCGCCTACCAGCTCGTCAACGGCTGGAAGTCCGGCGACAAGCGCATCAAGCGGCTGATGAAGCGCTCGCGGACGGTCGTCGTCCCGATCGTCAACCCCGACGGCTTCGAGACCTCGCGCGAGGCGCCGAGCGCGATGGACGACGGGCGCGACGAGGGCGATGGAAGCCCGGAGGAGCTCGCCAACCTGGCGCTGTTCCCGTACGAGTACCAGCGCAAGAACTGCCGTCTGACGAAGTCGGCCGAGGCGCCGGGCACGAAGCCGCGCAAGGGCGAGGGCAACTGCGCTCAGATGCCCGCGCTCGGCTTGTCGCAGTTCGGCGTCGACCCGAACCGCAACTACGGCGGCTTCTGGGGCGGCCCGGGCGCGACGCCGCCGGGTGGCACGCCCCCCGGTGACCTCGCCCAGGACTACCGCGGCCCCGGCCCGTTCTCGGAGCCCGAGACGCGGAACGTCAAGGCGCTGGTCTCGAAGCGTCAGGTGACGACGCTGATCACGAACCACACCTTCTCGGACCTCGTGCTGCGCCCGCCGGGGCTGCAGGCGGCCGGCAGGCCGATCGACGAGAAGGTCGCCAAGCGCCTCGGCGCCGCGATGGCGGCCGAGAACGGCTATCTCAACCTGCCGTCCTACAAGCTCTACGACACGACCGGCGGCACGGAGGACTGGTCCTACTACGCGACCGGCGGCCTCGGATACACGTTCGAGATCGGCTGCTCGAGCGGCGATCCGTCGACCGAGTGCCCCGGCTTCTTCCACCCCTCCTACGCCGACACCGTCGCGCAGTACAACGGCACGTCGCCGGAGTCGGGCAACGGTGACGGCAACCGCGAGGCCTACCTCAAGGCGCTCGCGTTCGCCGGCAAGCCGAAGGGCCACTCGGTGATCAAGGGCACCGCGCCGGCCGGAGCGAAGCTGACGCTCCAGAAGCGCTTCAAGACCCCGACCTCGCCGATCGAGCGCGCGAACGGCACGACCGGCAAGGTCCGCTACACGCGCGACCACCTGAAGACCAAGCTCAAGGTGCGTCGCTCGGGCCGGTTCGTCTGGGACGTCAATCCCTCGACCCGCCCGCTCGTCGCCAAGGAGCAGGGCCGCCGCGCGAAGGGCAAGCCCTCGAAGCCGAAGATGTTCTCCGGCTCGCCGGCCGACGCGCCGGTTCCGTGCCCCACCGCCGAGCTCAGCGGCCCGACGTGCTGGAGCGAGAACGCGTTCACGGTCCCGAGCGGCAAGCGGGTCGACAACTTCGGCGCCGAGATCCGCGCCGAATGGGCGAGCCCGTCGACCGACTGGGACATGGAGGTCTACCTCGACGGCAACGGCGACGGTGACTCCCAGGATGGAGCCGACAAGCTCGTCGGTTCGTCCGGCAACGGCGTGACGAGCGGCGACTCGACCTCCGAGGAGGTCAACGTCACCGCGCCGGTCCTCAAGGAGGGCGGCAAGTACGTCGTGCGGATGGTCAACTTCGCGGCGACCGAGCCCTACGAGGGCGAGATCAACTTCCGAGGCTCGCCGAAGTTCCGGCCGGCCAAGAAGGAGCGCTGGAAGCTGACCTGTCGCAGCGGCGGCGGCAAGTCGACGAGCCGCGTCTACGTGAAGCGCGGTCAGGTCAAGCGCGTGAACCTGCGCAGAGCCTGCGGCTGAGCCTCGAGCCGACCTAGGATCAGGGGCAGCGATGCCGCTGCTGCTCCTGATCCTGTTCATCGGCCTGCCGATCGCGGAGATCTACGTGATCGTCCAGGTCGGACAGGCGATCGGCATCCTGCCGACGCTGGCGATCCTGCTGATCGACGGCTTCGTCGGGGCGGCGCTCGCGCGCTCCCAGGGGCGCACCGCATGGCGGCGCTTCAACGAGACCATGTCCAGGGGAAGGATCCCGGCCAACGAGGCGTTCGACGGTGCGATGATCGTCCTCGGCGGGTCGCTGCTGCTCGCCCCCGGGTTCATCACCGACATCTTCGGTCTCGCCTTCCTGGTGCCGCCGACCCGCGCTTTGATCAAGGCAGGCCTGCGCCGCCTCGCCAAGAGCCGGGCGATCGTCTTCAGCGTCGGACTCGGCGGCGGTTCGGCCGGAGGCCCCGGGCGGCCGGGTCCCGCGCCCGGCCCCGCACCCGGCTTCCCCCCGCGCCGGCGTCCTGAGTACGACTACGAGGGCAGCGCCCGTGAGGTCGACTCCGACCCGCGGCTCGACGAGGGTGAGCGATGAACGAGGACGCACGGACCGCCGAGGAGGCTCCGGAGAGCGCCCGCGAGCTCGTCGTTGGCCTCGAATCGCGCGACGGCACGATCGAGGTCGGCTGGAACCTCTCCGCGATCGCGATGCTCGGCGGCGCCGAGCCGACACGCGAGGCGATCTGGCGCGCCGATCCGGTTCCCGCTCCGGGAGCGGTCCTCCGCGTGCTGTCGGCTCGGTTCGCCGACGGGCGTGCGTTGCTGCTCGCGGGTCTGCGGCCGTACGGCGCGCGCAGCCACGCCGACGAGCTGATCGCCGGCGCCGTGCTCGGCGACGCCGGTGGCATCGAGCCGCTGGACCGTGTCCTGTGGAGCACGGAGTACGACGCCGAGGGTGCGACGCGGCGAATCTCGATCGAGGCCGAGCTCGGTGACGAGGCGATGCTCCGCGCCGCCGGCGATCGTCGCGGTGACTCGGCGGAAGCCGGGACCGGCGACGGGCTCGAGCGCGTGGCGCTCGACCTGAGCTCGTCGGGCGCCGGGGGCGTCGGGCTGCTCGAGACCGTGGCGCCCCCGCGTTGAGCCGCGTCCGCGCGGTCATATCGGACTTCGGCGGCGTCCTCACGACGCCGCTGATTCACGCGTTCGCGCGTGTTCAGGAGGAGCACGGCATATCGACCGCCGCCCTCGGAATGGCGCTCTACGCGCTCGCCGAGCGAGACGGGGAGAACCCGCTCCACCGGCTCGAGCGCGGCGAGATGAGCGAGGCGGACTTCCTCGCGGCCTGCGCCGAGGAGATCGAGCGCGTCGAGGGATCGCGGCCGGAGCTCGGACGCTTCAACGAGCTCTACTTCGGCGCTCTCGACCCGAACGCGGAGATGATCGGCTATATGGCCGAGCTTCGCGATCGCGGTCTGCGGATGGCGATGCTGACCAACAACGTCCGTGAGTGGGAGGCGCGCTGGCGCTCGATGCTGCCGGTCGACGAGATCTTCGAGCTCGTCGTCGACTCGGCGTTCGTCGGGATGCGAAAGCCCGAGCCGCGGATCTACGAGCTGACGCTCGAGCGTCTCGGCCTCAGCGCGCCCGAGTGCGTCTTCGTCGACGACATCGAGGTCAACGTCGTCGCGGCCCGCGAGCTCGGAATGAGCGCGGTGCTGTTCGAGACGACAGAGCAAGCGCGAGCGGAGATCGACGCGGCGCTGGCGTAGCCGTCACCAGCCGCCGGGGAGGGCTAGCCCTCCGGCAGGTGGCGGAGCTGGGTGCGGGCGTACTCGCGCTCGCGCCTGACCCCGTCGCTGGCCAGAGCCCTCAGATCACGCTCGAGGACGTCCCAGCGGGGCGCCAGGCCCTCACTCTCCCGCTCGACCGCGTAGGCGACGGCCGAGCGCGACCGGCGTGCGCGGTTGCAGCGCCGGCACGCGATCTCGATGTTCGCCTCGCCGAACGTCCCGCCCTTCGACCGCGGGCACAGATGCTCGGCCGACAGGTCATTTGGAAACCGCCCGAAATCCCGCCCACACCAAACGCAGACACTCCCCCGCCGCGCCACCAACTCCGCCAACCGAGCCACAGCTCAAAGGTTGGCAGCCGAGCGAGTCGACCTCCCGGCCCGAGCCCTAGCCCGTTCCGCCGAACGGGGCCGAAAAGCAAGCATGAGCGGGGAAGCAGGGAGGGAAGTGTGCTCCGCACACGACCGACCGATGACCCGCTCAGGCGCCGCTTTGCAGGCTCCGCCCCCTAGTTGTCGGAACCAGCGCGATCCCAGACGTAGAGCTCGAGAGCCTCCCCCGCCAGCTCCATCAACCTAGGAGGGGACAACCACTCGAGAACCGTCTCGAGTGCCCGCTCCTCGGTGACCCCCCGATCGACCGCCTCCTCGCCGCGGAAGCCGGCGGCGAGCTTGAGCGCCTCGCGACGGTGCTCTCCCAGGGTCGCGAACGCGCCCATCAGGAAGTCGCGGTTGGGCAGCGGCACGCCGACGTCGAGCGACGCGTGCCAGGCGGCGAGCATCGAGATGTCGTGCTCGTCGAGCTCGGCGAGCGCGCGCGCATAGTGCGCCTCGAGCTCATCGTCGGGGATCTCGTCGACCCAGGCCCGTACCGCCTCGCCGAGCAGCTGGCGTCGGGCCTCGCGGCCGACCGAATCGGCGATCGCCCGGATCGCGTCGCCTGGATCGATGAAGCAGAGCGCCATGCGGCGAATGTAGAACCGCCGCCCGACGGAAAAAGAGCGGCCGAGGGCCGACCTATGTTTGGTGAGGTGTCCCTCGGGCTGATCATCGGGCCACCGAGCTCGGGCCGCACCGGCGCTCTGCTGCGGCGTGTCGAAGCGTGGGCGACCGCCGCGCCGCTCGTCGTCGTGCCGACGAGCGACGACGTCGAGCGGGTCGAGACCGAGCTCGCGAGGCGCGACGCCGCCCTCGGCGTGACCGTGACCACCTTCGCCGGGCTCGAGGCGGAGCTCGCGCGTCGCCTCGGTGGGTCGCGGGCTCGCAGCGCGGGCGCGGTCGAGCGCCGTCAGATCCTTCGCCGCGCGATCCGCGAGACGCGGCTCGGTCCGCTGGCGGCGTCGGCCGAGCGACCGGGGTTCCTGGCCGAGGTCGACCGCCTCATGCTCGAGCTGGCCCGGGCGGGAACGGGCGCTCGCGAGCTCGCCGCGCGAGCGCCCGGTTCCGAGCAACCGGGCGTCCTCGGCGATCTGGCGCGGATCGCCTTCGCGCTCGCCGAGGGCTTGGACCGCGCCGGACTCGCCGGGCCTCGCGAGCGGATCGCTCGCGCCCTCGAGCGTCTCCAGCTCGACGCGAGCGCGTGGGGCGGCCGCCCCGTCGCGCTGCTCGGATTCGACGACCTCGACCCGCTGCAGATCGACCTGCTGACGGCGCTCGCCGAGGCGAGCGAGGTGATCGTGTCGCTCACCTACGAGGACCGGGTCGCGGGCAGGGCGCGGGCGCGGCTCCTCGGCGAGCTGCTCGAGCGCGGTGCCGGCGTATTGGCGGAGCTCGAGGCCGATCCGGACAACACGTCGAGTCCCGCCCTGCACCACCTCGAGCGCGGATTCGCCGAGCCGGCGACGCGGGCGCCCTGCGACCCGGGCGTCGGCTTCCTGCTCGCGGCGGGCCGTCGCGGCGCGATCGAGCTCGCCGGAGCCGAGGTGGCGCGGGAGATCGCCGACGGCGAGGATCCGGGAGAGATCGCGATCGTCCTTCGTGACCCCGGACGCCACGCCGCGCTCTGGGAATCGGTCTTCGAGCGCTTCGGGGTCGGGGCCGCGATCGAGGCGGACGTCGGGTTCGAGTCGACGGCCACCGGACGCGGCCTGTGCTCGCTGCTGCGCGCGGCCAACGGGGGAGCGGCCTCGGACCTGATCGGCTTCCTCCGGGCGCCGGGCGTCGCGCCGCGCGGAGCGGTCGACCGCCTCGAGCGCCAGGTCCGGCGGCTCGGCACCGAGAGCGCGGCGGAGGCGGAGGAGCTCTGGGACGGGCGCGAGTTGTTCGAGCTAGGCGACCTGCGCGAGTCGATCGCCGCCGACGACGGCGTCGCCCTGCTGCGCGCACTGTCCCGCGCGGCGCGGGGACTGGCCGAGCGCCCGCGCCGGCGCGAGGCCCGCAGCTCCGGACGCAGGCTCGAGCTGGAGTTGCGAGCGGGCGAGCTCGCCGTCGGGCTCCTCGACGAGCTGGTGGGTGTCGCCGTCGCGCTCGGCGACACCGGGGCGGAGCTCGCCGCCGACGCGCTGGCCGAGCTCGAGGCCGCGCAGCTCCCGCTGCATCGCGGGTCGAGCGAGCGAGCGGTGCGGATCACCGACCCGTACCGGGTCCGGGCCCGCCGGGTGCGAACGCTCGTCGTCGCCGATCTGGAGGAGGGCGACTTCCCCCGCGCGTCGAGCCCCGACCCGCTGCTCGGTGACGCGTCGCGTGCCCTCTGCGGGCTGCCACCCCGCGCCGAGCGGCTCGACGAGGAGCGCTATCTGTTCTGGAGCTGCCTGTCACGCGCGAGCCACCGGATCCGATTCTCGTGGCGGGTCGCCGACGACGAGGGGGTCGCGGTCAACCGCTCGCCGTTCGCCGACGAGGTCCTCGCGCTGCTCGACGGCGGAGAGGCCGTCCTCGGGAGCGCCGCGCGCCGACGCGATCTCGCCGAGGTCAGCTTCGAGCCGGACGAGGCCCCGGGCCCCGACGAACTGGCTCGCTCGCTCGCGACGCGCCACCTCGAACCGGCGACCGGGAGCGAGCTCGCGCTTCGCCTCGCCCGCGCGCGGGCGGCGCGCGAGCGCGACGTCAAGCACGACGTCGCGCCGTCCGAGGCGCTCGAGGAACTGGCCGCGCGGCGCCTGTTCGGCGCCTCGACGCTCGAGGACTACGCGACCTGCTCGTTCCGCTGGTTCGTCGGCCACGAGCTGCGCCCGAGGGATCTCGAGCCCGATCCCGAGCCGCTCGTCCAGGGATCACTGGTCCACGGCGTTCTCGAGCGCCTCTACCGCGAGCCGCCCGCGGGCGCCGCCCCGCGCTCCGACACCGTCGGCGCCTGGGTCGCTCGCGCGCGGGAGCTGACCCTCGAGCTCGCGGCCGGGTTCGGCCTCGCCGGCGAGGACGTTCGCGGGCGGGTCTCGCGGGCACGGACCCTGGCGCTCGTCGTCAACGCGCTCCGAAACGAGGCGGCCAACCCGTCGCCGCTGCGACCCGACCCCGAGCTGATCGAGGCCGCGTTCGGCGAGGGCCCGGGCGACGCGCGCCCGCCGCTCGAGCTCGACGGCCTCACCCTGCACGGGAAGATCGACCGGGTCGACCGCGCCGCCGACGGGTCCGGCCTCGTGCGCGACTACAAGACGGGCGCGAAGGTGGCCGGGCGAGCGCAGATCGAGGACGACGGCAAGCTCCAGCTCCAGCTCTACTCGCTCGCGCTCGAGCGCCTCTGGGACATCGCGCCGCTCGGCGGCGTCTACGAGCCGTTGGCGGCCACGGGCGACCGGCGCCCGCGCGGCATCGTCGCCGGCGGCGACGCCGAGCCCGCGACCGACGGCCTCGCGCTGGTCTCGACTGACGTGATCGACCCGGCGGAGCTGCGCGATCTGCTCGCCGCCGCCGAGCGCGAGGCCGCCGGCGTCGTGGCCGGCATGCGCTCCGGCCGCGTCCGGCCCGAGCCGCGCCACGACACGTGCCCGAGTTACTGCGAGCACGCCCCGATCTGCCGCCGTCAGCGGGCGCGGATCGCGGAGCTGATCGACGAGGACCCCGACGAGCCGCGGCAGGAGAGGGCGTTCTGAGCGCCGCGGCGACGGACGGGCCGAGCGCGAGCGAGCGCCCGGCGCCGACGCCGGAGCAGGCCGCGGCGACGACCGCGCGCGGGCGCGACGTCCTGCTGGAGGCGGGCGCCGGAAGCGGCAAGACCCGCGTCCTCGTCGAGCGCTACTGCGACGCCGCGATCGAGCTCGGGAGCCTCGAGCCGATCGTCGCGTTCACGTTCACCGAGCGTGCCGCGGGCGAGCTCCGCGAGCGGGTGATCGGTGAGCTCGAGCGCCGGGCGAGGAGCTCGGCGGCGGCGGGCGACGCGGAGGCCTCGGCGCTCGCGGCCGAGCTCGCCGCGAGCGCCGACGAGGCCTGGGTCTCGACGATCCACGGTTTCTGCCGGCGCCTGATCGCATCGCACCCGTTCGCACTCGGGCTCGATCCCGGGTTCCGCGTGCTCTCCGAGCAGGAGTCGACGCGTCTCGGCCGCGAGGCGTTCGAGACCGCCCTGGACGAGCTGCTGCGATCCGAGAGCGTCGAGGACGCGGCCGAGATCGTCGCCGCGACGCGGGTCTCCGAGCTCGCATCGATGGTGAGGACGATCCACGACGAGCTCCGCGCGCTCGGGCGCGAGCCACGCCTCGAGCCTGCGACGCCGGCCGACGTCGCCGAAGCGGCATCGAGGCTGCGCGAGGCCGCGACGGAGGCGCTCGCCGAGACCGCCGAGGCGAAGGGAAAGCGGGCGGCCGAGTCGCGTGAACGACTCGCCTCGGCCGCCGCCCTGGGCCCGGCGCCCACCGAGGGCGAGATCGCCGACCTGATGCTGAAGACGAAGGCGGCGGCGTTTCTCGGACCGTGCTGCGAGGACTTTCGCAGCGCCTTCGACGCGCTTCGCGGGGCGCTCGCCGACCACGCCGCGCTCGGGCTGCATGCCCTCCTCGCCCGACTCGTCGAGATCTACGCGCGGCGTCTCGACGAGGTCAAGGCCGAGCGCTCCGGCCTCGACTTCGAGGACCTCCAGCTGCGGGCGATCGAGTTGCTCGAGACGCGCCCGGACGTCGCCGGAGCACTCGGGGAGCGCCTGCGCCACATCCTCGTCGACGAGTTCCAGGACACGAACCCGCTCCAGGTCAGGCTCGTCGAGCTGATCCGCGGCCCCGAGACGGCGGTCTTCCGGGTCGGCGACGAATTCCAGTCGATCTATGGCTTCCGCGGGGCCGACGTCGAGGCATTCCGCGCCGAGCGCGAGCGGGCGCGTGAGGACGCCTCGGCGACCGTGATCGGGCTGCGGGGCAATTTCCGCTCGACCGCTGCGATCGTCGCCGCCGTCAACGCGCTCGGCGAGGCGATGCTCGACGGCTTCGTACCGCTCACGGTCGGGGCCTCGACGGCGGCGCAGCCCGGGGACGGGCACGAGGCCGGGCCGGAGGAGCACCCGGAGCCCGACTCGGCCCCGGACCCCCAGCTCTCACTCCTCGACCCCTCCCCCGCCCCGCCACCGCGGCGATCGGAGGAGCCGGCGGTCGAACTCCTCCTCACCCCCGAGACGAGCGACTGGGAGCTCGCGGGCCCCGCGATCCCCGGCGACTACCCGTCGAGCCCGGCGCGGGTCGCCGAGGCACGGTTCCTCGCGGGCCGGCTCGCCGAGCTCGTGAAGCAGGGAACCGACCGCGGTTCGATCGTCGTGCTCTTGCGCGCCTACACGCACGTCGTCGCCTACGAGGACGCGCTCGAGGCCGCGGGCCTTCGCCCCTACGTCGTCGGCGGCCGCGGCTTCTGGTCGGCGCAGCAGGTCGATGACGTCCGGCGTCTGCTCGCGACGATCGCGAACCCGCTCGACGACGCGGCGCTGCTCGGCGCCCTCGCCTCGCCGGCCTGCGGGGTGCGCCCGGAGACGCTGTGGCTTCTGGCCGCGGCGCGCCGCGAGGGTGGCACGGGGCGCCTGTGGCCGCTCGTGCGCCGGCTCGCGGGTGGAGGCCGGCACGAGCCGACCGACGCGGCTGAGCTCGCGGCGGCGCGGCTGGCGGCGATCGCCGACGACGAGCGCGAGCGGATCCTGGCGCTCCACGACTCGATCGAGCGACTGCGCGATCTCGCGCCGATCGTTCCGCTGGACGAGCTGGTCGACCGGACGGTCACGGACACCGGCTACGACCTCGCCGTCCTCGGGATGGATCGCGGCGAGCGGCGGTTCGCGAACGTCCGCAAGCTGATGCGGATCGCTCGCGACTTCGAGGCCGCCGAGGGGCGCGATCTGCGCGGCCTTCTCGCCCAGCTCGCAGCGAGCGCGGACGTCGCGCGCGAGGGCGAGGCCGCGACGGCGGCCGAGCGGCACGACGGAGTCCGGGTCATGACCGCGCACACCGCCAAGGGCCTCGAGTTCCACACCGTAGCGGTGGCCGAGCTCGGGCGCGCGCTCCTGCCGCCCGGGCGCGGCCCGGGTGCCCGGGTCGAGCGGCGCCCGGCGGGCGAGCCCAGGGTCGGGCTGCGGCTGTCGAGGTTCGGGACGAAGGCGGTCGGCGCGTTCGGGTTCGACGAGCTCGCGGAGCGCGCCGCGGCGGCGGACTCCGAGGAATCGCGACGGCTCGCCTACGTCGCGGCCACGCGTGCCGAGCAAAGGCTGATCCTGAGCGGCGGGTTCAAGCCCTCCCGGCTCGGTCGCGCGAGCTCGGAGACGGCGCTCAGCGCGCCGGTCAGCGAGCGCTTCATGCGCGCCCTGGGACTCGGGCCCGAGCCCGAGAGCGGGCCGATCGAGATCAGGCCGGCCGAGCTTCGTCCCGGGCTCGGGGGTGTGGCCCCGCTGACGAGCGCGCGGGTCGAGGTCGCCGTGAACACACCCCCGGCAGTCCCCGAGGCGGAAGCATCCGGCGCGCGCCCGCGGCCGGAGCCGGCCGGCGTTCCGGCGACCATCGAGCCGGCGAGCTACGACGGCAGGGTCCTGGAGGTGGCGACGCGAGCCGGCGGCGGCGCTGGACACCTCTCGCCCTCCTCGCTCGCCGCCTACGAGCGCTGCGGTTATCGCTTCTGGGCCGAGCGCATCGTCGGGCTCGCCCCGCGCGAGCCGGGCGGTGCCGGCGGTCCGGGCGGCGCGCGCGGCTTCGGGACCGCCGTGCACGGGCTGCTCGAGGCGAGCGCCGCGACGGACTGGCGTGCGCCCGGGACGGACGAGATCGCCGCGGCGCTCGCCGGCGAGGGCGTCGAGCCCTCGGCGGAGCGCATCGAGCGCGCCGCGATGATGGTCTCCGGGTGGCTGGAGGCTCCGCTGGCACGATCGCTCGCGGGCCGCGAGCAGCGGGCCGAGGTGTCGTTCCTGCTCCCGATCGGTCGCACGGTCGTCCGTGGCACGATCGACCTCCTCGTGCTGGGAGACGTCCCTCTCGTCGTCGACTACAAGACCGACCGGGTCGGCTCCCACGGGCTCGGCGCACTCGTCGATCGCTACGGAATCCAGCGCGAGCTCTACGCGCTCGCGGCGCGCGCCGCCTCGGGCGCCGATCGCGTCGAGACCGCCTACGTCTTCCTCGAGCGGCCGGGCGAGCCGGTGAGCCTCGAGCTCGGGCCCGACGAGCTCGACGCCGCCGAGCGCAGGATCGAGGCGAGCCTCGGGCGAATCGGCGCCGGCGAGTTCGAGGTCACGCCGACCCCCCATGCCGCGCTCTGCGCCGACTGCCCGGCGCGGGCCGCCCTGTGCTCGTATGAGGAGATCCCCGACCTGCCGAGCTCAGGGGTGGCGGCATGAGCCGGGCCTGGGCGTTCGCCTACGGCTCGCTGGTCAGCGCACAGAGCGCGTCGGAGACGCTCGGCAGAGCGGTCGAGCCCCTACCGGCCGCGCTTCACGGCTGGCGCCGCGGGTGGACGCTCGGGCGCGACAACGAGCGGGCCGAGAAGCGCTTCGAGCGCCTCGACGGCGTCCCGATCGCGTGGTGCCTCGCGCTCGACCTGCAACGCGAGGAGGGTGGGCTCGACGGGAGCACGGGACCGCAGGCACCCAACGGAGCCCTGCTCGAGCTCTCACACGGGGATCTCGAGCGCCTCGACCGGCGCGAGATCCGGTACGACCGGGTGGAGATCGGCGAGTCGGTCGAACTCGCGGACGGGACCCGGCCGGGGGGTCCTGTCTATGCGTGGACCGCGAAGCCGCAGAACCATTTCCCGGAGCCGCCGCCGGGAGCGGTCGTGCTCGCCAGCTACGTCGAGGCGGTCGAGGCGGCCTTCGACGCGCTGGGGGCGGGTCATCTCGATCGCTTCAGGAGCACGACAGCCGAGCCGCGATGCGAGGTCGTGGCGGCGCGGCTCGCCGCGGGCGACTCGATCGCCCCGGGCAACCCACGTCGCTGGTGACCGGCGCGGGAGCTCAGACCTCGTTCCAGCGCCGTGCCCAGTCGGCGAGCTCGCGCATGCACGGCTCGAGCTCCGAGCCCTTCTCGCTCAGCGAGTAGCGCACCCGGGGGCGGCTCCCGGCCTCGACCGAGCGCTCGATCAACCCCTCCGACTCGAGCTGGCGAAGCCGCGCCGAGAGCAGCCTGTCCGACAGCCCCGGCACGCTCGAGCTGAGCTCCGAGAAGTAGAGCGGACGGTCGATCAGAGCCCAGAGGATCGCGCCGGTCCAGCGACGGCCGATCATCTCTATGGCGGCGTGAAAGGCGGGACACACCGGCTCCGGCGCAGGCCGCGCCTGACCGGCGACCGCTCCCTGCGAGGTCGCCTCACTCACCCACCGAGAGTAGCTGACGTGCCACACCGGCCTGGCTGCGTCGGCTCGAGACGACCGCCGAGCCGGTCGGCGACCACGTCGTTGGGGACACCGAGCCCGCTCGGCGGTCCGGCGCTCTCGCTCGCCGCGAACACGGTCGCCATCACCCTGCCCTCGCCGTCGATCACCGGGCCGCCGGAGTTGCCCGAGCGGACCTCGGCCCGAAACGCCGTCATCCGGCGGTCGATCGGTCCGCGGCCGTAGGAGTCCTGGCTCGACACCTCGGCCGTGGTCCCGAGCCGCGCCGGGACGAGCGTCAGCGGACCGTTCTCGGGGAAGCCCGCGACCGCACCGGAGTCGCCGCGGGTCGGCTCGAGGTCGAGCTCGAGCGCGGGCAGGTCGAGGTCCGGCACCGACAGCACCGCGAGGTCGTTCTCGGGCTCGTAGGCGACGACTTCGGCATCGGCGGCCTGACCGTCGACGCTCTCGACGAGCGTTCCCGACTGCCCCGCGACGACGTGGGCGTTCGTGACGACGAGTCCGTCGCCGGCGACCCAGCCCGAACCCTCGAGCCCGATCCCGCACGCGACGCCGGTCACGCGGACGACGCTGCGCGCGGCCTCACGGATCTCCGGGTCGTCGATCCGGCCGGGATCCGGAGGCGCGACGCTCGGGTCGGGCCCCGCGATCGTCGGCGTCGGCGCGACGCGCCGCAGCGCCTCGAGCAGCGGGTCCGGCGAGGGCAGCGCATCATCGAGCGCCGCGACGATCCGCGAATCATCGGCAACCCGCCCGAGTGGGCTCGATGGCCCGCCCCCCGGGCCGCGCAGCGCGACCGAGGCGAGCGCCCACACCATCGCCAGCGCGAGCAGGGCGAAGAGCGCGGCGCCGCCGACCCCATCGATGAGGCGTCCGGCGCGATGGCGGGCGAGGCGGCCGCGGATCCGCAGTCCGAAGCGCTCGAGCACGACCGCCGCGAGACCGCCTAGCACCAGGCCCGAGAACAGCGTCACGGCCGGCACGATGCGCGCGTCCTCAGCATTCTCGGCGAGCAGCGCCCCGATCCTCGAACCCGCGAAGGCGCCGGCCGTGAACCCGACCAGGGCCAACCCTCCGGCGGCGAGCCCACGGGTCGCCCCGAGCAACGCGAACGCCAGGACGAGCACGACGATCGCCGCGTCGAGCGCGCTCACCGCGCCAGTTCCGAGATCGCGCTCAACGACGCTTTACCTTTGTTGATGGCATGACGACACACCGCGGGATCATTCTGGCGTGACCACAGCCCCGGCTGGTCCCCGACGGCGCCCGACGAGCGCCGAGCGGCGTCGCCGCCTGCTGCGCCGCGCCGTCCCGCTCGGCGTCGGCGGCGCGATCGCTTTCGTGGCCGGCGCGATCGCCGGCGGCGGAGGGGAGATCAGTCCGAGCGCGACCCGATACGCCGAGGCGTGGAGCAACGGCGACACCGCAGCGATGTACGCGGAGCTGAGTCCAGCCGCGACGGATGCCTTCTCCCGCGAGCGCTTCGAGGAGGAGATCGCGCGCGCGGCCGACACCGCGACACTCGACGACATCGACGCGGCGGTGGTCTCCGAGGGCAGCCAGGACGGCCGGGAGACGGCGACGCTCGCGGTGGCTGCGCAGACGCGGATCTTCGGAACGATCGACGGCTCGGTCGAGCTCGTCGTCGGCGAGGAGGGGATCGAGTGGGCGCCGGACATGGCCTTCCCCGGCCTCGAGCCGGGCGAGTCGCTCGAGCGCCGAACGACGGCGCCGAAGCGCGGCCCGATCCTCGCGAGCGACGGGACGCCGCTCGCCGAGGGCCAGCCCGAGGAGCGAAGCTCGCCGCTCGGCGCGCCCGCCGCCGCGATCGCCGGTGTCGTCGGCGAGCCGAAGCGCGCCGAGGCCGAGGAGCTCGAGGCGCGCGGCTTCCCCGCCGGCAGCCTCGCCGGCACGAGCGGCCTCGAGTTCGCGTTCGACGAGCGCCTCGCCGGGACCCCGGGAGGCCGGCTCGTCGCCGTCGCCGAGGGCGAGCCCGTCGGCCAGGGCGAGGTCCTCGCCGAATCCGAGCCGGTCGACGGCCAGTCGGTGCGGACGACGATCGAGCCCGACCTTCAGTCCTCGGCGGTCGCCGCGCTCGGCTCGCTCTACGGCGGTGTCACGGTCCTCGACGCCACGAACGGCGACGTGCTCGCGGTCGCCGGGCTCGGCTTCTCAGCGCCGCAGCCGCCCGGCTCGACGATGAAGGTGATCACCGCCGGGGCCGCGCTCGAGGACGGGATCGTCAGCCTCGACGACCAGTTCCCGGTCGAGACCTCGAACTCCGACATCGGCTACGAGATCGCCAACTCGCACGAGTCGGCGTGCGGCGGCAGCTTCGTCGAGAGCTTCGCCGAGTCCTGCAACACGGTCTTCGCGCCGCTCGGCGCCGAGCTCGGCGGCAAGCGGCTCGTCGAGGCCTCCGAGGAGTTCGGCTTCAACGAGCCGCCGACGCTGTATGACCCGGAGCTGATCGAGCGCGCCGAGATCCCTTCGAGCACGATCCCCCGGGACATCTCGGACTCGGTCGAGGTCGGCGTCTCGGCGATCGGACAGGGCGAGGTGCTGGCGACGCCGCTCGAGATGGCCTCGGTCGCGCAGACGATCGCAAACGACGGCGTCCGCTCACCGACGTCGCTCGTACGCGGCGCCGAGCTCAAGGCGCCGGCCGAGGATGTCGAGGTGATCTCACCCGAGGTCGCCGAACAGGTCACGGAGCTGATGAAGGCGGTCGTCGCCGGCGGCACCGGCACCGCCGCCGCGGTCCCCGGCGTCACGGTCGCCGGCAAGACCGGCACCGCCGAGCTCGGTCCGGCCACGGGCTCGAAGATCGGCGAGGAGGAGACGCAGGAGCTCGATGCCTGGTTCACCGCCTTCGCGCCGGCCGACGAGCCGAAGTACGCGATCGCGGTGATGGTCGTCAACGCCGAGGGCGACGGTGGCGTCGTCGCGGCCCCGATCGCCCAGGCCGTGCTTGCCGACGCGCTCGGCTAGTCCGGGTCTGGCTAGATGTCGAGGATGACCGCGCCCTCGCCGGCGTCGGTCTCGATGTCGAGCTCGAGCGGCCGGTTCTCGGTCACCTCGTCGTCGACCTCGAACAGGATCAGCGAGCCCTCGATGACGCCCGACTCGGCGGTCGAATCGGGCAGCGGGATCTGTGACTCGTTCGGGACCTCGACCCCGCCCTCGAGCGCGAAGTCGCTGTCGGACTCGATCGGCTCGAACTCGTTGCCCTCGGAGTCGACCACGTGGTAGGAGTCGAGCTCCGGGGTCGGCAGGTAGTCCTCGGTGTCGTTCTCGATCCGCATGAAGACGCCGAGGTAGAGCTGACCCGGCTCGAGCTGGGGCTGACCCACCAGATAGGCCTCGTCCTCGGTCTGCTCGGGGTTGAGGAAGCGCGTGAACAGGACGTTGTAGGAGAGCTCGCCGAGCTCGATCGGCTCACCCTCCTCGACCTCGCTGGGCTGCTCCTCCTCACCGCATGCCGAGACGAACGCGGCGGACATGAGGGCGGCCAGGAGCGCGAGCAGCGTCAGGCCTCTTGAGAGCTTCGGGCGCATGAGCGGCCGCAGTCTATTAGTACGGGATTCGGGGCCCGCCCCCGACCCCGATCGGTTGCTCGGGCGCGCCTGTCTCGAGCTCCTCGGCGAGCCTTCGAACCGCCCGCTTCCAGCCGCGGCGGAGGCTCCTGACGGGCCACGGCTCGTGGATCCTGTCGACGAAGTAGGAAGGCTCGGTCCAGAAGGTGACGGTCAGCTCGCAGCCGGCCCCGGGGGCGTCGACGATCTCCCAGACGGTGAAGGTCGGGATGCGGTTCTCGCGCCCCCCGTGCCCGTGCTCGGTGATCCTGTACGGCGGCTCCACCTCGGCGATCGCGGTGTCGAGCCAGGGACCGGAATCGCCGATCCGAAACCGCGCCGAGGCGCCGACGCCGTAGGGCTCGACGCGCTGGAGTCGCATCTCCGAGAGGAAGTGATCGGTGAACGACGGCCGCAGGCTGAGATCGAGCAGGCGCTCGAAGACGACCTCCCGCGGGGCGTCGATCGTCGTCTGGGCGCTCACGGGTCGCATCGGGTGAGCGGGATTCTATTCGCCGCGGGCGCGGTAGATTGCCCGACCGATGGCGGAGACGATCGCGATCCTCTCCCAGAAGGGGGGCACGGGCAAGACGACGCTGACCCGGACGCTGACCGACGTGCTCGGCCGCGTCGGTCTCGACGTGCTCGCGGTCGACGCCGATCCGCAGGGCAACCTGTCCGACTACTTCGACACGGATCCGGAGGCCGATCCGACGCTCGCCGACGTCCTGTCCGGTGATGCGAAGGCCACCGACGCGGTCCACGGCCAGGTGATCCCCGCGAACCTCCGGCTGGCGGAGGCCGAGCTCGCGCTCGCCGGCAAGATGGGTCGCGAGATGACGCTTCGCAGCGCGCTGCGCGACCTGAAGCGAAACCGCGACGTGATCCTGATCGACTGCCCGCCGACGCTCGGGCTGCTGACGGTCAACGCGCTGGTCGCGGCCGACTACGCGATCCTCTCGACCGAGGCGCAGTACTTCTCGCTCCAGGGCATGGAGCAGGCGATCGAGGTGCTCGAGTTGGCGCGCTCCACGCTCAATCCGGACCTCGAGCTGCTCGGCGTGGTCCTCAACATCGCCAACATGCGCACGAAGCACGCCCGCGCCACGCTCGACTCACTGCGCGAGCGCTTCGGCGACGACCTCTTCCGGACGGCGATTCGCCAGTCCGTGGTCTACGCCGAGTCCGCCGAGCGCGGCCTCTCGATCCTCGACTACCGCCCGGCGCGCGGAGCGGACTACCTGTCGCTCGGCGGCGAGGTGCTGCGCCGGATCGGGCGCCAGGACCTGCTCGCGAAGCTCGACGAGGTCAGCGCCGAGCTCGCCCCCGGTGGTGGCGGCGGGCGCTAGCCCCCCCGCCCGCAGCCGCCAGAAGCCGCTAGATCTCGACGACGTCGGCGCCGAGCGGGCTGAACGGGACCCGCCGGACCTCGGCCCAACCTCGCGACCAGTCCTCGACGGCGCTCAGGACCCGGCCGGTGTCCTGCCAGAAGCTCCAGATGAGAACGGTGGGACCGGCGCCCGAGATCGTCGCCCCGAGGGCGCCGAGCGAGGGAGCCGCCTCGACCAGCGCCATCGAGCGCTCCATTAGCGGAGCCCGTGCCGGCTGGTGGAGGCGGTCGGCCAGCCCCTGGGAGATCAGCCCCGGATCGGAGCGCTCGAGGCCGAGCACGAGCCGGCTCGCGGCGGCGACGTTGGCGACCGCGTCGGGCACCGCCAGGGCTGCGGGCATCGCGGCGCGTGCGTCGGCGGTCGAGACCTCCTCCGAGGGAACCGCGACGATCGCCTCGATCCCGTCGGGTGGCGCGATCCGCACCGGAGCCTCTCCGGCAGCACCACAGACCGCGAAGCCGCCGAACGTCGCGGCGGCGACGTTGTCCGGGTGTCCCTCGATCGCGGCCGCGTGGCCGAAGACGTCGCTCTTCGACAGACCGAGCTCGTAGAGGTGGTCGGCGGCCATCAGGCCGGCGACGATCGCCGACGCGCTCGACCCGAGACCGCGCGCCAGCGGGATCTCGCTGGAGATCTCGAAACGCAGCCCGTCGGCGGGGTGCAGGTGCTCGAAGGCCCTGACGATCAGGTTCGAGCGGTCGGTCGCGACCCCCGCGCCGAGCTCCGGCGCGACGACCTCGAAGCGCCCCGTCTCACTCACCTCGACATCGAGCCAGAGCGAGAGGGACGCCGCGAGGACGTCGAAGCCGGGTCCGAGGTTGGCCGAGGAGGCCGGAACCCGGACCCTGCGCCGCCGCGAGGTCACCCGGTCACCGGCTGCTCAGCCGAGCAGCTCGTCGACGGTCCCCTGCAGCTCAGCGGTCGAGAACGGCTTGCGTATGTAGGCGTCGGCGCCGGGGCCGCCCTCGCGTACGTCGCGCTCGTCCTGGATCGTCGCGGTGCAGATGATCGTCTTGACGCCGCTCAGCTCGGCATCGGACTTGATCGCCGACAGGACCTCGAAGCCGTTCATGCGCGGCATCATCACGTCGAGCAGGCAGAGGTCCGGAGCCTTGTTGCGAGCTCCCTCGAGCGCCGAGGCGCCGTCGGAGAAGGCGATCGTCCGGTAGCCGGCCCGCTCGAGCACGAGGGTCGCGAGCTCGCGGATGTCGGGCTCGTCCTCGGCGATCAGGATCAGTTGTGACTCGTCGGATGCGTTCTGGGATGCGGATGTGGCGGATGCAAAGTCAGAAGACATCTCAGTCCCCCCTCACGTCCTGGATCGCTGCTTCGCGGCGGCGCTCTCCGTCCGTCGCCCCCGTCGCGGCGTCTTCCGTGGGCTGGTGCGGCAAAACGACGCGGAACCTGGATCCCGAGCCGACCTGGCTCGACACCCCGATTGTTCCCCCGTGCTCTTCGACGATCGCCTTGACGATCGTCAGCCCCAAGCCGGTCCCCTGGATGTGCATCTCAGAGGCGGTCGACGCCCTGAACAGGCGATCGAAGACTTTGTTGACTTCATCCTCTGGTATCCCGATGCCCTGATCGGAAACGTCGAGCACGGTTTGCGCACCTACGTCGCGCAACTCGACCCCGACCCGCCCACCCTCGGGCGAGAACTTGATCGCATTGGAGACGAGGTTCTCGACGACCTGGCCGAGCCGATGCGGATCGCCGCTGATCCTGCCGACCCGCGCGTCGATCAGATCGATCTCGATCTGCTTGGCCGCCGCCGCGTCGCGGGCGTCGTCGACATGCGATCGGACGATCTTGCCGATGTCGATCATCTCGCGCCGGATCTCGAACCGCCGCGCCTCGAGCCGCGCCAGCATCAGCAGATCCTGGACGAGGCGGAGCTGGCGGCGCGCGTTGCGGTCGATCACGTCGATCCACCTCATCGCCTGTGGGGAGACCGCCTCCTCCTCGTAGTCCTTGATCAGGTCCGTGTAGCCGATGATCGAGGTGAGCGGGGTGCGCAGCTCATGCGAGATCAGGCCGAAGAACTCATCCTTAGCGCGTTCGGCCTCCTGCTCGGCGGTGACGTCGCGCGAGGTGCCGACCATGATCCGTGAGCCGTTGCGGTCGTTGAGGATCCCGCCGTGGACCTCCATGTAGCGAACCTCGCCGTCGGGCCAGACGACCCGGTAGCGATCGGTGAACGGTCGCGCGGTCTCGATCAGCTCGGCGTTTCGCAGCCTGACACGGTCGCGGTCGTCGGGGTGGACCCGCGCGATGCCATCCTCGCGCGTCGGCTCGACCCCGGAGTCGGGGTCGATGCCGTAGTTGATCAACATCTGGCGGCTCCAGATCATCTCGCCCGTGTCGAGGTCGAGCTGGTAGCTGCCGAGGCTCGCCAGCCGCTGCGCGTCGGCCAGGCGGGCGCGCTCGGCCGCCACCTCGGCCTCCATCTGCCGGCGCGCGGTGACGTCGCGGGCGATCGTGGCCAGACCGAAGATCCCGCCGGAGGAGTCGGACAGCGGCGTGATCGTCAGCGACACCTCGACTCGCCGGCCGTCCTTTCGAAGCCGGATCGTGTCGACGTCGCTCAGGATCTCGCCGCGAAGGACCCGAGCCAGCATCGTGTCGAGCTCGTCGCGCAGTTCCTCCGGCACGTGGAACGAGGCGTCGGTGCCGACCACCTCCTCGGCCGTCCAGCCGTAGAGCTGCTCGGCTCCGTGGTTCCAGCTCGTCACGAGGCCGTCGAGACCGCGCGAGAAGACGGCGTCGTCGGAGGCGTCGACGATGTTGGCGAGCAGCCGGTTCTGGTGCTCGGCCTCGACCCGCTCGGAGATGTCGCCGAGGACGCCGGTGAAGAAGGTCTCGCCCTCGGACTCCCAGTCCGACAGCGACAGCGACAGCGGGAAGATCCTCCCGTCGCGGCGCAGCCCCTCGAGCTCGACCGTCGAGCCGATCACCTTGCGCTCCTTCGTCGCGAGGTAATGCGCCAATCCGGCCTGATGCGCCTCGCGGTAGCGCTCGGGCATCAGACGCGTGAGCGGCGCGCCGATCAGCTCGGACGCGGGCCAGCCGAAGATGCGCTCGGTGGCGGGGTTCACGTAGATGATCCGCCCGCTCGCATCCGCCGTGACGATCGCCTCGATCGCCGAGTCGGCGACGGCCTCGAAGCTGCGCTGGCCGCGCGCGAAGCGCCGCTCGGCGAGCTCGGCCTCTTGCGAGCGCCGCAGGAAGGCGATCGAGATTCCGAGCAGGATGAGCGTCGTGAGGACGGTCACGAGCGAGGCGGCAACCCGCTCGTCGAACGCGTTCGCCTCTGTCGCGAGGAAGACGATCAGGCCGATCGCGACCGGACTTGCGACGGCGACGACGAGCAACCTGCGCGCCGTGAGGCCGACCCCGGTGTCGGCGTCGACGAGCGCGAGCGCTCCGCGCTCGGGGCGCACGCACAGCAGGGCGAGGGTCGCGACGGTCAACCCGATCGCGGTCGTCAGGGCGACGCCCCCTCGACCCGCTCCGGCACGCAGATAGTCGACGTCGTAGGCCCAGCCGATCAGGGTCGTGAAGCTGATGAGACCGGCGAGAACGAGGGTCGGCGCCGCCGCGCGGTAGCGCGGCGGGTCGAGGTCGTGGACCGCGTAGGCGAGCCCGACGAAGCCGAGGCCGATCCCCGCGCCCACCGAGAGCAACCCTTCCTCGCCTCCGGTCGCGGGGTAGAGGGCCGCGATCGCGTCGAGGCCGACGGCGCGGACGAGAAGGGCGAGAAGCGCGACGAAGACCACGGCCGCGCCGAGGACTGTCGCGAGCCGAGAGCCCGCGGGGGTCCTCGTCCGCAATCCGAGCGCCGCGGCGGCGAAGGCGAGCATGCACGCGGCCGCCGTCATCCGCATCGCGGGAAGGCCGGGGATGATGCTCGCGAGCTCGTCGACCCCGATCAGCCAGCCGGCGAGCACGAGGACGGCCATGACGATCAACACCGTGGCGGCGGCCACGACGACGCGGTCGGCCCAGCGCTGCTCACCGCGCCGGCGCTCGGGCGCCGGGGGCGGTCGGAGCGATGTGGTCTGTGGGGCCGTGGTCTCCACGTCCGAGGTCCTCTTCAGGGCCGACAGCCTCCCACCTTCCACCAAGGAACGCTTCGGCCGCGGGGACGCGGCGCTTTAGCCGCGCGAGCCGACCGGCGCTAGACGCCGGTGAGCGAGCCGCGGCGCCCGGCGATCGAGGCGGCCAGCAGCGCGCCGTCAGCCACCTCGGTGCGCGGCAACAGGACCGAGCGCTTGACCATCGCCTCGGCGCCGATCGTCGATCCGGCCCCGATCACGGCCGGCCCGTCGATCCGCGCGCCGCGATCGATCGACGCGTCGGGGCCCACGAGAACGCGGCCGCTGCCGGCGAACGGGCCGGCGCCGGCTTCCTCGTCGGAGCCCTCCTCCCCCAGCTCGACTATCTCGCCGAGCGGCTCGAGCTCGACGAGGCCTTCGACGGCGTCGAGATTGCCCTGCAGGTACTCCGGCAGCGACCCGACGTCGTTCCAGTAGCCCTTCGTCTCGTGGACGTAGAACGGCACGTCGGAGTCGAGCAGGGCCGGGAAGATGTCCTTGGCCCAGTCGACCCGTGGATCCTCGGGAAAGTGGTCGAAGATCTCGGCGTCGAAGGCGTAGATCATGCAGTTGGCGAGGTCGGAGAGCGCCTCGTCGGGGTCGGGCTTCTCCTGAAAGCCCTGCACGCGCCCGTCCGAGCCGGTCACGACGACGCCGTACTCGGAGACGTCCTTGACCCGCTTCACGGTCATCGTCGCGATGCCGTCGTGAGAGGCGTGCGCCTCGGTCAGAGCGGAGATGTCGACGTCGGTCAGCGCGTCGCCGGCCATGACGACGAACCCGTCCCCCTCGGCGGTCAGGAAGTCACGGACGTTGTGGACGCCACCGGCCGTGTCGAGCAGCTCCTCCTCGAACTCGTAGGTCAGCCTGATGCCGAGGTCGGAGCCGTCGCCGAGGTGGTCGCGGATCGTGTCCGGGAACCAGTGCAGGTTCGAGACGACGTCCTCGACGCCGTGGCGGGCGAGCAGGCGCAGGATGTGCTCGATGACGGGGCGGTTGGCGACCGGGACGAGGGGCTTGGGGACGTCCCACGTCAGCGGTCGCAGTCGAGTTCCAAGGCCGGCTGCCATCACCATCGCTCGCATGGCACCCCACCCTAGTCCGCTCCGCGTAGCGTTGGGCGGGTGACGGGCGGACTGCGCATCGACTCGCGGCTGTCGATCCCACTCGATGAGATCGAGCTGCTCGCCTCGCGCTCGTCGGGGCCCGGCGGCCAGCACGCCAACGTCACCGATTCGAGGATCGAGGCCAGGTTCGAGATCGGAGCGAGCTCGGCGCTTAGCGACGCGCAGCGGCGGCGGCTGCAGGCCCGGTTCGGCGACAGGGTCACGGCCGTGGCGCAGGACGGTCGTGGCCAGGCGCAGAACCGCCGGCTCGCGCTCGAACGACTGGCCGAGCGGATCGCGGCCGAGCTGCGACCGCGGGCGCAGCGCCGAGCGACGCGTCCGACGCGGGCGTCGAAGCGGCGCCGGCTCGACGCGAAGCGACGCCAGAGCGAGACCAAGCGCGCCCGCCGGCGCCCGACGCAGGACGACTGACGCCCCGCCGCGGTGGCTCGGTGCCGCGGTGGCTCGAGGCGCGCGGCCGGGCGCAGGCGTGGTTTCCGGGCGGCGGGGTAACGATCGCTGATGAGGAGCTTCGGGGGCGCTCTGGCGCCGGTCATCGCGCTGCTGGCCGCCTTGGTCCTGGCGCCCGCCGCGTCGGCGGGCGAGCGCGAGAAGCTCCCGGTCGACTACACGGTCCTCGGTGCCATGGCGGCGCAGGGCGCGGACGCGGGCGGCGACCCGCCGGGAGCCAACGTTCCCGGCTGCGAGCCCTCTCGGCGCCACCCGCAACCCGTCGTGCTGGTCCACGGCCTGCTCGCCAACCAGACGGTGAACTGGAACGCGATGGCGCCGATGCTCGCCAACCGCGGCTACTGCGTCTACTCGTTCACCTACGGCGAGAAGCAGGGTGTCGACTTCGGCTTCTACGAGCCCGGCGGGTTGATCCGCATGCAGCGCAGCGCAGCCCAGCTCGACCGCTTCGTCGACCGGGTCCGCGCCCGGACCGGGTCACGCAAGGTCGACATCCTCGGGCACTCGGAGGGCAGCCTGATGCCGAACTGGTGGATCAAGTACGGAGGCGGCGCGGGCGAGGTCGATGACTACGTCGGGCTGACGACGCTCTGGGACGGCACGAACGCCGCCGGCCTCAACTCGCTGAACGACCTCGCCGCGACCTTCGGCCTGTCGGGCCCGATCATCGACATCGTCGAGCAGGCGTGCGAGAGCTGCCCGCAGTTCCTCGCCTCGTCGAAGTTCATCGCGAAGTTGAACCGAGGTGGCATCAAGGCCCCAGGCGTCAGCTACACGAACATCGTCACGACCTACGACGAGCTCGTCCTGCCCTACACGAGCGGGCTGATGCGCGAGGGACCGCGGGCGAAGAACTTCGTCCTCCAGGAGGAGTGTCCGCAGGACGCCGCCGAGCACCTCGCCGTCGCCTTCGACCCGAACGCCGCCCGGCTGATCCGAAACGCGCTCGATCCGAAGCGGGCGGTACCGCTGGGCCCGGAGAACTGCAAGGCCGTGACGCCGCTCGGCGCCCCCTAGGCACCCGCGGGCATCCCTCGAGGTCAGCTCGCGGCGAGGCCCCGTTTGAGCTCGTCGATCGAGCTGATGTCGACCGGGTCCACGCCGCGTCGGGCGGCGAGGCCGAGCGAGATCAGGTCGCCGAGCATGACCGCCCAGAGAGCGCGCTCGGTGCGCGTTTCCCCCTTCGTGGCGACGAGCGTCACCGACCGCGCCGCGCGCTCGACGAGCCCGGCGGTCAGCCTGGTTCGCTCGGTGATCCGCTCGGACTGATCGGCGTCGACGAGGAATATCGCGGCGAAGCCGTCCTCGGGAGCGCCGCCCTGCCAGCCGACGATCTCGTTGTGGTCGAGCTCTGGGAGCTCGGCGCTCCACGAGTGGAGCTTCGCGTTCTCGTTGAACTGGCACTTCCAGCGGTATGCGACGGGAGCGGTGAGGTCCGCTCCGGCGACGATCGGGGTCGAGTCGCCGATCGTCTCGGTGAGCGCGGCCGCAAGCTCGACGAGCGAGTCCGCGGCGCCGCGCAGGAACTCGGCGGCTCGCTCGATCTCGCCGGCCAGACCCGGAGAAGCGCCGACGCTCGCAGCGAGCTCGCAAGTGATCGCCATGCCGTAGCCGATGACCGCCCGCGGCTGGCGGCCGCCCGGCACGCCGACCACGGGTGCGCCCACCTCGCGAGCGCGCTCGGCGAGGGCGCCGCCGGTCGTGGCGGCGTAGATCGCCGCGCCACGCCGCTTCGCGTCCTCGAACGCCGCCAGGGTCTCCTCGGTCTCGCCCGAGTAGCTCGAGCAGAGGACCGTCCAGCGCTCGTCGACCCAGGCCGGAAGCGCGTAGTCGCGGACGACGAGGATCGGCGCTCGCAGCCGCTCACCGATCACCGCGGTCGCGAGCTCGCCGCCGATCGCCGAGCCGCCCATCCCGGCGACGATGAGCCCGGTGCTCTCGCGGCGCGAGATCGCGGCGCCCTCGTAGCGCCAGATAGCGTCCGACAGCTGGTCGGGCAACGTGAGGACGTCGTCGAGCTGCCGTGTCGGGTCGACGGCGCGGATCGCGTCGAGGAACCCTTCCGCGCTCATTCGCTGACCTCGCCCGGCGCAACGCGCGCGTCGGATCCGAGTGCGGCGCCGGCGCCGATTCGCGCCCCGGCCCCGACGACCGCGCCGGCAGGCACGTGGGCGCCGGCCTCGACCTCGACATCGGGCGCCAAGATCGAACGCTCGACACGTGCGTTCTCGCCGAGCCTGGTCCCGGCGAGCGCGACCGAGTCCTCGATCCTCGCGCCCGGTCCGATCTCGACCCCGGCAGCGACCACCGCTCGGTCGAGCCGTGCGCCCGGACCGACCACTGCACCGGGACCGACCCAGGCCGGCCCGGTGATCTCGGCGCCGTCGGCGACCGAGGCCTCGGCTTCGATCAGCACGCCGTCGTCGCCGGCACGGCGGCCGACCTCCGTCGCGACCGTGCCCTCGAGGATGTCCCAGCTCGCCTCGAGGTAGCGCTCGGGCGTCCCGATGTCCTTCCAGTAACCCTCGAGGCGCACGCCACCGAGCCGGCCGTCGGTGAGCCGCGGGAAGACGTCACGCTCGATCGAGACCTTGCGGCCCGCGGGGATCAGCTCGCAGATGCCGCGCTCGAGGACGTAGGCGCCCGCGTTGACCTCGTCGGTGTCGATCTCGTCGCTCTCGGGATCGGGCTTCTCGAGGAACTCGCTGACCTCGACGCCGTCGCGCCGGACGAGCCCGAACGCGCTCGGGTCATCGACCGGGTAGAGCGAGATCGTCGCGACGCGACCGGAGCCCTCGTGAGCGGCGATGGTCCGCGAGAGATCGATGTCGGTCAGCAGGTCGCCGTTGAGGACGCAGAAGCGCTCGCCGAGGAGCCCCTGGTCGGCGGCGAGGCGGATCGGTCCCGCCGTGCCGAGCGGTTCGGACTCCTGGACGTAGCGGATCCGCGGTCCGCCCTCCTCCCCGTCGCCGAGCGCCGATCGCAGGTCTTCGGCGCGGAAGCCGCAGGCCATGACGACGTCGTCGACCCCGTGCGAGGCGAGCCAGTCGACCATGTAGCCGATGAAGGGCCGGTCGACGAGCGGCACCGCCGGCTTCGGCTGGGTGAGCGTCAGCGGCCGCAGCCGCGTGCCCTCACCGCCGACGAGTACGAGTGCCTGCATCCGCGGCAGGCTAGCGGTGATCCGCTACGCGCTCGCCGGACCGCTCTGCTTCGGCCGACCGATCCCCTCGTAGGCGAAGCCCGCACCGCGGAGCGCATCGGGATCGAGGAAGTTGCGGCCGTCGACGAGCACCGGCGAGGCCATCGACGCCGCCAGCGCCGGCCAGTCGAGGTCACGGAACTCGGCCCACTCGGTGACGAGCACGACGCCGTCGGCGCCCGCGATCGCCTTCTCGGCCGAGCTCGCCATCGCGATCCCGGGCAGCATCGGAGCCGCGACGTCCGAGGCGACGGGGTCGAACGCGCTGACGCTCGCGCCCTCGCCCTGGAGCCGGGCCGCCAGCACGAGGCTCGAGGCCTCGCGCATGTCGTCCGTGTCGGGCTTGAAGGCGAGCCCGAGCAGCGCGATCCGCTTGCCGACCAGCGAGCCTAGGTGCTTCGAGAGCTTCGCGATCACGCGCCGCTTCTGGAGCTCGTTGACCTCGATGACCGCGTTCAGGAGCTGGAAGTGGTAGCCGGTGTTGCCGGCGAGCATCTTCAGGGCCGAGACGTCCTTCGGGAAGCAGCTGCCCCCATAGCCGATCCCCGCGCGCAGGAACGACGGGCCGATGCGGTTGTCGAGGCCCATGCCGCGTGCGACCTCGGAGACGTCGGCCCCGACCTCGTCGCAGACGTTGGCGATCTCGTTGGCGAACGAGATCTTCGTCGCGAGGAAGGCGTTCGAGGCGAGCTTGATCATCTCGGCCGAGGCGACGTCGGTCATCACGAGCTCGCCGCCGAGCGGGCGGTAGACGTCGGCGATGATCTCGGCCGCCCACTCGTCGCCCTCGTCGGCGCCGATCACGACGCGGTCGGGGTTGAGGAAGTCGTCGACCGCGGAGCCCTCGCGCAGGAACTCCGGGCACGAGACATAGGCCATCCCGGGCACGTCGCGCTTGATCGTCTCCCCCGTCCCCGCCGGCACGGTGCTCTTCATCACCAGCGCGTGCGACTCGGGATCGGTGATCGCCGCGACGACCGCCCGCACGCGCGAGAGATCGGCGTCGCCGGAGTAGGTCGGCGGAGTGTCGACGCAGCAGAACAGGACCCGCGCCCGGCCCAGCAGCTCGTCCATGTCGGTGGTGAACGTGATCCGCTCGGAGTTCGAGCGCACCAGGTCGCCGAGCCGTGGCTCGTGGATCGGCACGTCACCGCTCGACAGCCGCTCGACCTTGGCCGCGTCGACGTCCATCGCGATCACGTCGTGGCCGATCTCGGCGAAGCAGGCCGAGGTCACCAGGCCCACCCATCCGATCCCGATCACGCCGATCGGCTCGCGCTCCCCACCTCTCGTCATCAACGCTCCTGCAGACCCGTGGCGATCGCGATCATCTCGTCGTTCGTCAGCTCCTGCGTCAGCGTGTTCGAGACCCAGTAGGCCGCGTCCTCGGTCTCGAAGGCGATCATCCGCAGGCGGTCGCCGTCGTAATAGAGCTTGTAATCGCGGCCCTCGATCTCACGCTCCTCGGACGGGTTCTCGAGGATCGGAGCGTCCTTCCACGTCGTTCCCGACACCCCGTAATAGCGCGGGAAGGTTGTTCCGTCCTCGATCATGACGACGAACTTGTATCCGTAGTAGAGCTCGTCGGAGGGGCCGTCGATCGGGAACCACCGCGAGTCATCGATGATCGACGACTCCGGGAGCAGACGGGTCGGGTAGTAGATCGGCGGCTCGAACTTCCCGCGCGCGAGCAGGTCGGCGTTCGCGAGGCCCGAATCGCTTGAGTCGATCAGCTGGGGACCGGCGGGCTCGCTGGAGTCGCCGCCGTCGCCGCCACCGCCCCCGCCATTACCTCCGTTGCCCGAACCCCCGTCGCCGTCGTCGTTGATCGCGGGGTCCTGAGGCGGTCCTGGAGTGCCCTCGGTGACCATGAACTCGTCGACCGCGGTCTCGATCGCCTCAGAGGTCGCGACCAGGTTCGCCGGGTCCTCAGGGTCGGGAGTCGCCGGGAAGTGGACCTCGTTGATCGGGGCGCTTCCGACCTTCAGCAGCGTCTTCAGGAACTCGAGCAGCGTCACACCCGAGTTGATGTCGGACGTCGTGTAGTCCGTGAAGACCTGCAGGAGGTCCTCACGGTCCTCGAACAGGACCTCAGGCGGAACCTTCTGTCGTGCCTCGCGCAGGAACTCCTGCTGTCGAGCGGCACGGACCAAGTCGTCATCGCCGATTCGGTAACGAACGTAACCGAGGGCGTTGAACCCGCACATGCGCTGATAACCGGCCTTGATATTGACCGCCGAGTAGTCACGGGGGTCGTTCTCGCCGACGAAGTAGCGGCGGTCCGCGTCGATGTACACGCACCCGATCTCGTTCACCGCGTCGGCGAACCCGTTGAAATCGATGTTCACGACGTGGTTGATCGTTTCGAGGCCAGTAACGCTCTTGACTGTGCGCAGCGTCAGTTCCGGACCACCGAGGGTGTAGGCCTCATTGAACTTCGTTTCGCCCGCGTCCTCGTAGCCCGGGATCTCGACCTGGAGGTCGCGCGGGATCGAGAGCAAGGAGATCGCTTGTTTGTCGGGGTCGACCCTGAGCAGGATCGTCGTGTCCGAACGCCCTGGATCTCCGGGTGTGTTCGTGCGCTTGTCCGAGCCAAGGATCAGGATTGTCTGGGGGTCGCCGCCGTCTACGCCGGCAAGCTGCCCACCCAGGTTCGCGAGCTCTCCGGAGTCTCCGAGGCCCTCCGCGACATTCGTGAGCAAAACGAGAACGCTGATCGCGGTCGCGGCCGCCATCGAGAAGATGCAGATCGCTGATGCCGCGGCGAAACGGGCCCAGAGCGAGCGCCGCGACGGGGGCTTCCCGCCCGGGGGGCCGGCCTGCTCGGCCGCGGCGGGGTCGATCGAGGTCTTGCCGATACGCGCGGCGGGTGACGAGCTCGGGGGCGGCATGGAACCGGCGGCCGGCTTCGACCGCGCGGCTGCCGCGGCGCCTACCCCGGCGGCCGCTCCCGCGCCCGAACCACCGCGGCGCGCGGCGGACTCCGCGGCGCGCGCCCGCAGGCCCGAGAGCGCGGACTCGCGTGCCTGCTCGCGGTCGGCCTCGGCGACGGTGTCGGTCTCGAGCGTGTTACCGCCGGTCGGCTGCGGCTCGGCGGGCGCCTCGTCTCCAGCAGCGTCGAACTCGTTCTCGTCGCCGAATTCGTCCTCTTCGCCCCCGGCGTCGTCGGCCTCGTCGTCGTCGGAGAACGCGAACTCGTCGGGCGGTTCGGGGCTCTCATCGGCGGCGTCGGGCGCGTCGCTCGCGGCCTGCGGCTCGGGCTCGGAGCCGCGCCGGCCCGCCCAGGTCGCCGGCTGCCACTCCTCCTCGTCCCCGGATCCGCCCTCCGCGGCACCGGGGTCGCCCGGCTGCGCGCCCTCGTCGCGCTCGTCGTCCTCGAAGTCGAACGGTCTCACGCCGTCGCCGCCTCGCCTCGCGCCTCGAGGCGCTCGGGTAGGCGCCTCACGAAGTCACCGAGCGCGCGCCGATAGCCGCCGAGGGATTCCACGGAGACCCATTCGTCGGGGCCGTGGTGTCCCCCTCCCGTCGGGCCGAACTCGACGGCGGGTATTCCGGCGCGCAGGAACGAGACGGCGTCCGACGCCCCGTCGCGACCGACCGGCATCGAGCCATTCTCCGAGTAGGCCGACGCGGCGCTGCAGAGGGTCTCCACGAAGGGCGAGGTCGGGTCGACGTTGGCGGGCTCGCGCTCGAAGGTCGAGACGATCCGCGAGTCCGGCAGCGCGCCGACCTCGGCGAGGATCTCCTGCGGGTCCTGCTCGGGCAGGTAGCGAACGTCGACGTCGATCGCGCAGATGTCGGGAACCTTGTTCAGTGCGTCTCCCCCGAGGATGCGGCCCAGGTTGATCGACGGCCGCTCGAACAGCCTTGAGCTGCGAGACGCGAACGGTAGCGCCTGAATGCGGCGGTAAGTGTCGATCGCGCGCAGGATCGCGTTCTCGCCGAGCCAGGGGGTCGCGCCGTGCGCGGCCCGCCCCTCGACGAGCAGGCGCATCGCCAGCACCCCTTTCGCGGCCACCCCGACCTGGAGGTCGGTCGGCTCACCGGTGATCGCGAAATCGCCGCCGAAACCGTTTGCGATCAGGCAATCCCCGCCCCGCTCACCCTCGCCGTCCTCGGACTCCTCATCGGGCACGATCGCCATCCGCACGCGCACCCGGGAGTCGTCGCGGACATCGGCCAGCGCGAGCAGCAGGCAGGCGAGCCCGCCCTTCATGTCATAGGCGCCGCGGCCGATCAGCCGGTCGCCCTCGACCCGTGGCACGAACTGCTCCTCGCGGCCGGGGACGACATCGACGTGGCCGTGGAAGATGACCGTGGCGACCGGGTCCGGCGGCCCGATCTCGGCCCAGAGCACCGGCAGGCCGCGTGACTCGAAGTGGCGCACCTCGATCTCGCGCGCGTCGAGCCAGCCCTCGATGAAGCCGGCGCAGAGCTTGATGCCCTCGCTCTTCGAGGTGTCGTAGGCGAGGAGCCGTTCTGTCAGCGCGCGCTCATCCATGCGGTCGACGCGAACCCGGGCGGGGTTCGCGGTCGCCCAAGACTACGAGCGCTTGGCGATCTCGAGGAACGCCTCGGCGCGAGCCTTCTCGCGCTGGGCGGCCTCGTGCTCGGCCGAGTCCTCTTCGGCCTCGTCGATCGTCGACTTGGCCTCCTCGAGCCGCGACTCGAGATCGGACGTGTCGAGCTCCTCGGGCTTCACGGCCTCGGAGACGAGCACTCGGGCGTGATTGGCGAACACCTCGAGCCAACCCTCGCCCTGCGCGTAGCTCTCCGTGTCGCCGCCGTCGCTGATCAGTCGCAGCTCGGCCGGCACGAGCCGGGCCACCATCGGAACGTGGCGGGCCCGGATGCCGATCTCGCCGACCGTCGTGCGGGTCGAGACCTGGAGCAGCTCGCCGGTGAAGATCTCGCCCTCGGGCGAGAGCACCTCGACGCTGATCTGGTGCTCGTCGGCCATCTAGGCGTTTGCCTCTTCGCGATCGGAGGAGTCGCCCGACTCCTCGCGCTCGCGCTCCTCGTTCTCCTCGCGCTCCTTCGACTCCTCGTTCTCGCGCTCGACGCCCTCGTCCTTCTCGCCCTTCTCCTCCGAGCCGGAGACCTGGTCGATCGAGCCCTTCATGTAGAAGGCACTCTCGGGGAGGTCGTCGTACTTGCCGTCGAGGATCTCGCGGAAGCCGCGGACCGTGTCCTCGACCTTGACGTACTCGCCGTCGCGGCCGGTGAAGGCCTCGGCGACGAAGAACGGCTGCGAGAGGAAGCGCTCGATCTTGCGGGCGCGGTTGACCGCCTGGCGGTCCTCGTCGGAGAGCTCGTCGATCCCGAGGATCGCGATGATGTCCTGCAGCTCCTTGTAGCGCTGCAGGTTCTCCTGGACCTCGGTCGCGGTCTTGTAGTGCTCCTCGCCGAGGACATCGGGCTTGAGGATCGTCGAGCTCGAGTCGAGCGGGTCGACCGCCGGGTAGATCCCCTTCTCCGAGATCGACCGCGACAGCGCCGTGGTGGCGTTGAGGTGGGCGAACACCGACGCCGGAGCCGGGTCGGTGAAGTCGTCGGCCGGGACGTAGACCGCCTGGATCGAGGTCACCGAACCCTGCTTCGTCGAGGTGATCCGCTCCTGGAGCTGGCCCATCTCGGTCTCGAGCGTCGGCTGGTAGCCGACCGCCGAGGGCATGCGCCCGAGCAGCGCCGAGACCTCGGAGCCCGCCTGGACGAAGCGGAAGATGTTGTCGATGAACAGCAGCACGTCCTGGCCGCCCGACTCACGGAAGTACTCCGCCATCGTCAGGCCGGCGAGCGCGACGCGCAGACGCGCCCCGGGCGGCTCGTTCATCTGGCCGAAGACGAGCATCGTCTTCTCGAGGACGCCCGACTCCTTCATCTCGTTCCAGAGGTCGTTGCCCTCGCGCGAGCGCTCACCGACGCCGCAGAAGGCCGACAGACCCTCGTGCTCCTCGGCGATGTTGCGGATCAGCTCCTGGATCAGGACCGTCTTGCCGACGCCGGCGCCGCCGAACAGGCCGACCTTGCCGCCCTTCGCGTACGGGGCGAGGAGGTCGACGACCTTGATCCCGGTCTCGAGGATCTCCTGGGTCGGGGTCAGGTCCTCGACCGAGGGAGCGGCGCGGTGGATCGGCCAGCGCTCTTCGGTCTTGACCTCTTCACCCTCGTCGATCGCGTCGCCGAGCAGGTTGAAGATCCGGCCGAGAGTCGCCTCGCCGACGGGGACCGTGATCGGCTCGCCACGGTCGACCACCTCGTCGCCGCGGCGCAGGCCGTCGGTCGAGTCCATCGCGACAGCGCGCACGCGGTCGTCGCCGAGGTGCTGCTGGACCTCGAGCACGAGCTCGATCTCACCGCTCTCGCCGCCCTGGTCGACCTGGACTGCGAGCGCCGAGTAGATCTCGGGGAGCTTGTCGGAAAAGACGACGTCGACGACGACGCCGGTCACCTGCTCGACGCGTCCGACGTTGCGATCCGAGCCGTTCGAGGAGCCGTTCGCCTCGGCGCTCGCGCCGGACTCGTTGCTCTCGCTGCCGTTGTCTTCTGCCATCCGTTTCTCCTTACGTCGCCCGGGCGGGCCGGTCGATGTTCAAGCTTTGCAAAGGGTTATCCGAGCGCCTCGGCACCGGAGACGACCTCGAGGATCTCCTGGGTGATCTCCGCCTGGCGGACGCGGTTCGACTCGAGCGTGAGGTCGCCGATCATGTCCTGCGCGTTCTCCGATGCGCTGCGCATCGCGGTCATGCGAGCGCCGTGCTCGGAGGCCGCCGACTCGAGCATCGCACGGTAGATCGAGAGGTCGACGTACTCCTCGAAGAGCATCGGGAGCAGCGTCTCGGCGTCGGGCTCGTAGTCCCAGGCGGCCTTCATGTGGGCCTCCTCGAGCTCGGAGTCCTCGGGCTCCTCCTCGTCGGGGATGCCCTCGCCGTAGACCTCCGCCTGTGAGAGCGGCAGCAGGGTGTGGCGGCGCACGTACTGCGTCAACGGGGAGACGTAGCGGTTGTAGACGAGCTCGACGCGATCGATCTCACCGTCGTTGTAGGCGGTCACGAGATCGCGCGAGACGCGTCGCGCGTCGAGGTAGGCCGGGCGATCCGTGAACCCGGTGTACTCGCCGGTCAGCTCCTCGCCGCGGAAGCCCAGCGTCGAGACGCCGCGGCGGCCGACGGCCGAGAACTTGATGCCGGCACCGTGCTCATCGCCGAGCTCGCGCTTGAGGCGCATGCCCTCGCGCACGATCTGCGAGTTGAACGAGCCCGCGAGACCGCGGTCACCCGTGATCAGCAGGATCCCGATGTTCGAGACCTCGCGCTCCTCGAGCAGCGTGATGTCGGGGACGTGGTTGGTCGCCTCGGCCACACGCTGGGTCATCTTGCGGATCGCCTGCGCGTAGGGGCGCATCTGTTCGATCCGTCGCTCCGCGCGACGCAACCGGGCCGCGGCGACCATCTCCATCGCACGCGTGATCTTGTGGATGTTCTTGACCGAAGAGATTCGGTTCTTGACTTCCTGCTGAGTGGCCATGGGAGGTGCGGATCCGCCGCGCTAGGCGTTCGCGGTCTCCTTGTCGTCCGAGTCGTCGGAGTCGGATCCGGAGTCCTGGCCGGCCTCGCGCTCGGCCTCGCGGGCGGTGCGCTCGCCCTCCTCGGCCTCCTTCTCGGCTTCGGCTTCCTCCTCGGCCATCTCCTCCGTGCGGCCGGGCTTCTCGCGCTCGGACTCGTCCTTGACGCGGTCGGACTCGCCCTCCTCGAGCGGCTGGCCCTCCTCGTCGAAGTCGGGACCGAAGTCGTCGACCATCTCGGTGATCGCCTTGCCGAGCGCCTCCTCGTCCTCGTCGGAGAGCTGGCCCTCGTCGATCCGGCCCATCAGGTCCTTCTCCTCGGAGTGCAGACGCTCGAGCAGCTGGGTCAGGAACTCCTGGACGCGGTCGGTCTTGATCCGATCGAGGTAGCCGCCGGTGCCCGAATAGATCGAGGCGACCTGCTCGGCGACCGACAAGGGAGCGCGCTCGTTCTGGTTGAGCATCTCCGTCAGCCGCGAACCGCGGTTGAGCTGGCGCTGCGTGTCGGGGTCGAGGTCGGAGCCGAACTGCGCGAACGCCTCGAGGTCGCGGAACTGCGAGAGCTCGAGCCGCAGCTTGCCCGCGACCTTCTTCATCGCCTTCGTCTGCGCGTTACCGCCGACCCGCGAGACCGAGATGCCGACGTTGATCGCCGGGCGCGTGCCCGAGTTGAACAGATCGGACTCGAGGAAGATCTGGCCGTCGGTGATCGAGATGACGTTCGTCGGGATGAACGCCGAGACGTCGTTGGCCTGCGTCTCGATGATCGGCAGCGCCGTCAGTGACCCGCCGCCGAGCTCATCATTGAGCTGGACGGAGCGCTCGAGCAGCCGCGAGTGCAGGTAGAAGACGTCGCCGGGATAGGCCTCGCGGCCCGGCGGGCGGCGCAGTAGGAGCGACATCTGGCGATACGCGTAGGCGTGCTTGGTGAGGTCGTCGTAGACGCACAGCGCGTCCTCGCCGTTGTAGAGGAAGTACTCGCCCATCGCGGTGCCCGCGTAGGGCGCGATGTACTTGATCGGCGCGGCCTCGTCGGCGGGGGCGGCGACGATGATCGTGTTGTCCATGACGCCCGCGTCCTCGAGCGTCTTCTGAACCTGGACGACCGTCGACATCCGCTGCCCGATCGCGACGTAGATGCAGATCAGGTCCTTGTCGGCCGAGTTGAGGATCGTGTCGAGGCCGACCGCGGTCTTGCCGGTCTGGCGGTCGCCGATGATCAGCTCGCGCTGGCCGCGACCGACCGGGATCATGCCGTCGACGGCCTTGAGGCCGGTCTGGACGGGACGGTTGACCTCTTGGCGCTGGACGACGCCCGGAGCCTTGAACTCGGCCGGGCGGGTCTCGGAGGTATTGATGTCGCCCTTGTCGTCGAGCGGTCGACCGAGCGGGTCGACCATCCGGCCGAGCAGCTCACGGCCGACCGGGATCTCGAGCAGCTGGTTCGTCCGCTTGACCGTGTCGCCCTCGACGATCTTGTCCCAGGAGCCGAACAGCACGGCGCCGACGTTGTCGGCCTCGAGGTTGAGCGCGAGGCCCGTGACCCCGTGTGGGAACTCCAGCATCTCGAGCGACATGCAGTTGTCGAGGCCGTGCACTCGGGCGATGCCGTCCCCGATGCTGAGCACGGTGCCGACCTCGGACAGATCCGAGGTGTCGTCATCGAGCCCCTCGATGCGCTCGCGAAGGATGCTTGCGATCTCGTCTGGGCGAATCTCCATCTGGTGCGCTCCTCTTCCGTCCTCAGCTTGGTGTGTAGAAGTCCTGAAGTCTCAGTCGTGCTGGTGCGAGGGCTGCGGCGCCGGGTCCGGTGCGGTCAGCCCCTCGCGATCTCGGTGCGAAGCCGCTCGAGGCGCGAGCGCAGGCTCGCATCGAGGACCATGTTCCCGACCCGCAGCACCAGGCCGCCGAGGATCCCCTCGTCGACGTTCGTCTGCAGGTCGATCTTGCGGTCGGTCTGGCGCTCGATCTCCTCGCCGACGCCCTTGACGATCTTCTCGTCGAGCTCGATCGCGCTGGTCAGCGTGACGCCGAGGCGCTTGTTCTCCTCGGCCCAGAGCTCTTCGAAGTGCGTCCGGATCCGAAACAGGACCGGGAGCCGGTGCTTCTCGGCGAGCAGCGAGAGGAAGTTGTCGAACTCCTCGCTCGCGCCGTCGATCACTCGCGCGATCCCGTCGCGCTTCTCCTGCGAGGAGAAGTACGGCGAGAACAGGAAGACCCGCAGATCGCGGTTCTCCTCGAGGGCGTCGACGAACTGCGCGAGTTGCTCGCGCACCTCGTCGAGGATGCCCTTCTCCTTGGCTACCGCGAACAGGGCGTCCGCGTAGGCGCGTGCGATCCGGTCCATGCGCCCCTACTCGCTGCCCGAGCTCCGCGAGCCCGAATCGGCGGCCAGCGCCGAGAAGTCGACCTCGGAGAGAGCCTCCTCGACGAGCCGGCGGTGGTCGTCGTCGTCGAGCGACTTGCGCGTGACCTTCTCCGTCGCGAGCACGGTCAGATCGGCGACCTCGCGCCGGATCGTCTCGAGCGAGCGCCGGGTCTCGATCTCGATGTCGCGGCGCGCGGCGGTGACGAGCTTCTCGCGCTCGGCACGGCCCTCGGCCGTCGCCTGCTCGACCGCGGCCTCGGCGGCCTTGCGCGAACGGGCGACGATATCGTCCGCCTGCTCGCGGGCCTCCTTGAGACGCTCTCGGTACTCGCTGAGCAGGTCCTCGGCCTCCTTGCGCTCACGCTCGGCGGCGTCGATGTTCTCCTTGACCGCGTTCGCGCGCTTCTCGAGAGCCTCCGAGATCCGCGGCAGCGCGAGCTTCTTGAGCACGTACATCGTCAGGCCGAACGCGATCAGCGTCCAGATCATCAATCCCAGGGAGGGCGAGACCAGGAAGCTGCCGCTACTCGACTCCGCGGCCAGCGCGGGCGCCTCGAACAGGCCGAGCGCAAGCATCGTCAGGCCGAGGGTGCCCCCGAGCCTGCGGGTCGCTGTGGATCGGGCAAACACCGGCGAGGCCTAGAGGAAGAACGCGATCAGGCCGAAGATGAACGTGTAGAAGGCGACCGCCTCGGTCAGCGCGAAGCCGAGCCAGCGGATCGACTGCAGCTCGTCGCGCATCTCGGGCTGGCGGGCGACCGACTCGATCTCCTTACCGAAGATGATGCCGATGCCGATGCCGGCGCCGATCGAGCCGAGGCCGGCGCCGATGCCCAGGGCAATCGACTTGCCCGCGACCTCGACGTCGCCGCTTACCTGGGCGATGGGGAGAAGAAGGTCAACCATTGCTTTCGAGTGCTCCTTTGCTCAGTGTCCCTCGGCTGTTGCTGAGCCGATGTAGATGGCGGTCAGGGTGGAGAAGATGAATGCCTGCAGGGCCGCGACAAGCACGACCTCGAAGACGAAGAAGGCGAAGGCCATCGGCAGCGTGATCGCGCCGAGAGCCGACAGGCCGAGCAGAACTGCCAACCCGCCGCCCATGAAGAGGATGAGGAGGTGCCCCGCGAGGATGTTCGCGAACAGTCGCACCGACAGCGAGATCAGGCGCACGAAGTGCGAGATGACCTCGATCAGGAAGATGGCAGCCTTGCCGAACGGGTTCATGCTCTCGAGGCCAGGGGGCAGCCAGCTCGCGAAGTAGGGAACCACGCCCTTGGCCCGGATCCCTTCGACGTGGTAGGCGATCCAGACGACGAGCGTCAGGACGAGCGGCACGGAGAGGTTCGCGGTCGCCGCGTAGATCGCGAACGACGGGATCTCGAGCCCGAAGACGTTGATCGGATGTGCGGTGCTTGTCGGCAGCGGGATGTAGCCGAGCAGGTTCGAGAACAGGATGAAGAAGAACAGCGCGGCGAGGAACGGGAACCACTTCAGCGCCAGCTTGTCGTCCTCGATGTTGCCGCGCGAGATGTTGTTGCGGGTGACGTCATAGGCGACCTCGACGGCCATCTGGACCTTGTTGGGCTTGGCCTGCATGCGGTTTGCGAGGTAGGTCATGACGCCGATCGTCACGAGGCTCGCGAGCGCCAGGTACATGACGGCCTTGGTGATCGACAGGTCGATGCCCGCGATCTCGATCGGGATCCACGGCTCGAGCAGGAACTCGTTCTGCGGCTGGAACTCGTCGTTGGCGCCGTCGCTGCCGAAGACGAGCGCGAGGATGATGACAATCCCCAGGTAGAGGCCGACGCCGACCAGGACCTTCATCTTCGTGCTCACCGGCCGACCCCTTCCTCGCGGATGTGGGCCACGCCCTGTCCGGCTATGAACAACGTGAACAGCGCGACGCCGGTGACGGCGGCAGCGAGACCGGCCTCGCGATCGGCGAGTCCGGTGAGAAGAACGACGAGCGCCAGGAACCAGACGCGGCCCAGGGTCGTGACCCCGACCGTGGCCATCGCCGAGCGCCGCTCTCCGGCGGCCAACAGGCGCTTGGCGCGGCCTTCGGCATACCAGTGCGCGCCGCGCTGGATGAGCCAGGCGCCGGCGATCGCCACGTAGCCGAGCATCGGCAGCGAGGCGAGCAGGAACACCGGCAGCGCGAGCGCGAGCACGAAGAGATCGGCGAACCCGAGGGCTCGCCGCGCGCCGCCGACGGCGGTCTGCTCAGAAGGGTCTATCGCGAACGTTGACAATCGAATGACCGGCGGCGAGATTCGTGAGCTTCAGCTCGTGGGGCCACCGCACAGCGGGCACGGGTACCTACGCGAGTGCCGACCCGGCCGCCGAGCAGCCCGGCTTCGGAAGCCACGTGGATGCGGCCGCGGAAGTTGCACTCATGCGGCTGCGGGAGGTAGCGCTCGCCGCCGTCGCTGAAGTTGGGAGTTGGCAATTGAAACTCTTGGGGGCCCTTTAGAGACGTTTGGCCGCCTCGGAACCCCGGAAATGCTCAGCGCGGGGGCGAGTGCGGCGGCGCCGACTATATAGATTCGCGGCCGACGGACCGGTCGTAGGCTCAGTCGGAGTCCGGTCGTACGGCGCGGAACTCCCCCGTCTCCTGATCGAGCGTCGCGAGGCCGCCGGTCGCCTGGTCGACGACCTTGAACTCACCCGTCTCGAGCTCGCGCTCGACCGCGGCGTCGATGACCTCCTGATCCGGGGGCGCACCGTCGACGGCCTGAGCGACCTGACGGCGCCGGAACAGCCGCAGTTTGAGGATCTCGAGCGTCACCACGAGGTAGAAGCTCGCCGCCAGCGCGAACAGCAGGAAGGCGACCATCACCCCGGTCCAGAACGGGTCGAAGTTGCCCTGATCGTCCGAGTAGGGGACGAAGCGCAACGCGAGGGCGAGGCCCGCCATCGCTCCCGCCCACCCGTAGAGGTAGAGCAACGTGCCGCGCTGGGAGAAGCCGATATCGGCCATCCGGTGATGGAAGTGCGAGCGGTCGGCGACGTGGATCGGCCGGCGCTGCTTGATCCGCTTCGCGATCACGAAGCTCGTGTCGAGGATCGGTACGGCGAGGATGATCAGCGGGAAGAACAGGGCGATGACCGCGTTCGTCTTCAGCGCGCCCTGGACCGCGATCGCGCCGAGCAGGAAGCCGAGCAGGTTCGAGCCCGAATCCCCCATGAAGCTCGACGCCGGGGGGAAGCCGTAGCGAAGGAAGCCGAACGCGGCCCCGGCGGTGATCGCGGCCAGGACCCCGGCACCCGGGCGGTTGAGCGACAGCGCGATGATCGCCAGCGACCCGGCCGAGATCACCGTGACGCCGGCGGCCAGGCCGTCGATGCCGTCGATCAGGTTGATCACGTTGATCACCGCGACGATCCCGAGGATCGTCAGCAGATGGCCCGAGTGGACCTCGCCGACGAGCGGCAGCTCGAAAAGGGTGGCGGTCAGGTCGACCCCGCCGACGAACGGCAGGGTGAAGGCGCCGACGTTGACGCCGTTGAACGTCGGGATCGCCGCGGCGACGATCTGCCCCGCGAGCTTGAGCAACGCCGGGAGCTCGAAGACGTCGTCGGCGGCACCGACGAGCGCGATCACCACGGCTCCGACCGCGAGCGAGGTCGTCTGCTGGCCGGGCGGCAGGAACAGGAACCCGGCGACCAGTGCCCCGCCGAGCATCGCGAGCCCCCCGAGTCGTGGAGTCGCGTCGATGTGCAGGCTGCGCTCACGCGGATAGTCGATCGCGCCGATCCGCCAGGCGAGCTTCGCCGACAGCGGTACGAGCACGAGCGCGATCAGCGCGGCGAGGGCGAACCCGAACGCCGCGAAGATCTGATCGGGGCGGCCGTCGGCTAACACCGTTTCACAGCTTTGCCGCCGAGAGGACCGCGGCGGCGAGCGGCGCCGCGTCGCGTGGGTTGCGGGGACCGCTGAGCGCGTCGCGCTTGCGGAGCTCGAAGCCGTCCGGGTCGTCGAGCGGCAGCAGGTCGCCGGCGGCGATCAGCGCCTCGTCGACCGCGCCCATCCGGCCCGTGAAGATCGTCCGCACCGGTGTACCGAGCGCGACCGCCTCGCGATTCATCGTCCCTCCGGCCGAGACGACGAGGTCGGAGAGCGCGATCAGACTCTGGGCGTCGACCGCGTGCTCGGGGACGACGAGCGAGCTCTCACCCCGCGCGGCTGCCGCCGCCCGCTGGCGTTCGGTCCGCGCGATCACGACGCCGATCGCCTCCGGCGTCGCCACGATCCGGTCGATCACGCGCTCGTACAGCGGATTGTCGGCGTGATAGGCCGACGTCTCGGGAGGCGGGCGGACGACGACGAGGACGCGATCGTCGGAGCGGTCGGCGGCGACGCCGACCGCGTCGAGGCCGAGCTCGGCGATCACGGCGGGGTCGAGCTCGAAGTCCGCGAGGTAGTAGTCCTCCTTGAGCCCCGGATAGCGGAAGAGCTTGTTCTCCGATGCACCCGCCCGGCGCATCGCCTCGACCCCGATCGCGTCCGGGACGAGGACCCGCCGGGCCGCGCGGAACGCGAGCTGGCGCTGGAGGCCGGCGAACTCGTAGTCCTGCATCTGCGCCGTCGGTATCCGCAGCGTCGTGCCGACGACGGCGAGGTCGACCGACCCATGGCCGAGTCCGAGCCCGAACCCTCTCCCCCGCGCCCAGCGCGCGAGCGCGAGACTGCGACCGGCGAGGGCACGGGCCTTACCGAGGGTCGATCCGCCGCCGTGGGCGCCGACGACGGTGTAGCCGAGTCCCAGCCGGTCGAGGATCCCGGTCGTCTGGCCGTAGTCGCGAGTGGTCAGCTCGACCTCGTGACCGTCCGCGCGCAGGCGCTCGATGATCGGCCGCAAGACGAGCGGATGCGCCGCCGCGGTCAGGTCGACCCAGACGCGCACCTCCGACCCGTCCCCCTGGGTCGTCCGCCTAGACCGCCGCCGGCGCGAGCTGCGGATAGAGCGGGAAGCGGTCCATGAGTGCCTCGGAGCGCTCGCGGAGCGAGTCCGTGGTCGAATCGAAGTCCTCGCCGAGCGCCGCCGCGATGATCCGGCCGATCTCGGTCATCTCCTCGGGCCCCATCCCGCGGGTCGTGAGCGCCGGGGTGCCGATCCGCAGTCCGGACGGATCGAGTGGGGGTCGCTCGTCGAACGGGATCGCGTTTCGGTTGACCGTGATGCCGATCTGCTCGAGGCGCTCCTCGGCGCCCTTGCCGCCGAGTTCGCCCGAGCGCAGGTCGACGAGCGCGAGATGGACGTCGGTGCCGCCCGTCAGGACGTCGACCCCGTTGGCGATCAGCGACTCGGCCAGCGCCCGCGCGTTCGCGATCGTCCTTCGCTGGCGCTCACGGAACGGCTCGGACGATGCGATGCCGAGCGCGACCGCCTTGGCGGCGATCGCGTGCATCAGCGGGCCGCCCTGCTGCCCCGGAAAGATCGCGCGGTCGATCGCCTTCGCGTGCTCCTCGCGGCACAGGATCATTCCCGAACGCGGTCCGCAGAGCGTCTTGTGGATCGTCGTCGTGACGACGTCGGCGTGCTCGACCGGGTTCGGGTGCTCGCCGGCGGCGACCAGCCCGGCGAAGTGGGCCATGTCGACCATCAGCAGCGCCCCGACCGAGTTCGCGATCTCGCGGAATCGCGCGAAGTCGAGCTGACGCGGATAGGCCGACCAGCCGGCGATGATCAGCTTCGGGCGCTCCGTCTCGGCGAGGCGGGCGACCTCGTCCATGTCGACGAGGTAATCCGAGCTGCGCACGTGGTAGGGAATCGGCTCGTAGAGACGCCCCGAGACGTTCAGCTTCATCCCGTGGCTGAGGTGGCCGCCATGGTCGAGCGCGAGCCCCATGATCTTGTCGCCCGGGTCGAGCAGCGCCATGTAGACCGCGTTGTTGGCCTGCGCGCCCGCGTGCGGCTGGACGTTCGCGTGCTCGGCGCCGAACAGCGCCTTGGCGCGGTCGCGCGCGAGATTCTCGGCGATGTCGACCTGCTCGCAGCCGCCGTAGTAGCGACGCCCCGGATAGCCCTCGGCGTACTTGTTGGTGAGCACGGAGCCGGCGGCGTCGAGAACCGCCTGCGGGACGAAGTTCTCCGAGGCGATCATCTCGAGCGTCCGCTGCTGTCGCTCGAGCTCGCCTGCGAGCACCGCGGCGATCTCGGGGTCGACCTCGGCCAGCGGCGCGGTCTGGAAGTCGTCTGGGAGCTCGGGCATCGTCGGCCTTTCGGGGACGGTCAGGACGTCTCGGATTCAGGGGACACGTTACGCCCCTCGGCGGCCGGCTAGGGCAATTCGCCTCTCTCGATCGCCGCCAACTGCTCGACGCGGCGGGCGTGGCGGCCGCCCTCGAACTCGGTCGCGAGAAAGGTCTCGACGATCGCCTCGGCGAGGCCGGTCCCGACGACGCGCGCGCCTATCGAGAGCACGGTCGCGTCGTTGTGGAGACGGGCGTAGCGTGCGGTGTAGAGGTCGTTGCAGAGTGCAGCCCTCGCGCCGCGGACCTTGTTGGCGGCCAGCTGCTCGCCCTGGCCGGAGCCGCCCATGACGATCCCCCGGTCGGCCTCGCCCGCGACGACCGCCGCCGCCACGGCGGCGCAGATCGGCGGGTAGTCGACGGACTCGGTCGAGTCGGTGCCGTGATCGGCGACCTCGTGGCCCGCCTCGGTCAGGAACCGGATCAGATGCGACTTGAGCTCGAAGCCCGCGTGATCGGAGCCGATCGCGATCCGCATGCGGTGGCCGTCCGTGGCCTAATGGCGCCCGGCTCGCGCGCGGCCGCCGTAGCGGCTCGGCGGCGGGGTCATCTCGTGGACGTAGGCACCCTCGGACTCCTGGCGCACGTAGTTCAGCAGCCCGCGCTGGACGATCGCGAGGAAGGGGCGCGCGAAGCGCCAGTAGACCGCGAGCTTGCGGCGAGAGTCGGAGTCGAGCGCATGGGCGCGGATCTCGTAGCTCAGCAGCGTCCGTCCGTCCTCGTCGGTGCGAATCGCGAGGCTCGCCGCCACCTTCGTCCAGCCCGAGCTCGAGAACCCGTCCCAGGTGTGGGACTCCGAGAGTCGCCACTCGACCTCGCGAGCGCGGACGCGTCCGATGCCGCCGAAGACGATCTCATGGCCGAAGTCCTCGTCGAGCACCACCCACTCCCCGAGCTCGGGTAGCGAGGAGAGCTTGAGCGAGTCGACCTCGGGCGCGCTCTGGTGGCGTAGCCGGCGCGCGAGCCTGCTCGGCGCCGCACGCATCGCGAGCAGCGCGTGGACGGCTCGGCTGCGGTGGGCGGCGAGGGCGAGGTCCGTCTCGAGGATCAGAAGCCAGACGCGGGCGGGCTCGGCATCGACGACAACCTCGTGGATCGAGGTCGCGTCGTATTCAGGGAGCTTGCCGTCTATCCGCATGAATGCTTTCCGTTGTCCACACTAGACCATCGGAGAGGCGGAAATCAGGCGCGTGGCGATCCGTCCGGTCGCAGCACTCTCGCGATCCGTCGCTCGACCTCGGCGGCGGGCACCGCGCCCTCGCGCAAGAGGCTCCATTCCCCGTCCGCATCGACGTTTGCGATGTCGATCACCGTCGACGCCGCGCCCGGCAGCCGACCGCCGTCGATGACGAGATCGACACCGGCGGCGAGCGCGTCGTCGAGACCCTCGACCGAGTCCGGCGAGGGCATCCCGCTGAGGTTCGCCGACGTCTGGAAGATGGGGGTACGGGCGCCCGCCAGGGGGCCTCCGATGAGGCGCACCCCGAGCCGGTCCGGAGTCGCGCGGCAGGCGAGCGGATAGCGGTGCTCGGGGTTGGCGAGGACGAGGGTGAAGGGGCCGGGCAGCAGCGCGCCGACGACGGCCGAGCTCGCGGGCCCGAGCCCACCGAGCAACTCGCGCATGACGAGCGGCGCGAAGTAGAGGACGGCCGAGGGCTTGCCGTCGTCGCGGCCCTTGAGCGCGTGGATCCGCTCGACGGCTGCCCGGTCGAGCGGATCGCAGGCGAGGCCGTAGGTGCCATCAGCGGGGAACACGACGACGCCGCCGCCCCCGATCACGCGCTCGAGCGCGGCCTTCGCGATCGCGGGCTCCGTCAGCGCCGATACCCGTCGCGCCGTCACACGCGCCACCCCGCGACGACGCGCTCGATCCGGGCCAGGTCGTGGCGGATCTCGGTGCGCTCATACCCCGCTCGACGAAGCAGCCCGGCGACCGCCCGCGCCTGGCCGTCGCCGACCTCGAGCCCGATCGCCTCGGCGGTGAACGTCGCCAGCGAGAGCTCTCCGAGCAGCGCCTCGATCGGGCCGAGCCCGCCCGGTCCGCCGTCGAGGGCCGCCCGCGGCTCGTGGTCGGTGATCTCGGGCGCGAGGTCTCGCAGGTCGGCGGTGTCGATGTAGGGGAGGTTCGCAAGCAACAGGTCGAAGCGCTCGCCGACGGGCGGCGTCACGCCGAGCTCGACCTGGTCGGCGAGCCCGAGCCGCGTCGCGTTGCGGCGCGCCACGTCGATCGCGTCCGGGCTCGTGTCGTAGGCGCTCACGCGAGCGCCGGGCAACTCGTCGGCGACGGCGAGCGCGATCGCGCCCGAGCCCGTGCCGACGTCCAGGACCGTCGAGGGCGAGAGCTCGAGCGCGAGCTCGACGAGGAGTTCGGTCTCGGGCCTCGGTATCAGCACTCGCCGGTCGACCTCGAGCCAGAGGTTGCGAAAGCCGCGGCCGCCGACGATGTAGGCGACCGGCTCACGGCGCAGGCGGCGGCGGACGTCGTCGGCGAACCTGCGCGACTGACTCGGCTCGAGCTCGCGCTCGCGGCTGATCGCGAGCTCGGCGCGAGGCAGGCCGACGATCGCGCTCAGCATCAGCTCGGCATCGAGCCTCGGATCGTCGACGCCCGCGGCAGCGAGCGCGTCGACCGCGCCGCCGATCGCCTCTCCGATCCGCGCCCCCGCCAAGGTCCGGCGCTCAGGCCTCGGCCGGCTCGGCCTGGGCGGCCAGGCGCCCGCGGCGCTCCTCGGCCGAGAGCGCGTCCGTGAACTCGCGCAGCGCCCCCGCGAGCACTCCCTCGAGGTCGTGCGAGGTGTGCTTGATCCGGTGATCGGTGACCCGACCCTGGGGGAAGTTGTAGGTCCGCACCTTCTCCGAGCGCTCGCCCGAGCCGACCTGCGAGCGGCGCTCGGCAGCGATCTCGGCCTGCTGCTCGGCGACCTTGCGCTCATAGAGACGGGCGCGGAGCACGCGCATCGCCTTGTCGCGGTTCTGGAGCTGGGACTTCTCGTCCTGCATCGAGACGACGATCCCGCTCGGGCGGTGCGTTATCCGGACGGCGGAGTCGGTCGTGTTGACCGACTGCCCGCCGGGGCCCGACGAGCGATAGACGTCGATCTGGAGGTCGTTGGGGTCGATCTCGACGTCGACCTCCTCGGCCTCCGGCAGGACCGCGACGGTGGCGGTCGACGTGTGGATGCGTCCCTGCGACTCCGTCTTCGGGACGCGCTGGACGCGGTGCGTGCCGCCCTCGAACTTGAACACGGAGTAGGCACCCCCGCCCTTGATCTCGAAGGTGACCTCGCGAAAGCCACCGACCTCCGCCTCGGATGCCGCGAGCGGCGCCGAGCTGAAGCCCCGCTCGTCGGCGTAGCGGGTCAGCATCTTGTAGAGGTCGCCCGCGAACAGGGCGGCCTCGTCGCCCCCCGCCCCGGCGCGGATCTCGATGATCACGTTCTTGTCGTCGTTGGGGTCACGCTCGACCATCGCGAGGCGGAGCTCCTCCTCGATCGTCGCCAGGCGCTCGGGCCCGTCGGTGACGATCTTTCGCATCTCCGCGTCCTCACCGTCCTCGGCGAGCAGCTCGCGGGCGCCCTCGATGTCGTCGCTCAGCGACCGCCATTCGGACGCCAGCCGAGCGCCCTCCGAGAGCTCGCGGTACGCCCGCCCGACCTCGGCATAGCGCTCACGATCCGAGATCACCTCGGGATCGCTCATCAGCCGCTCGAGCTCGGCGTAACGCCCCTCGATCTGATTGACCAAAGCCTCGATCATCGCCACCCCAGGCTACCCGCGGCTACCCAGAGCCCGGATCGGCCCCGCGATGCGCGAAGTACCGGTTTGACGTATTCGGCGATAACTCGCGAGGCGGAGCGGCCGCCCGCCCGCGAGCTACTTCGCCGAACGGGCGGCGCGGCGGCGGAAGCGCTCTACTCGGCCGCCGGTGTCGACCAGCTTCTGCTTGCCGGTGTAGAACGGGTGGCAGGCGGAGCAGATCTCGACGCGGATCTCGGGCTTGGTCGAGCGGGTCTCGAACTCGTTGCCGCACGAGCAGACAACGTGTGAGCGCACGTACTCGGGATGGATCTCGGTCTTCACGCCTACCTATTCTAAGCCGCCCCAGACGCATCCTCCGGGGCGCGCCGGAGGTCGTCGATCAGCAGCCGCATCGTCTCGCTCGCCTCGTCGCGGGCGCCCGATGGATCATCGGAGTTCGCGACCCAGAGGGCGAGCTCGTCGAAGGCCCCGAGCATCGCGTGGGCGGTGGGCCGCACGGGCGCCCGCCGCAGCTCGCCCGCCTCGATCCCCGCGTTAAGCGAGGCCTCGATCAGGCCGAGGCCGTAGCGCATCCCGATCTCACGCCACCGCGCCCACCCCAGCACCGCCGGGGCGTCGCGGAGCAGGATTTGGACCGTCGCCGGCTCGAGGCAGGCGTCGAGCAGCATCTCCACCGTGGCCAGCAGCGCGTCGGCGACGCCGTCCCCCGAGCGCTCCTCGAGCATCTTCCCGGCGCGCGTCAGCAGGTCGCGCTCGAGCGTCTCGTAGACGTCGGCGAACAACTCCCCCTTGTCGGCGAAGTGGTGGTAGAGGGCGCCGCGCGTGACCCCGGCGGCGTCGGCGACCGCTGTCGTCGATACCGCGGCGTAGCCGTGCTCGCCGAACAGGCGCGTCGCCGCGGCGATCAACTTCGCGCGCGTCTCGCGCCGGCGGTCCGCCTGGCTCCGCCGCCCGCGGGCACCCGCCGGATCCCCGGTTTCGTCTTCACCCATTTACATTCATGCTGTATGTATGTAACTGTACCGCGCCACGGATGCCCGCTGGGCTCCACCGTTCGACCGGAGGGATGATGACCACCAGAGCCGACGCCGAGAGCACGAACCACTTCGAGTCACGAACCGCCGAGCTCACGTCCGGGCCGGTGCGCTACCGCGACAGCGGTGGCTCGGGCCCACCGATCCTCTTCGTCCACGGGTTCCTGGCCGACGGACGCCTCTGGGACGGCGTCGCCGCCGAGCTCGCGGGCTCGACGCGCTGCATCGTCGCCGACTGGCCGCTCGGATCCCATCGCCTGCCTATGAACCCCGACGCCGACCTCTCGCCCCCGGGCGTCGCCGAGCTGATCGTCGCGTTCATGGACGAGATCGGCGTCGATGAGGCGACCGTCGTCGGGAACGACTCGGGCGGCGCGATCTCCCAGATCCTCGCGACTCGCCACGAGGCGCGGATCGAGAGCCTCGTGCTGACGAACTGCGACATGTTCGAGCGCTTCCCGCCGTTCCCCTTCAGCGTGCTCCCTCCGCTCGCGCGGGCGCCCGGGGGCATGGGCGCGATCCGATCGACGCTGCGCTCGAAGCGGTTGCGCCGCCTGCTCTACGGCCTCCTCGTCGAGCAGCCGATGGACCCTGCGCTCGTCGATTCGTGGGTCGGGCCGCTGCTCTCCGACACTCGGATCGCTCGCGACGCCCGCAAGCTGATGTCGGGAGCGAGCAAGGTCCAGACGCTCGAGGCGGCCCAGCGGCTTCGCGGGTTCGGCCGTCCGGCGCTGCTGGTCTGGGGCGAGAACGACCCCTTCTTCCGGCTCTCCGACGCCGAGCGGATGAACGCGATGCTCCCCGACTCGCGCCTGGTGGCGGTCGAATCGGCGCGAGCGTTCTCACCCCTCGACCGCCCCGAGGCGGTGGCCGCCGCGATCGGGGAGTTCGTCCGTGCCCGGGTGGCCGTCGGCTAGCGCCGGCGCGGCTGCGCTCGCAGCCCCCACGGCGGGGTCGCGAGCTCGACCGCGCCACCGGCCATCACCCGGAGCACGCCCCGCATGTGGTCGCCGATCCCGTTCTCGGGGAGGTCGACCTCGACTTCGATCGTCGACCCCTCCTGCGAGATCACGTGCGCGGGACCGAGCGAGGAGAGGACGTCGAGCATGCCGCGATTCGAGGCGAGCAGGACCGCTGTGAAGCGCTCGACCCCGACCTCACGGGCGCGGTCGGAGAGCATGTTGCAGAGGGCGGTGCCGACGCCCCTCCCCTGCCAGTCGTCGTGAACCGTGACCGCCGCCTCCGCCGCGGTCGGATCGGCGAGGCGGACGAATCGCGCCACCCCCGCGAAGCGACCGGTCTGCGGATCGAAGGCGATCAGCGCCTCGTGCGAGTCGTGGTCGAGGTCGGTGAGGTAGTCGAGCTGTCGATCGGAGAGCTCGTGGATCGGCGTCAGGAAGCGCTGGTAGCGCGAGTCGTCGGACATCGCCGCGAAGCCGGCGGCGAGCGCTTCGCGGTCGGATGTCCGGATCGCCCGCACGCACAGCTCGGCGCCGTCGCGGAGCCGCAGCGCCGTGGTTCCGGCGTCGGGGCCGAAATGGGGGCCGGATCGATCCTCGCCCCCATCCGGCAACCCGATCAGACCTCCTGGTAGAGCGGCCCGTCGCCACCCTCGGGCATCGTCAGGCGACCGCCCTTGGCGTTGATGGCTCCGCACTGGACGCAGTTCGAGGGCGTCACGTGGACGTCGACCTCGCTCGCGCCGCTCTCGAGCTGGGCCTCGGGGATCTCATACACCTGCGCCGGGCAGAGCGAGACCCACGTCTGGGCGAGCGTCCGCGGGACCTTCTCCTGGATCCGCACGTGGTTCGGCGCCGAGTCGCGGGTCGCGTTGCCCGACAGGAAGACCGAATCGAGCTTGTTGAACGTCAGCTCGTTGTCGGGCTCGGGGTAGCTCTTCGAGGCCTTGCCCTCGACCATCGGGATCTCGGTGTCGTCCTCATAGGACCACTTGCCGCCCGGGAAGTTGCCCTTCGTGACGGTCATCGCGCTGGCGATCGCGCCGCCGACGAAGAAGCCGCGCGAGAACGGCGCGCGCATGTTGCGCGACTCATACAGCTCCTTGCCGATCTGCGAGGAGTGGACCTTCTCGTGGTAGGCGTCGAAGTTGACCGACTCGGGATCGGCCTTGAGCGCGTCGACGATCGCGTCGGCCGCGTACATCCCGGCGTGCATGCCGTAGTGGACGCCCTTGAGCGTCGGCACGTTGACCATGTTCGCGGCGTCGCCGACCATCAGCATGCCCGGCACCGTGAGCGAGCGCGGCATCGACCAGTAGCCGCCCGAGGGGATCGTCTTCGCGCCCCACGCCACGCGCTTGCCGCCCTTGAGCAGCTTGCGGATGAACGGGTGCGTCTTGAACTCCTGCAGCAGGTCGTGGCACGACAGCGTCGCGTCGGTGTAGTCGAGGCCGACGACCATCCCGATACAGAGCTTGTCCTCGCCCATCGGGTAGATGAAGCTGCCGCCGAACTCGTTCCACTTGGCGCGCTTTCGAAGCGGCCAGCCCATCGTGTGGATGACGCGGTCGAGCGGCTCGGGCACCTCCCAGACCTCCTTGACGCCGAGCTCCCAGCGGACCGGGAGCGCGCCCTCGAGGTCGAACTCCTCGCGGGCGGCCTGCGTCAGGTGGCCGAGCGTGCCCTCGGCGAGCACCGTCGCCTTGGCGATCAGATCGGAGCCGGGCTCGAAGTTGCCCATCTCCTTGCCCTCGCGGTCGCGGCCGCGGTCGCCCGAGCGCACGCCGCGGACGATCCGGTCGGAGACGAGCAGCTTGTCGGCGACCGTCTCCGTGAGGACGTAGGCGCCCGCCTCCTCGGCCTTCTCGGCCAGGAACCGCGACAGCTTCGCCACCGAGATGCCGTAGTTGCCGTGGTTGCGGAAGTTCGGCGGCATCGGCTTGAGCGGAAGCGCCGCCTTCTTCGTCATCAGATAGACGGCGTCCTTGGTGACCTCGCCGTAGGAGAACGGCCAGTCCTCCGGGTCGAGGTCGGGGAACAGCTCGCGCATCGCCGACGGGTTCATGTTCGCCCCCGACAGCGTGTGCGCTCCGCAGGCCTTGCCCTTCTCGATCACCGCGACCGGGACCTCCCCGAGCTGCTCGAGCAGCTCGGGTTCGGTCTCCAGGCGCTGGAAGATCCGGTTGGCGCAGGCCAGGCCGGCGGTCCCGCCACCGACGATCGCGACCCCGACCTCGATCCGCTCGTCCTCGGGATCGGTCGGCGCGGCGATGAACTCACCGGTCTCGTCGACCGGCGGCGGGAACTGCTCGGGGATGACTTCCACGGTCGGCTCAGCCGCCCTTCTTGGCCTTGATCGCCTCGGTCAGCTTCGGGACGATCTTGTGCAGGTCGCCGACGACGCCGAGGTCGCAGAACTCGAAGATGGGCGCGTTCGGGTCCTTGTTGATCGCGAGGATGTTCTCGGAGTTCTGCATCCCGACCTTGTGCTGGATCGCACCGGAGATGCCGGCCGCGAGGTAGAGCTTCGGCGCGACGGTCTTGCCCGTCTGGCCGATCTGCGTCGCGTAGGGGTACCAACCGGCGTCGACGACCGCACGGGTCGCCGCAACGGCTCCGCCCATCGCCTCGGCGAGCTCCTCGGCGAGCTTGAAGTTGTCCTTCTCGCCCAGTCCGCGGCCGCCGCCGACGAGCACGTCGGCGTCCTCGATGTTGACGTCGCCGCCGCGCTGCTCACCGCGGGTGACCATGCGCGCCTTGGTCGAGAACTCCGACAGCTCGACGTCGAGATCGATGACCTCGGCCGCGCCGGAGCCCGACTCGACCGGATCGAACGCGTTCAGGCGGCCGATGATGATCCCCGGCTCGCCGACGTAGGCGACGTCGACGATCGCCGAGTCCTGGAGGATCGGGCGCAGCGCGACGAGCTTGCCGTCGCGGGCCTCGACGTCGGTGACCTCCATCGTCACGCCCGCGTTCAGCCGCGCGGTCAGACCGGCACCGATCTCGAAGCCGAGCAGACCGCCGCCGAACAGGGCGTAGGAGAACCCGTTCTCGGAGATGACCTTGGTCATCACGTCGACGATCGGCTGCGCGAGTCCCTCCGGGACGTCCTTGGCGCGGTAGACCTTCGCCGCGCCGTAGGCACCGAGCTTCTCGCCGGCGTCGTCGCCGTCGTAGCCGACGACGACCGCCGCCGCCTCGCCGCCGACCTCGCCGGCCAGCTTGGCGGCCTCGGAGATCGCGCCGAGCGCGTTCTTGTTGAAGTTGCCCTCGCCGTCGTGCAGGGCGTAGACCAGAATGCCCGCCATCTAGACCAGCTTCCTTTCGTCGAGCCAGGCGACGATCTTCTCGACCGTCTCGTTGGTGTCCTCGTCCTCGATGATCTCGCCGCCCGCCTTCTCCTCCGGCGGGTTCATGCCGAGCACCTGGGTCTTCGAGCCCTCGGCTCCGACCTGGTTGGCCTCGATGCCGACGTCGCCGATCGCCTTCGTGTCGAGCGGCTTCTTCTTCGCCCCCATGATCGCCTTGAGCGACGGGTAGCGCGGCTCGTTGATCGCGTCGCCGACGGAGATCACGGCCGGCAGGTCGATCTCGACCGTGTCGTAGCCGTACTCGGCCTGGCGCTCGCAGCTGATCGCCTCGCCGTCGACGTCGATCTTGATGACCTGCGTCAGCGACGGCATCTTGAGGTGATCGGCGATGACCGCGCCCATGACGTAGCACTCACCGTCATCGGACTGCTGGCCGAGCAGGACGAGGTCGGGGCTCTCGGACTCGAGCACCTTGGCGAGCGCGAGGCCCGTGGCGCAGACGTCGGAGCCGGCGAGCGCGTCGTCGGAGAGGTGAACGGACCGGTCGGCACCCAGCGCGACGGCCTTGTGCAGCGCGCGGACGGCGCTCGACGGGCCCATCGTCACGGCGACGATCTCGTCGACCTCGACCGCTCCGCCCTCGCGGATCTGCATCGCGGCCTCGATGCCATGGGTGTCGAACGGGTTCAGGTTCTTCTCGCCGGAGCGGTCGAGCCGCTTGGAGTCCGGGTCGATCCGCTTCTGAACGGCGGCGTCCGGCACCTCCTTGACGAGGCAACAGATCTTCACTTTGGGGAAGCCTCCTTGGGCGGTGAGTGAGGGTCGCACCCGGTCAGCCCACACGGTGGTTGGTGCGGCGGCGCCATATTAGCGGTCGCGCCACTCGTTGACTGACCAGTCAATCGAACGTCCGGGCGAGCGGAGCCGCAACTGTGACAGACGTTCACCGCCGGAGCCCGGGTTCCCGGCTCGGCGCGGGTCAATCAGGCGTGCGAACGCGCCGAGGCGCGCTCGCGGACGAACTCGACGATCTCGTCGGTCGAGGCGCCCGGCGTGAAGACCTCGGAGACGCCGAGGCGCTTGAGCTCGGGGATGTCGTCGGCGGGAATCGTGCCCCCGACGGTGATCACGACATCGTCGACGCCCTGCTCGGAGAGCAGATCGACGATCTTCGGGACGAGCGTCATGTGCGCGCCGGAGAGGATCGAGAGGCCGACGGCGTCGGCGTCCTCCTGGATCACGGTGGCGACGATCTGCTCGGCCGTCTGATGGAGGCCGGTGTAGATGACCTCCATACCGGAGTCGCGAAGCGCCCGCGCGATGATCTTCGCGCCGCGGTCGTGGCCGTCGAGGCCCGGCTTGGCCACGACCACGCGGATCTTTCGCTCGCCCGACATGCGGGGCTCAGATTACCCGTCGGCGCGCCGCGGGCGCGACCTAGTCGCGGCGGACGACCTGGCGCAGTCGATCGATGAACTCGGCGGGCGAGAACGGCTTCTTGACGTAATCGTCGGCTCCGGCCTCGAAGCCGCGGGTCACCGCGGCCTCCTGGACACTCGCCGTCAGCAGCACGACGGGCACCTCCGAGAGGCGCGGATCGGCCCGCATCCGGCGCGTCACCTCGTAGCCGTCGAGGCCCGGCATCATCACGTCGAGGATGGCGACCGCCGGCACATGCGCGCTCGTCAGCTCGAGCGCCTGCGCGCCGTCGGCGGCGGTCAGGACCTCGTAGCCCTCGCGTTCGAGCCTGAACGCCACCAGTTCTCGGACATCGGCGTCGTCATCGGCCACGAGAGCCAGTAGCCGTTCACCGCCGTCCACGTCGTTGTCTCCCCCCGACACGCCGTCTTTGTGCACCATTGCGCGCCTACCCTAGAGGGAGAAGGCACCTGAATGTCGACCCTCCCCCCTCGGCGCTCTCGACCTCGAGCCGGCCACCGTGCGCCTCGATGATCGCGCGGGTGATGACGAGCCCGAGTCCGACGCCCGGCGCCTCGGCGTGACGCGCGCCCGGAGCGCGGTAGAAGCGCTCGAAGAGCCGCGCCTGCTCGGCGTCGGATATCCCGACTCCCGTGTCCCAGAACTCGATCGCGACCTCTCTGCCGTGTCCGCGCACCGGCACGGCGCCCGCGAGCGAGGTCGAGACGCCGACCTCGCCGCCCGCGGGCGTGAACTTGATCGCGTTCGAGAGCAGATTGCGGAAGGCGAGGCTGAGCCGCGGGGCGTCGGCCTCGACGTCGAATGGCCCCTCGATCGCCGATGCGAGCGTCAGCTCGCCGGCGCGGACGCTCGGGGCCACCTCCTCGATCGCCTCGCGAACGAGGCCGGCGATGTCGACAGGATGGAGCTCGAGCTCCATCCGCCCCTCCTCGATCTGCGCCGCCAGCAACAGGTCGCCGACCAGCCGCAGGAGGTGGCGCGAGTTGCGGTCGACGATCTCGATGAACCGCCGCCGCTCCCCGTCGCTCAGCGTCTCGACGCCGCTCGCGTCGTCGGCGAGCAGCTCGACGTAGCCCACGATCGACGTCAGTGGGGTGCGGAGCTCGTGCGAGACGACGGCGAAGAACTCCTCGCGCATCCGCTCCGTCGAGCGCGAGTCCTCGAGCGCGACCTCGAGGCTCGCGGCCATCGCGTTGAACGAGCGGTGCATGCGGGCGACCTCGTCGCCGCCGCGCAGGTCGGCCACACGCCGCGAGAGCTCGCCGCCGGCGATCCGCGTCGCGACATCCGAGAGCTCATCGATCGGTCGCACGACCCTGCGGCGCAGCACGAGCGCCATCGCGCCGAGCAGGACGACGAGCAGTGCTCCGCCGACCGCCGCGAGGAGCGTCGCGGTCGACGCCCGGCGATCGGCCTCGGCGCGCTCGGACGCTGCCTCGGCCGCCAGGCGGTCGGCGGCCAGACCGAGGGCGCTCGCCGCGGCGCCGAAGCGGATCCGCAGCTGCTCGGCGGGCTCACCGGCGCCCTCGGCCAAGAAGCGGACGTCATCGGCCCCCGCGGCTGCGATCGACCGCGAACCCCCGGCCTCGAGCAGCTCGCGCTCGATCGCATCGCCCGACGCCACGAGGTCGCGGGTCGCGTCATCGAGCGCGTCGCCACCCGCGGTCGACACCGCCACGAACCTCCCGGCCGTCGCCTCCGCCTCGCCGACCGCGAGCAGCGCGCGCTCGTATCGCGCCGCCGAGTCGAGCGCCTCACGTTGCTCGGAGAGCGCGCCGAGCAGAGCGACCGCGAGCGCGGCGACGATCACCGCCAGGGCGAGCAGCGCGGCGACGAAGCGTGCCCCAAGGCTCTGGCGCAAAGGCGACATGATCCCGGCGGGCAGCGTAAACCGCTCCACCAAGCGGTGCTTTTGAGCGCCGCCGCCCGAGCTCAGCCGTGGGTGGCGAGCGCGGGGCGGCGATCCGCCCACGGCCGCGCCGCCTCCAGCCGCGCCGCGAGCGCCATCAGGCGCCCGTCGTGGCCGTGGGGCGCGACGATCTGGACCGCGAGCGGCAGTCCCTCAGCGGTGAATCCGGCCGGCACGGACGCGGCCGGGTGGCCCATGTGATTCCAGTGGGCCGTGTGCCCGAAGCTATGAGCCATGCCGAGGACCGTCGAGAGGCCGCCGCTCTCGGCCCAGCGTCCGACCTCGGGCGGCGGCTCGCCGATCGTCGGGCAGAGCAGGACGTCGGCGCGCTCGAAGACCCGGTCGACGCGCGCGGCATCGGACTTCGCCGCGGCGGCCGCGCGCGCGACCAGGAACCCGGGACTGAGCCGGCCGAGGCGGGCGATACCGCGCGTCCGTGGCTCGAGCAGGTCCTTGCGCTCGACGCGGTCGGTCTCCTCGCGGATGCCGCCGAGATAGCGGGTCGAGAGGTTCTGGCCCGCGAGCCCCCAGCTCGGATCCTCGGCGTGAACCTCGTGACCGAGCGATTCGAGCAGCGCGGCGGTCTCCTCGACCGCGCGCCGGACCTCGGCCGTGACGAGCGCCGAGACGAGGGTCCGCGGAGCGGAGGTGGTGAACGCGATCCTGAGCGCGGAGGCGTCGTCGGAGATCGCATCCGAGAAGCTCTCCGCGTCGCCCGGCGCTCCGTGGGCGATCGTGTCGCAGTAGAGCGCGACGTCGGCGACGCGGCGGCCGAGCCCGCCGCCGTTGGACATCCCGCTCCAGTGGTCGGCGGGCTCGACCGGGATCAGGCCCTTCGACGGCTTGATCCCGAAGAGGCCGTTACAGGCGGCGGGGATCCGCGTCGAGCCCGCGCCGTCGGCGGCCCCGGCGACCCCGACCAACCCGGCCGCTGTAGCCGCGCCGCTGCCGCCGCTCGAGCCGCCGCAGGTCCGCGACGGATCCCAGGGGTTGCGGGTCGCGCCGGTGGCGAGTGACTCCGTGAAGGCACAGATCGCGAGCTCGGGCAGCGTCGTCTTGCCGACGATGACCGCTCCGGCGGAGCGCACCCGGCGAACCTCGTCGCCGTCCGCCGCGACCGGGTCCGGGAACGCCCGGCTGCCGAAGCCCGTCGGCATCCCGGCGAGATCGACCGCGTCCTTGACCGCGATCGGCACACCGAGCAGCGCGGCGCGCTCGCCGTCTGCGATCCGCCGATCGGCGGCGTCGGCCTCCTCGAGCGCCTGCTCGGCTCGCAGCGCGACGAACGCGTTGATCCGTGGATCGATCCGCTCGATCCGTCGCAGGCTGAGCTCGGTCAGCTCGCGCGAGCTGACCTCACCCGCGGCGAGGAGCTCGGCCTGGCGGGCCGCCCCCGCGAACGCGAGCTCGAGCTCGTCCACGACGTCCGGCCCCGACCCGCGTCTAACCCGCGACCTCGACGATGATCGCGTCGCCCTGGCCGCCGCCGGAGCAGATCGCCGCGCAGCCGAGGCCGCCGCCGCGGCGACGAAGCTCGTGGACGAGCGAGCCGACGATCCGCGCGCCGGAGGCACCGATCGGATGGCCGAGCGCGATCGCGCCGCCGTTGACGTTGACCTTGTCCTCGTCGACGCCGAGCATCCGCAGCGAGTTGAGCGCGACCGAGGCGAACGCCTCGTTGATCTCCCAGAGGTCGATCTCGTCGGCCGATCGACCGATCCGCTCGAGCGCCTGCGCCGCGGCCTTCGCGGGGGTGCGCGCCAGGTAGGCGAAGTCGTCGGCGGCGCGGCCGTAGGAGAGGATATCGGCGAGGACCTCGCGGCCCTCGCTCTCGGCCCACTCGCGCGAGGAGACGACGATCGCAGCGGCGCCGTCGTTGACGCCCGGCGCGTTGCCGGCTGTGTGGGTGGCGTCCGGGCCGCCGATCGGCTTCAGCTTGCCGAGGCTCTCCTGCGTCGAGTCGGGGCGGATCGCCTCGTCGGCAGCGACCTCGTTCTCACCCTTGCGTGACTTGACGGTCACGGAGACGATCTCGTCGGCGAGGCGGCCGGCGTCGGTGGCCTCGGCCGCGAGAGCGTGTGAGCGCGCGGCCCAGCGGTCCATGTCGGCGCGCGGCAGCTCGAGCTCGGCGGCCACCTCGCTGGCCTCGTTGATCATCTGCTTGTCGGTGAACGGGTTGGTCAGCCCGTCGTGCGTCATCGCATCGACGGCCGTGACGTCGCCCATCCGGAAGCCGAAGCGGGCGTTCGGGAGCAGGTAGGGCGCGTTCGACATCGACTCCATGCCGCCCGCGACCGCGACCTCGACCTCCCCGGCGCGGATCGACAGATCGGCCAGGCCGAGGCTTCGCATGCCGGATGCGCAGACCTTGTTGATCGTCTCGGAGGAGACCTCCTTCGGGATGCCGGCCTCGATCTGGGCCTGGCGCGAGGGGATCTGGCCCTGACCGGCCTGGAGCACCTGGCCGTAGACGACCTGCTCGACCTGCTCGGGCGCCACTCCGGAGCGCTCGAGCGCGGCGCTGATCGCGCGCCCTCCGAGCTGCTCGGCGCCGAGCGAGGCGAGGCCGCCGCCCATCTTGCCGAAGGGCGTCCGGGCGGTGCCGAGGATCACGGTCTTGGACAAGGGCGTCTCCTTGAGAAGTCGGGTCCGAGCCGGGGCGGCCCGAGGGCGGTCCAATCTTAATCTGCGTCCCCGAGGCCAGCGCACCCGCATCTAGACTCGGGCGCCTTGGACGTCGCGATCGCAACCGGAGCCGACCAGGCCGACTCGGACGCCGACCTCGTCGTCGTCGGCGTCGACTCCGCGACCGGACTGCCCGCCGAGCTCGCCGAGGCGCCGGGGGCGATCGACTTCAGGCCGCGCAAGCGCTTTCTGACGATGCTGCGCCCGGACGGACGGCGTGTTCTCGCCGTCGGTCTCGGCGAGTCGCCCGGGATCGAGGACCTGCGGGTCGCAGGAGCGCTCGTTGCGCGCCAGGCCGCGCGGGTCGAGGCGCGCTCGATCTCGCTCGGGCTCGCCCGCGCGGCCGAAGCGGCCGAGCTCGCGGCGATGCTCGAGGGCACGATCCTGGGCGAGCTGCGCCTCGACCGCTTTCGCTCCTCGGATCCGGACGCGCCGCCCCCGCCCGCGATCGAGCGGATCGAGCTGCGCCTCGGCGCCGAGCCTGACGGCGCCGCCCGCGAGCTGATCGCGCGCACACGGGCGGCCGCGCAGGCCGCCAACCGGGCGCGCGAGCTCCAGCACCTGCCCGCCAACCACCTCGATCCGGTCCGGCTCGCCGAGCGCGCCGACCAGATCGCCGCCGGCGACGAGCGGATCTCTGTCGAGACGCTCGGCCGCGATGAGATCGCAGCGCGCTCGATGGGCGGGATGCTGGCGGTGTCGGCGGGATCAGCGGCCGAGCCGCGGCTGATCGTGCTGCGCTACCGCGGCGCCGGAGGCGGCGAGACGCTCGGCCTCGTCGGCAAGGCCGTCACGTTCGACAGCGGCGGTATCTCGCTGAAGCCCGCGGCGTCGATGCACGAGATGAAGATGGACATGTCGGGCGGCGCCGCGGTGCTCGAGTCGCTCGCCGCGATCGCCGACCTCGACATCGCGCTCGACGTCGTCGCCGTCGTGCCCGCCGTCGAGAACATGCCCTCCGGGACGGCGACGCGACCCGGCGATGTCATCACGCAGATGAACGGCAAGACCGTCGAGGTCAACAACACCGACGCGGAGGGTCGTCTGATCCTCGCCGACGCACTGACCTACTGCGCCCGTGACCTCGGCGCCGACAGGATCGTCGACCTCGCGACGCTGACCGGAGGAGTGATCGCGGCCCTCGGCTCGACCTACGCCGGTCTGATCTCCAACGACGACGCCTGGGCGGCGGCCGTGAGCGAGGCGGGCGAGGAGACCGGCGAGCTCGTCTGGAGGCTGCCGCTCCACCCCGAGTACAAGGCGCTGACGCGCGGCACCGTCGCCGATCTGACCAACAGCGCCCGCAAGCGCAAGGCGCTGACGATCTACGCCGGCTCGTTCCTCGAGGAGTTCGTCGAGGGGGCGACCTGGTCGCATCTCGACATCGCCGGTACCGCATGGGACACCGGCCGGGAGTACTTCGGAGCCGGCCCGAGCGGGTTCGGCACGCGGCTGCTGGTCGCGCTCGCCGCGCGGCAGGCCCGCGCGGCCAGCTGACGTCCGGACCACTCAAGCGCGGCCGAGCCTGGGTCGATGGCATGGCTGTGAAGCAGTCCCCCGCTCTGCGCCGGGGCTCCGGGAGCTCCCACGAGGTCGCGCGGCGGCACGGCCCGCCCCTGTCCGGACCACGGCTCGCCGAGCACGTGGCGGCGATCCAATCGGGGATCATCGCCGGCGGCGGCCTCGACGACCTGCTCGACCGGATCGCCGCGGCGACGCGCGAGCTGCTCGGCGACGACCTCGTCGGGCTGAGGCTGGTCGACGAGACCGATCGCGACCAGGCGATCCTCGTCGCGAGCTCGGGCCTGCCGGACTCGATCACGGGCTACTCGCGCTCCCCGATCGGTGACGGCGCCGGCGGTCAGGCGATCACGAAGAACCGGCTCGTGCGCATCGACGACTACCCGAGCGCCGTGCCCGGAATGGAGTCGTTCAAGAGCGCGGGCGTCTCACGCGCAATGGCCGCGCCGCTCCACGAGCGCGGTGAGGTCGTCGGGAGCCTGACGACCGGGCGGATCGGCGAGTCGGCCGGTCGCTACCGCGACAGCGACGAGGCCGTGCTGCTCGTCCTCGCCGGATGCGCCAGCCTCGCGCTGTCGAACGCGCGGCTCGCCCAGGATGCGATCGACCGCGCCCACTCGGATCCGCTCACGGGTCTCGCCAGCCGCCTGATGGCCGAGAAGTCGCTCGTCGCCGCGCTCGCGGGTGCCGAGAGCGAGGGCGGCGAGGTCAGCGTGCTCGCGATCGGCCTCGACGGCTTCGGTGACGTCAACGAAGCGCTCGGGCGCAGCTGCGGCGATCGCGCGCTCGTCGCCGCGGCGGCGCGGATCGCCGCCTGCGTCCCGCCCGAGGCGACCACGGCGCGTTTCGGCGGCGACGTCTTCGTCGCGATCCTCGACGGCCTCGCCGCGTCCTCCGTCGACAGCCTCGCGGCGGCGATGATCGCGCGGCTCGAGGAGCCGTTCGAACTCGGCGACGACGAGGTGCTGCTGTCGGCGAGCATCGGGATCGCATCGGGCGGCGAGCTCGGGGTCGACCTGATGCGCGACGCCGAGGCCGCGATGCGGCGCGCGAAGCGGCGCGGCAAGGCGCAATCGCACCGCCACGACCCGGCTTCGCTTCATCGGACGCGAGCGAGGCTCTCGCTCGAGCGACGGCTCTCGGTCGCGATCCGAGACGACGAGCTGTTCCTCGTCCACCAGCCGGTCGTGACGCTCGCCGATCGCGCGATCCCTGCGTGCGAGGCCCTGATCCGCTGGCGCGATCCCGAGCGCGGCGTGCTCGGACCCGATGCGTTCATCGACGTCGCCGAGCAGGGCCGCCTGATCTTCCCGCTCGGCCGCTGGGTGATCGCCGAGGCGTGCTCGCAGCTGGCGAGGATGCGCGAGCTGAGTCCCGGTCTGAGGCTTCACGTCAATCTCTCGGCCGCCCAGCTCTCCGACCCCGAGCTCGACGATGCGATCGCCGGCGGGCTCGCGCGCAACGGGCTCGAGCCGGCGAGCCTGATCTTCGAGCTGACCGAGACCGCGTTCATCCTCGACGAGGACCTCGTCACGGGGCGCCTCGAGGAACTCAAGGCGCTCGGGGTCAAGACCGCGGTCGACGACTTCGGCACCGGCAACGCCTCGCTCCGCCACCTCGCTCGGTTCCCGCTCGACATCCTCAAGATCGACCGCTCGTTCGTCGCCAGGATCCTCACCGACGAGCGCCAGCGCGCGATCGCCAGGTCGATCACGAGCCTCGGCCGCGACCTCGGGTTGATCGTCGTCGCTGAGGGGGTCGAGACGGCGGCGCAGGCGGAGTTCGTCACCGAGCTCGGCTGCTCGCAGGGCCAGGGCTACCACTTCGCCCGCCCCGCCGAGCTCGACCAGATCACCCCCCTGCTCGCAAGCGGCAGAGCCCCGGCCTGATCCGAGGCGGCGGCGGCGCGAGCCGCTGTGCAACTCGTCCACCGAACGGGCCGCGCCGGTCATCCACCGAACGTGGCCGAAAAGCAAGCATGAGCGGGGAAGCAGGGAGGGACGTGTGCTCTGCACACGACCGACCGATGACCCGCTCAGGCGACGCTTTGCAGGCCCCGCCCTCGAGACCCATACGCTGCGGTGATGAACTTCGACTTGAGTGACGAGGAGCGCCTGCTTCGAGACACGGTCCGCTCACTCGCCCGAGAGGAGATCCGGCCGGTGGCCGAGGAGCTCGACCGCGAGAAGCGGTTCCCGGCCGAGATCGTCGCCCGGCTGGGCGAGCTCGGGCTGATGGGGATCCCGTTCCCGGAGGACGTCGGCGGCGCCGGAGGGACCTCGGTCCAGTACGCGCTCGCGGTCGAGGAGCTCGCGCGGGTCGACTCGAGCGTCGCGATCACGATGTGCGCCCACACCTCGCTCGGGACGCAGCCGATCCACCTCTTCGGCTCGGCCGAGCAGCGCGAGGAGCTCCTCCCCGACCTCTGCGCCGGACGCAAGCTCGGGGCGTTCGGACTGACCGAGCCCGACGCCGGCTCGGACGCGGGCAACGTCCGCACGCGGGCGCGGCTCACCGACGGCGAGTGGGTGATCGACGGCGCGAAGCAGTTCATCACCAACGCCGGCACGGAGATCTCGGGCCACGTCGCGATCACGGCCGTGACCGGCGGGGGCGAGAACGGCTCGGGGTCGAAGGAGATCTCGAACCTGATCGTCCCCAACGGCACCCCGGGCTACGAGCAGGGCGAGCCCTACCGGAAGATGGGCTGGAACGCCTCGGACACGCGGCCGCTCAGCTTCGACGGAGCGCGGGTTCCCGAGGCCAACCTGCTGGGGCCGCGCGGAGCGGGGATGCGCCAGTTCATGCAGATTCTCGACATCGGGCGGATCGGTGTCGCCGCGATGGGGGTCGGACTCGCCCAGGGCGCGCTCGACGAGGCGCTCGCCTACGCCGCCGAGCGCAACGCCTTCGGCAAGCCGATCAGCCGCTACGGCCAGATTCAGGCGAAGCTCGCCGACATGGCGACCGAGATCGAGGCGGCACGGCTGCTGACGCTCCGCGCCGCGTGGGAGAAGGACCAGGGGCGCCCGTTCACGCTGACCGCCGCCCAGGCGAAGCTGAAGACGGGCCGGCTCGCGGTCCGCGCCTCCGAGGAGGCCGTGCAGATCCACGGCGGCTACGGGTACATCGAGGAGTACCCGGTCTGTCGCTTCTATCGCGACGCGAAGATCCTCACGATCGGCGAGGGAACCGACGAGATCCAGCAGATGGTGATCGCGCGCCAGCTCGGCGCCTGATCTCGTTCCGCCGGCTTCGCGCCGCGTTTTAGGCGCACTTTCCTCGTTATCTCGTACGGGTGCGCACGATGTCGTCCGCGAATGGCTTTAGCTTGCGGTCAGTTGGGTCAACCAACCCTTCGCCGGGGAGAGCCGAATGACAGATGAGCGCGACTCGAGGTGGCTGGAGATCGCCAGCGCCCGTGATGAGTTCGACGGGGAGGTCACGCTCCCGAGGTTGCGCGCCCGCGACGGCAGTCCGCGACGTCCCTCCCAGAGGGCGCTGCGACTGGCCGAGGCGCTGAGCGTGCAGACCTCGTGGACGCGGATCTCGGACGCGAGGGAGCGCCGCGCCGCCTAGTCCCGCTCGCCGCTAGTCCTCGAGGGTCTTCTCGAGCAGCTCGCGCGCCGCGCTCGCGGGGTCGAGTTCGCGCGCGACCACGCGCTGGAGCGTCGCGGTCCAGTCCGGGTCCTCGCCGGCCCGGCGCTCGAGGTCGCGCCGCATTCGCGCGATCGAGATCCCGATCACCTCGGCTCGCAGGTTGCGAGCCCGGCGCTCCGACAACGTGCCCTCGGCCTCGATGTGGGCGCGGTGCTCGCCGATCGTGTCGACGAGCTTGTCGATCCCCTCCCCCTTGGCGGCCTCTGTCTTGAGGACGGGGACCCGCCACGAGCGCTTCGGGCCGAGCGCGAGGACCGAGCGGATCTCGCGCACCATCGTGTCGGCGAGCGGGTGGTCGGACTTGTTGACGACGATCACGTCGGGGATCTCCATCACGCCCGCCTTGAGCGCCTGGACCGAGTCTCCGGAACCGGGCATCAGGGCGAGGATCACGGTGTCGGCGTGGTCAACGACATCGATCTCGCCCTGGCCCACCCCGACGGTCTCGAGCAGGACGTCGTCCTTGCCGGCCGCGTCCATCAACAACGCCGCCTGGAGTGCGGCCTCGGCCAGACCGCCGAGGGAGCCGCGGGTCGCCATCGAGCGGATGAAGACACCCGGGTCGAGGAAGTGCTCGGTGAGCCGGATCCGGTCGCCGAGCACGGCGCCGTTGGTGAACGGGCTCGACGGGTCGATCGAGAGCACGCCGACGTCGCGCTCGTCGGCGCGAAGCCGCGTGCAGATCGCGCCGATCAGCGTCGACTTGCCGACGCCGGGGGGACCGGTCAGACCGGTGACGCGTGCCTTGCCGGTCTGCGGGAAGAGCTCGTGGACCAGCTCGTCGCCCGCAGGGTCGCGGTTCTCGACGAGGCTGATCGCGCGCGCCAGCGCCCGGGTCTGACCGTCGGTGACGCGGCTGGCGAGCGACGCGCCGTCGCTCGTGGTCTGGGGGGAGGCATCGGCCGAGCTCACGGGCGGGCGAGTGTATTTCGATCCGCGGCGCCCACCACCGTTCGCGCGGCGCCTTCTATGGTCACCGCCGCTTGGTTTCCCTGCTTCGCTTCGCCGCCCGCCACCGGATGCTCGGCCCGCGCTACTGGCTGCTGGCCTGGCGCTGGGCGTGGCGGCGCGCGCTGACGCCGGCCGGCCGGCGCTTCGAGACCGACGGGCCGGCCTTCTTCGGCCCGCGGATGAAGCTGCAGATCGGGCGCAAGGGGAAGGTTCGCTTCGGCCGCTTCTGCTGGATCGGGCACGGCACGAAGATCCGCTGCCACGAGGGCGTCGTCGAGATCGGGGCCAAGACGGTGTTCGGCCAGGAGTGCACGATCTCTGCCTATCAGCGCGTTCGGATCGGCGAGCAGTGCGTGATCGCCGACCGGGCGATGTTCATCGACTTCGACCACGGGGTGACCGAGGTCGAGCGGCCGATCCGCCAACAGGGCATCTACAAACGCGACGTCGTCGTCGGATCCAACGTCTGGATCGGCTACGGCGCCTGCATCCTGCGCGGGGTCAGCGTCGGCGACAACGCGATCGTCGGAACGAGCGCCGTCGTCACGCGCGACGTACCGGCGAACGCCGTCGTCGCCGGGATCCCGGCCCGGGTGATCCGCTACCGGCCGTCGCCGGAGCGGCTGCGCTGGAGCGACCCGGTGGATCCGGTCGGTCCGGCGACGCTCGAGGAGCGCCCCTTGAGCAGCGCCGAGTAGGCGTCGTCGGTCTTCGCCGCGACGTCGGCCCAGTCGAAGCTCAGGACGTGTTCGGAGGCCTCGGCGGTCAGCCGGTCGCGAAGCTCGGCGTCGGTCAGCACCCGCTCGACCATCTGGCCGAGCGAGTCCGGGTCGCGCGACTGGAAGCGCAGCCCGACGCGGTCGTTCGGCACGACCTCGCGCAGCCCGCCCGTGTCGGAGACTATGCACGGGCACCCCGACGCCATCGCCTCGAGCGCGACGAGGCCGAACGGCTCGTAGATCGAGGGCACGACGCAGACGTCCGCGATCCGGTAGAGCGAGTGCAGGACGTCGTCGCCGATCCAGCCGAGGAACGTCCCGTGGTCCATCAGTCCGGCGCTCTCGGCCTGACTTCGCAGCTCGGCCTCGTGGGTGCCCGACCCGGCGACGAGGAAGCGCGTGCCGGGAACCGACTCGACGAGCCGCGGCATCGCCTCGAGCGCGAGCTGGAAGCCCTTCTCGTAGACGAGGCGGCCGATCAGCAGGACCAGTCGCTCGTCGGGAGCCGCGAACTCCGCCCGCAGTCGCTCGAGCGCGTCGCTCGGCGGCGCCGGCAGGTCGTCGGGGTCGATCCCGTTCGGGATCACCTCGATCCGAGAGTCGTCGATCCCGAAGATGTCGGCGATCTGCTCGCGCATGTAGAAGGAGCACGCGATCACGCGGTCCGAGCGGTTCGTGATCCAGCGCTCGACGCCGTGGATGTGCGACTGCGGGTGCTTGTCGACCCAGCCTTGGTGGCGGCCGTGCTCGGTCGCGTGGATCGTCGTCACGAGCGGCGCGTCGAAGCGCTTGGCGAGGTGATGGCAGGCCGTCGCGACGAGCCAGTCGTGGCCGTGGACGACGTCGAAGTCGTAGCGGTCGCCGAGCTCGACCCCGGCGGCGAGCATGTCGGCGTTCATCCGCTCGACCCAGGTGACGAACTCGCCGAGCTCGGTCGGGCGATTGGGCTCACGCACCCGGTGGATCTGGACGCCCTCGCGGAGCTCGCGGGGGGACTCCTCGCCGCCGCGCGTCAGGACGTGGACCTCGGTGCCGCGGCGCGCGAGGCCCTCGGCCAGCTTGCGGACGTGGCGCGCGAGTCCGCCCTCGATCAGCGGCGGGTACTCCCAGCTCAGCAGGAGGACCCGGGTCATCGATTTAGGCGCCCGGCGCGCGGGCGGTAGGTCGGGTGGGTCATGGCGGTGCTCACGGCTCGATCAGCGCCGACGGACGGAGGTCAGGCGCGAGGTTCCGGACCCGCGGATCTGGCGGGCTCGCGGAGTGTATGGCCTCGTGCATCCGCTCCGCGTGGGTGACGGCACGGCCGTAGGGATAGTCGCCGGCCTGGCGGCGCTCGTCGAGGAACGCCCAGTCGCTCGCCTGGGCGGCGAACAGCTCGCGCACGACCCGAAGGGCACGGTCCGGCTCACGCCCCGCCTCGCCCCGGAGCTCGGCGACCGCGCGCAGCTCGAGCCGGCGCAGAGCGGTCGCGAGGTCGGCCACCGCCCGCGAGTCCCAGGTGCGCAGGTCCTTGCCCTCGCCCCAGGTCGACGCGGCGATCGGCCGGCCCGTGGCCGCCGGGTGGCGGGCGAGCGCCTCGGGCACGGTGACGAGGTCGACGCCGAACTCGGGCGCTCGCGCGATGAGCTCGTCGAGCCAGGCCGGACCCTCCCACCACCAGTGGCCGAGCAGCTCGGTGTCGCAGGCGAAGCAGAGCAGCCCGTCGCCGTCGGGCGCGAGCGCGCGGAGCCTGGCGGCGACGGCCTCGAGCAGGTCGACCGCCTGCTCGCGGGCACGCCGCTCGGCGGCCTCGGGGTCGTAGCCCGTGTCGCCGATCGACCAGGCGCGCGCGCCGCGATGCGTCTTGCGATGGAAGTCGCGATGGCGCGGGTCCGACGGATAACCGTCGAGAGACCAGAGGCGCGATACGAGGTCCCAGTCGATCGGCAGAGCGCGCGGCCCGGCGCCGGTGGCGATCGGGGCGGTGCGCTCGCCCGGCTCGGTCCAGCCGCTGGCATCGACGCAGAAGCAGCTCATCCCCGAATCCGCGAGCAGCGCCTCGATGCCGGGCTCGTAGGCGCACTCGGGAAGCCAGAAGCCGGCGGGCTCGCCGAAGCGCCGGCGATGTGAGCGCGCGCCCGCGTCGATCTGCGCCCGCCGGCCGGCCTCGGTGGCGAGGAGGGGCAGCACGGCATGGGTCGCCGCCGAGGTCATCAGCGCGATGTCGCCGCTCGCCTCACGGTCGCGAAACGGCGCCAGGAGGTCGCCTCCGGCGGAGCGGATCAGCTCGACCGAGCGCCGGTATCTGTCGGCCTCGGAGTGGCAGCCCGGGGCCAGTGCGGGCTCGACGAGTTCCGCCTCCGTGAGCGCCATCCCGAGGCGCAGGTCCTCGGCGAAGGCGAGCATCCGCTCGGCGACCCCGTCGGCCTCGAGCTGGTCGGCGAGGACCGGAGTCACCGTCAGGGTCACGCCGCTGGCGATCTCGAGCAGCGGCGCGTAGGAGCGCAGGTAGGCGTCGAACAGCCACTCCTCCCCGAACGGGTAGGTGCCGAAGCCCTCGACGTAGGGCATGTGCGAGTGGAGGACGACGGCCAGCGAGCCGGCGCTGCCCCGCTCGGGCTCAGGCAAGGCCGATCGCGAGCAGGTCCAGGGCCCCGTCGTGGGCACTCGGCTCCGCCGCCTCGCGCAGGACGAAGTCGCGGGCCGAGATCGCGGGCACGAAGCGCTCGTAGAAGGGCTTCGTGATCCCGAGCGCCGGGTGCACGCGGTCCCAGCCGAATCTGATCGCCAGCTCGTGGACGCGGAGCTTTCGCGCATGGTGGAGGCCGAGCATCCGGTGCGAGGAGAAGGCGGGGGCGACGAGCGCGTCGTACTCCGCCGGCGTCCACTCCTGGACGTGCCACGGGTTGCCGGACTTCTCCGCGCCGGGCGGCGCGAGGGTCAGTCGATTGGGGGTCGAGACATAGGACGTCGGCGCGACCGCGGCGAACCCGCGAAGCAGCGCTCCGGGGTCCGCGACGTGCTCGATCGTCTGCAGGAAGACGATCGCGTCGCATGGCTCGGCGAAGTCCTCGACGAGCGCGCGGCGGAACTCGAGGTTCGGGGCGCGGTAGCGAAGCCGCGCGTGCTCGTGCGCCTCGGGGTTGGCGTCGACACCGACGACGCTCGCGGCGGTGCGGGCGAGGATCGCTGAGCCGTAGCCCTCTCCGCAGGCCAGATCCGCGACCCGTAGACCGGCGACGCGATCGGCGATCCACTCGTAGACGGCGACGTGGCGGCGGTACCAGTAGTTCTCCTCCGGCACGTCGGGGAGGGTTCGCTCGCCGGTCAACTCGAGCGGCGGCACGCCGGGCGGCTGGTCGCGCTGAACGTGACGGGTGGTCATCGGGAGGTGTCGCCGAGCGCCGAGTCCGCGGGGCGAATCCGCCACGCTAACCGCTTCGCCGAGGTGACAGTGCGCCACGTCGCGCGGCGCAGCGTCCTACCATGCTCGGCCGAATGCCGGCCGATCCGACCGCGACACCCGAGGCGATCCGCGAGGTCAACACCCGCTACCACGACGCCGCCGCCGCCGAATACGACGCCAAGTGGGGCATCGACTACGGCGAGATCGGCCAGGCGCAGGTCGCCGGAAAGATGCGAAAGGCGCTCGGGCGCGAGCCCGTCGGGCTCGGCGACGCGCTCGAGATCGGCGCCGGGACCGGCTACTTCTCACTCAACCTGCTGCAGACCGGCGCGATCTCGTCGGCGACCGCCACGGACATCTCGCCGGGGATGCTGAGCGCGCTGGAGGCCACCGCCGAGCGGCTCGGCCTCGAGGTCCGAACCGCGGCGGCCGACGCCGAGCGGCTGCCGTTCGAGGACGGCAGCTTCGACCTCGTCTTCGGCCACGCCGTCCTGCACCACATCCCCGACCTCGAAGCCGCGTTCGCCGAGTTCCACCGGGTCCTGCGGCCCGGCGGCGCGGTCGCCTTCTGCGGCGAGCCCTCGCTCTACGGCGATCGGTTCGCCGCGGCGCCGAAGCGCGCCGCGATGCTGGCGGCGCCGCTCTGGCGCCGCGCACTGGGGATCGACGCGCACCGCGACGAGGTCGTGGCCGGCGGTTACGGCGACATGGACGAGTGGATGGTCGACGTCCACGCCTTCGCGCCCTCCGCACTGCGCTCGATGCTCGCCGGAGCCGGGTTCGACCGGCCGCGGGTCCGCGGCGAGGAGCTCCTGGCCAACCAGCACGGCTGGTTCATGCGGACGATCGAATCGACGGCCGAGAAGGACCAGATCCCCTACGGCTGGCGGCGCTTCGCCTTCCGCTCCTACATCGTCCTGCAGCGGCTCGACACCGCGTTGCTCGAGCCGCGGCTGCCGCCGGAGCTCTTCTACAACCTGATCTGCTCGGCCCGGCGCGGCGCCTAGTCGCCGTCGCCACCGTCCGCCCCGGCGCGGCGGACCCGGAACAGCTTCTGACCCTGCTTGAAGCCCTTGAGCTCGCGCTTGCGCGCGAACGAGAGCTCGAAGCGCTCGTCGGCCTCGAGGGCATCGCCCACCGCCTCGGAGCACAGGACGCTTCCCGGCCGGGCGACCCCGGTGATCCTGCTCGCGAGGTTGACCGGGCGGCCGTAGAGGTCGCCACCGCGCGCGAGCGCCTCGCCGCATGCGACGCCCGCGCGCAGCTGCGGAAAGCCCTCGCCCTCGCGCTCGGCCAGGTCGACGAGCTCGAGCGCCGACTCGACCAGCTCCTGCGGGGCGGGCGCGGTCAGCATCGCGGCGTCGCCGATCATCTTGATCACGCGCACCCGCTTGCCCGTCGCCTGCTGTGCGAGCTCGGCGAGACGCTGGCTCAGCGCTCCGACCTCGCTCGCCTCGAGCTGCTCGCCCAGCTTGGTGAAGCCGACCATGTCGGCGAAGCAGACCGCGACCTCGCCACCCTCTCCCCCGCCGGCTCCCGAGCGAAGCGAGTCGCCGTCGACATAGTCGCTCGAGACCTGCTGGTGGAGGTGCAGCGTCAGCGCGTACTCGAGCACCGGCGTGAAGACCGGGACGAGATCGCCCATCGCCCATGCGAAGCGCGAGCCGAGCTCATCCTCCGAGCCGCCATCGCCCGCGAACGCCTCGAACCCGATCCGGCGCATCGAGGCGGCGAGCGCCGACATCGAGCCGCTCACGACACGCGTGATCTCGAGGATCCCCTCCTCGGGCACGCCGGCCTCGACCGACTCGAGGGCGCGCTTGACCGCATCGACGTCGGCATCCGTGTAGACCGGCTCGTCGGGTCCCTGGTCGGGCATCCCGATCGCCGTCCAGAGACGAGTCAGGAACTCCATCGAGCCGCCGGTCTCCTCCTGGACCTCGCGGCGGTTGAGCCGGCGCCCCGGGCCACGCAGCGCGCGCTCGGCGGGCAGCAGGATCAGCCGGTCCTCCTCGACCGCCTCGCGGAGCTCATCGAGCTCCGCGCCGTCCTCGCTCAACTCCCGCAGCAGTCGCTCACGCGCCTCGCGCGCTTCGCCGTCGAGCCCCTCGAGCAGGCCCTCGGCTTCGAAATCCACCGCCACGCGGCGATTCTCTCAACTCCGGGCCCCTTCCGGCCCAGCCTCGCCGCCACCTACAATCCAGCGCGATGGAGGTCGATCCCGGAGGAGCTCCTTCCGAGCTGCCCATCTTCGAGCTGCCGCTCGCGATCGTGCCCGGTGAGCTCGTGCCGCTCCACATCTTCGAGGAGCGCTACAAGCGCATGTTCGAGTTCTGCCTCGAGCGCGAGGCGCCGCTCGGGGTCCTGCTGCGAAGTGAGGATTCCCAGGGACGTCGCGTCGGCTGCAGCGCCCGGGTCACGCGGGTGCTCGAGCGCTTCGACGATGGCCGCCTCGACGTGATCGTCACCGGCGAGACCCCGTTCGTCGTCCTCGAGCGGACCAGCCACCCGGACTATCCGGCGGCTCGCGTGATGGCACTGGCCGACGACGAGGACGGCGCGGTCGACACGAGCGAGGAGGCCGAGACCGTGCAGGAGCGCTTCGCCGCGCTCGTCGAGCGGATCTCCGGCGAGCCGCCCGATCCCGACGACTTCGACGATTCGAGCGCCTACGGCCTCGCTGCCCGGATCGAGCTGCCCGCGGCGACGAAGCAGCGGCTGCTCGAGCTGCGATCGGAGGCCGAGCGCCTGCGGGTCCTGGCCGACGCGCTGGGCGGGCTGCTCGAGGCCGTCGAGCGCTCCGACGACGTCGCCGAGCGAGCGAAGATGAACGGCAAGGTCGTCGTCGGCTAGGAGCCGGCCGCCGCAACGGCACCGCCGCGGCGCGGGTCGCCCGCACCCTCGAGACGCCCCTCACCGTCGCGCGCGACCGCGTGGACGCCGCCGAAGAAGACGTTCGGCGCGTCCCAGCGCTCGACGGTCGCCCCACTCGCCTCGAGCGCGGCCAGCGCCGCGGGGTCGGCGCCGGGCTCGGCCTGGACCTCCCCGTTCTCGAAGTGGACCCGCGGCGCGGCGATCGCCGCCTCGAGCGGCATCGACTCGCGGGTGGCGCGCAGGACGACCTGGAGGATCGCCGAGCGGATCCTGTTCGATCCGCCGCTCCCGAGGCCGAGCTCGAGCCCGCCGGGGCCGAGGACGACGCTCGGCGACATCATCGAGGGCATCCGAACCCCGGGTTCGAAACGGTGGAAGCCGAGCGGGTTGAGGTCCTGCTCGCCCAGCATGTTGTTGAGGTGGACGCCGGTGCCGGGGACGACGATGCCCGAGCTGCTCCCGTTCGAGCACGTCACGCTCGCGCAACGCCCTGCGACGTCGACGGCGGTGACGTGCGTCGTCGAGCCGAGCCGGCCGCCGGGGGCCGACCCCGGCAGCGGCCCCGCCGCCTCCGCGGACGCGGTGATCCGGGCGATGTGGTCATCGGCCAGCAACTCGTCCGCGAAGCCCGGCACGGCCAGCCGCGCGGCGAAGTCGGCGTCGCGGAGCGCCTGGATCGCGGCCATCGCCCGAACGATCGACTCGACGTCGCGCCGGTCCGCGCGCTCGAGCGCGGCGAGCGCGAGCGCGATCAGGACGCCGCCCGAGGACGGCGGCGGGTTGGTCACGAGCTCGCGCCCCGCGAATGCGACCCGCACCGGCTCGCGCTCGACGGGGCGGTAGGCGGCGAGGTCCGCGGCCCCGATGATCCCGCCGCGCTCGGCGACGAAGTCGACGATCCGGCGCGCGGTCTCGCCGCGGTAGAACGGCTCGGCGCCCTCCGCTGCGAGCAGTCGCAGGCCGTCGGCCAGGTCGGGCATCGCCAGTCGCTCACCCGCGAGCAGCGGCCGGCCGGCGGGCGAGTAGGAGGCGGCGCCCTCGGCCTCGAGCGAGAGGATCGGGTCGAGGATCTCGTGGAAGTACGCCTGCTCGGCGGTCATCTCGACACCGCGGGAGGCGAGCTCCACGGCCGGCTCGGCGAGGACGCCGAACGGGAGCGACGCCCACCGCGAGGCGGCGTGTGCGAGGCCGGCGGGGACCCCCGGCACCGCGCACGATGCGGCCCCGACGTGGAAGGTCTGCGGGACGCGCTCGTTGAACCAGATCTCGGCCTCGACGAGCTCGGCGCGCTCGCCGGCGTCGCGACCGGGCACCTCGACGAAGAAGTCGAGCGCGACGTCGTCGCCGAAGCCGTGGACGAGCATGTGTCCGCCGGCGCCGAGCGCGGTCAGCGGGCTCTCGCACGCGAAAGAGGCCATCACCGCCGCGAGCGCGGCATCGACGGCGTTGCCGCCCTCCGCGAACGCCCGCGCCCCCGCCTCGGCGGTCAGCCGATGCCCAGCGGCGACGACCCCACCTCGACCCTCCCGTCCCACCGAAGCGACTCTAGGGAGGACCGATCAACTCAGGGCGTTCGGCTCGTCAACCGAACGGGGCCGAAAAGCAAGCCAATCGGGGGAAGCAGGCGAGGACGTGTGCTCCGCACACGACGAGCCGATGACACCGAGTGGCGCCGCTTTGCAGGCCCCGCCCTAAGCCGGTGAGGACCCGGCAATCAACGATTGCCGGGTACGAACTCCGGCACCTCGATCCCGAGATCACCGGGCCGCGACTCGAAACCGGGTGCCGAGCCGGGGCGGCGCTCCTCGGGGCGTCGGCCCGAGGTCTGGACCGGGCCCGGTGCGCGCAGCTCGCGCCCACCGCTCCCGTCCGTGCGACGGCCGCGGCCGTCGTAGCGGGTCGCGATCACCGTGACCCAGACCTGGTCGGTCAGCGAGTCGTCGATCGATGCGCCGAAGATGATGTTGGCCTCGGGGTGAGCGGCGTTCTGGACGACCTTCGCGGCCTCGGAAGCCTCGAGCAGGCCGAGGTCCGGGCCGCTCGTGATCGACAGCAGGATCGAGCGGGCTCCGTCGACTGAGGTCTCGAGCAGCGGCGAGGAGACGGCCTTCTCGGCGGCCGAGGTCGCGCGATTCTCGCCCGTCCCCATGCCGATGCCGAGCAGCGCGTGGCCGGCGTCTCGCATCGTCGTGCGAACGTCGGCGAAGTCGAGGTTGATCAGGCCCGGGAGCGTGATCAACTCGGAGATCCCCTGGACGCCCTGGCGCAGGACGTCGTCGGCGACCTCGAAGGCCTCGAGCATCGTCGTCGTCTTGGCGAGGACGCTCAGCAGGCGCTCGTTCGGGACGACGATCAGGGTGTCGACCTCGGCCGCGAGCGCCTCGATCCCCTCCTCGGCCTGCTTCGAGCGCCGCGTGCCCTCGAAGGCGAACGGCCGCGTGACGATGCCGACCGTGAGCGCGCCGACGTCACGCGCGAGCCGCGCGATGACGGGGCCGGCGCCCGTGCCGGTGCCACCGCCCGCGCCGGCGGTCACGAAGACGAGGTCCGAGCCCTTGAGCAGCCGCTTGATCTTGTCCTGCTCGCCGAACGCGGCGCGGTAGCCGAGCTCCGGGTCCGATCCGGCTCCGAGGCCGCGCGAGACGCCGCTGCCGAGGTGGACGGTGACGTCCGCCGTCGACTGCTGCAGCGACTGCAGGTCGGTGTTGACGGCGAAGAACTCGACTCCCGGGATCTGCGCCTCGACCATGCGGTTGACGGCGTTGACCCCCGCGCCTCCGACGCCGACGACGCGGATCACCGGCGTGTGCGGGCGCGGATCTGAGGGAGCCGACCAGCGGGTCGGCTCGTCGCGACCGTAGGCCGGGCCCTCGACGTCGGGCTCGTCGTTGAAGATGCGGCTGAGGCGCTCCTTGGCCGGCGGGGTCCGTCCGCCGGTGTCGGCGCGCGGGGAGAACTCCGGGACCGGGTCACGCGGCGCGGTCGGCGCGCGCTCGACGACCGGTTCGTCGGCGAACGGCTCATCCGCGAAGGGCTCGTCGGCGAAGCGCTCGTCGACCGGACGGCTCGCGGGCGCGGGCTCGGGCTCGGGGTCCGCCGCGCGCGCCTCGGCGTCGCGATCGGAGCGCAGCTCCTCCGGCGGGGCCGGCGGATCGTCGGGATCGACGGTCGACCGGAACAGGTCCGCGAGCGGTCCCTCTCTCATGCTGGCCCGCTTACGACGCGTCATCCGTCAGAACCTCCTTGGCCAGCGCCCTGTAGTAGCCGGCCGCGTTACCCGCCGGATCGTACTTCAGGACGCTGCTGCCGCGAACCGGTGCCTCGGCGAACTTGATCGCCTTGCGGATCCGCGACTTGAACACGAGCTCGCCGAAGTTCTCCTCGAGGATCTCGATCGCCTCCTTGGCGTGGACCGTCCTCGAGTCCAGCATCGTCGGCAGGATGCCTTCGATCTCGACCCGCGGGTTGAGGTTCTCGCGGATCATCTCGAGCGTGTTCTGGAGCTGAACGAGGCCGCGCATCGACAGATACTCGCACTGGACCGGCACGATCACCTTGTCGGAGGCGGTCAGCGCGTTGATCGTCAGCAGGCCGAGACTGGGCGGCGTGTCGATGCAGACGAAGTCGTACTCGCCGGCGATCTCCTTCAGCGCCTTCTCCAGCGAGCGCTCACGGCCGATCTGGGTCGACATCGCGATCTCGGCGCCGGCGAGATCGATCGAGGCGACGGCGATGTCGATCTCGCGCTGGTGGATCACCTCGCGGATCGGAGCGTGATGGACGAGGACATCGTACATCGAGCGCTCGACGCGGTCGGGGTCGATCCCCTGGCTCATCGTCAGGTTGCCCTGCGGATCGAGGTCGATGACGAGGACGCGGTGGCCGGACTCGGCGAAGGCGACCGCGAGATTGAGCGTCGTCGTCGTCTTCGCGACGCCGCCCTTCTGGTTGGCGAAGGAGATGACCTTGGTCGTGCCGAGCGGGCCCTCGTCGGACTCGGCGGCCTCCGAGCGGCGCTCGCGACGTGGCGAGAGTGCCTGCGCCGCCGAGATCCGGTCGTCGGCGGGCTCCTCATCGGCCGGTTCCCCGCCCGTCGCACCAGCATCTTCGGACGCAATCGAAGGCTCGTCCGCGCCGCGCGAGATCGAGATCCCGCCGTCGCCCGCGTCGAGCTTGCGCTCGAGCTCCTCGCCCAGCGGCTCGGGCCGCGTGACGGCGCCGCGCGCGCGGCCGCGGTTCGTCTGACCGAACCACTCGGCGCCCTCGGAATCGCCCCACCAGTCTTCGGCCTCGGATCGGGGACCGTCGGCCTCCGCGCTCGGCTGGGCGGTGGCCGGCTCGGGATCGGTCTCGGACGGCAAGGTGGCCGCGGCCCGCGGGCTGGGGTCGGCCGCGACGTCGGGCATCGCCGGCTCGGCGGTCTCGGCGACCGGCGCCTCGGGCGCGGGGTCAGGGACTGCGGCGGGCGCGGGCTCGTCGGCCGGCGCCTCGGCGACCGACTGCGGCTCGGGCTCCGGCGGGATCGGCTCGACGCCGACCCCGGAGGGAGACTCGGCCTCGCTCGGTGCCTGTCCGTCGGAGGTCAGCGAGAGTTGCTCATCCGAGCGATCCTCGGCCTCGTTTGCAGCCTTGCGCGATCGGCGGTTGAAGAGACCCATACCCTGGCGCTTATTCGCACGTCGCGGCGGCTTTCCTGCGCCGGGACGAGAGAAAGCTCGATATTCCCCTCGCGGTGCCGATCGCCCCTGCCGACAGCCGACTCATCATCGTCACCGGCAAGGGCGGGGTCGGCAAGTCGACGGTCGCGACGAGGATCGCGCTCGAGCTCGCCTCCGCGGGCCAGCGGACCGCGCTCTGTGAGCTCGCGCCGGCCCGCGCGCTGGCGCGGATCTTCGGCAGCGAGCCCGAGCCGTCGGATGAGCTCGAGCTCGCTCCGAACCTGACCGGGATCCGGATCGCCTCCGAGCAGGCGATGCGCGACTACGTCCTGCTGGCCCTGCGGGTCCGGCCGCTCCGCGACCTGCTGTTTCGCTCCCGCGCCTTCGCCTACCTCGCGGCCGCGACGCCGGGGCTCGCCGAGCTCGTCACGCTCGGAAAGCTCTGGGAGCTGACCCGCGACGGGCGCGATGGGACGAGCCGCTACGACCGCGTCGTGGTGGATGCGCCGTCCAGCGGGCACGCCCTGGCGCTGCTCGAGAGCCCGCGAACCTTCGCCGCGGTGACTGCCGGAGGTCCGCTCGGCTCGCAGGCGGCCGAGCTCGGGCGCCTGGTCGCGGACCGGGAGCGAACCTCCGTCGTGCTCGTCGCCTCGCCGGAGGAGCTCGTCGTCAACGAGACGCTCGAGCTCGAGCGCCGGCTCGCCGAGGGCCTCGGGATCGAGGTCGCTGCGATCGTCGCCAACCGGGTCGAGCCCGCGGCGCCGGCACCCGCCGGCCACGGGCCCCTCGGAGCCGAGCTCAGCCCCGACGGCGACGCGGCGGTCGCGCGTGACGCCCTTCTCGCGGCAGCCGAGCGGGCGCGGCTCGCGACGGCCGACCTCGAACGGCTGCGAAGCGGCGCCCGGGCGCGCGTCGACGCACTGGGCCTGGCGTCGGAGCCACCCGAGGACCCGGCCGCGGTCGGCGCGCTCGCGGAGATCGACGGGGTCGAGGGGACGGCGGGTTGAGCGGCCCCTCTCCACTCGACCGGCTGCTGGCCGAGCGCCGGGTCCTGGTCGTCGCGGGACCGGGTGGTGTCGGCAAGACGACGGTCTCGGCGGCGATCGCGGCACAGCTCGCGCGCGGTGGCGCCAGCGCCGCGGTTCTGACGATCGACCCGGCCCGCCGGCTCGCCGACGCACTCGGCCTCGATGAGATCGGTGGCGCGCCGCGCCGCGTCGACCCCGAGGCGCTGCGTCGCGCCGGACTCGTCGAGGGCCCCGGCGAGCTCTGGGCGATGGCGCTCGACGCGAAGCAGACGTTCGACCGCACGGTCGAGCGCCACGCGCCCGACGATGCGTCTCGGCAGCGGATCCTCGCCAACCCGATCTACGCGCGGATCTCGGAGGCCCTCGCGGGCTCGCACGAGTACATGGCGATCGAGGCGCTGCACGAGCTCGCCGAGCGCGACGAGTTCGACTTCCTCGTCCTTGACACCCCGCCCTCGCAGCAGGCCGCCGACTTCCTCACCGCGCCGACGCGTCTGCTCGAGCTGTTCCAGGGCCGCGGGATGCGCCTCGTCGTGCGCTCGGCCGGCGCCGGTGGCCGGATCGCGGGACGCGGCGCGGCGCTGATGTTCTCGCTGCTCCGACGGATCACCGGCGTCGACCTGCTGCGCGACCTCGCCGAGTTCTTCGACGCGATCGCGGTGATGGTCGACGGCATGGCCGAGCGCGCGGCCGAGGTCCGCGCGCTGCTGGCCGACCCCGCGACGGGCTTCGTCCTCGTCAGCTCGCCGGACCCTGAGCCGGCGGCCGAGACGGCGGCGCTGCGGCGCCGTCTCGACGAGGACGGACTGAACTACGCCGGGGCGGTGCTCAACCGCGTCGCGCTCGAGCGCTTCGCGGACCCGAGGTCGCTGGCCGCGGAGATCGCCGCGGCCACCCCAGGCGCCGAGGCTGATCTCGCCGCCGCGCTCCAAGCGACGCTCGAACGACTCGCGGCCGAGTCCGCGCGCCATGCCGACGCCGTCGAGCGGGCGCGAGCGGAGCTCGGCGGGCCGCTGGTACTCGGGCCCCGCTCGGCGACCGCGCCCGTCGACCTCGAGGGTCTCGCGCGGCTTCTCGGTTCGCTGCGGCCGGGCTGACGCCTAGCGGCGGTAGCCGAGCTCGCGGACGTTCCAGTCGCACTCCTCGGGCCGCGGAAACAGCGCCGCGACGCGGTCGTTTCGCTCCTGGCGCTCAGCACGCGTGCGCTCGATGAGCTCATAGACCGGGCTCGACCCGTCGTGCAGCGCCGGGCTGATCGTCGGCTCCGACAGCGCAGAGACGTGGTCGGGGTAGACGAGCCGCTCGGGCTCGGGCTCGGGCTCAGGCTCAGGCTCCGTGTCGACCTCGACCTCGGTCTGCGCAGTGCGGTCGTACCAGAGCTCGGTCACGGGAGCCATCTCGCCCTGCTCGGTGACATCGGCCTCGGCGCTCGGCTCGACGGCACCCGTCGGCTCCGGATCGGGCTCGTGGAGATGGTCGAGGGCCGTCAGGCGCTCGCGGCTGGCGCGAAACAAATCGATCGTCGCCGGCTCCTCGGTGCCGCCGGCTCCGGCCTCGGCGTCGATCTCGGCGTCGGCGTCGAACGCCGCGCGCAACTCGCCCTCGGTCTCCGGCTCCGTCTCGGCCTCGAACGGGCTCGCGCCCGCCTCCGGCCCGTGAATCGCCTCGACGCTGGGAGCCGAGGACTCCGGGAACTCGAACGCGCTGTCGACGTCGAAGCCGAGCTCGTCCTGCGGGCCGTCGAACGGGATCGTGTAGGCCTCGGTGGGCAGCTCTGCGATCGCCTCGCGCTCGGCCAGCTCGGCGGCGTCGTCCGCCTCGACGATGCTCGCCTCCTCGGTCGGATGCGGCTCGGCGGCCGGCGCGTCCTGCTCGGCGACCGCGTCGTCGGTGGACAGGCCGATCAGGCGCTCGAGGCGCTCGCGCGCCTCGATCTCGTCGACGGACGCCCACTGGGCCTCGATGTCGGGCAGCTCCGCGTCGAGGTTGTCGGCGAGGCTGCGGTGCGGCGTCGGCTCCTCATCGCCGAGCTGCCACTCGGCGGTCTCGCCGCGGCCCTCGACCGAGCCCTCGCCGGCGGTCAGACCGTCGGCCAGCAGGATCTCGTCAGCCGTCGCCCGCAGGTCGGTGCCGAGATGGCCGCAGACCGCGTCCTTGAGAATCGCGCGGCAGAGCTCCTCGAGCTCAGCTGCGATCTCGACCGGCGTCGCGTCCTCGGAGCGCTCGCCGCTCCACAGCTCGCGCTCGATCGCGGTCGCGCGCTCGACGGTCGCGCGCACGGCGTCGCGTTCGCCGGGCTCCGCGCACAGCGCCGCGACCCGCATCGGAACGCCGAGCTGGGCGGGACCGCCGCCCTCGAGGACGAAGCGCAGCGCGAGCAGGTGGTCGCTCAGGCCCTCGACAGCGAGCGGTCGCTCGAGGCCGGCCTCGAAGCGCGAGATCGCACGACCGAAGACGCCGCCACCGCGGGAGTCCGTGCCGCGGGACGCGAGCGCCCTGGCGAAGCCCTTCAGGTTCGAGACGTCGGTGTCGGCGAGCCTGTAGCCGCCGCGGCGCGGCCGGCCGCTGCCGGTCGAGATCCGCCGCCAGCGGTCACCGGCCGCGCGGATCCAGGCGTGCGGCCCGAGTGCGACGTTGCCGGGTGCGAAGAGGCGAAGCGTGGTGACGAGGCCGCGCAGCGACTCGACGGCGCGCGCGCCGACATCGACCGGGCCCTCGCCGTCCTCGTACGGGCTGACGCGGGCGACCGCGAGAAACACCGGCTCCCAGGGCGACGCGCCCATGCCCTCGATCGCCGAGGCGTCGGCCGGGGCGTCGACCGTGTCGGCGCGGACGATCGAGGCCATCGGCAGGTCGAGGCGCGCCGAGCTCATCACGAGCCCGCGCAGCGGAACGACGACGTCGATCTCCTCGCCGCTCGGCGAGGCCGAGCGCTCGACCTCGTCGAGCGCGGTCGACAGGCGGTCGTGGTCGAGCGAGAAGTCGGTCGAGTCCGCCCACAGGCGGCAGAGGAAGACGATCCCGGCCAGTTCGGCCCGGCGGCGCGACTCGCTCGGCGCCGCGATCCCCATCTCCTCGAGGTAGGGACCCGCCATCGAGGCGGCCTCGACGGTGGCGCAGGCGACGCCGAAGGACTCGAGGCCGTGGAGCTGCTCGGCGTGGTCGCGGACGTAGCGGGCGGTCAGCGGCTCAAAGCGGGCCATCGGCTGGCCGTCCTCGGAGCCCCTGACGTCATAGGGAATCTCCTCGCCGGCGGCGACGAGCTCGCGCAGAAGCTCGGCCGCTTCGCGCGCCATCGTCTCAAGTGCCTGCCGTACGACCAGATCTCGCATGGGCGACGGTTTCCGGGGAGGCCGCGCCGATCCTCGGTTTGCAAGATCGCTTGCAGGCGCTCGCCCGCTCGTGCCAGGGGTCTGCGACCGCGGGGAAAGCGGCGGGGGCTAGGAGGCGAGCGCGGCTTCGCGCTCGCGCTCTTCGGTCGCCGGTGCGGCGTTGCAGAGCCAGTCGCTGCCGTAGGAGCGCATCGCGTCGATCAGCGGCACGAGCGCCTCGCCCTTCGAGGTGAGCGCGTACTCGACCCGCGGCGGGACCTCGGGATAGGTGTGGCGCTGGACGATCCCGTGCTCCTCGAGCGCCCGGAGGCGCAGCGAGAGCGTCCTCGGGCTGATCCCCTCGAGCGACCGCTCGAGCTCGCAGAAGCGCTGCTCACCGTCGGCGAGGTCGCGGATCACGAGCAGCGTCCACTTGCCGGAGATGATCTCCGCCGTACGGCAGACGGGGCAGGTCGGGTCGGTCATGGTGTCTCCGCGTCACGCCACCTCGGCGCACGGGATACACCAAATATAGCCAAAGCTTTACGAACTGAAGTAGCTCGAACCGAGCCCCGAGCCCCGCCCGCGATCGGACTCGGCCTCCGACCCGACGCCCGCCATGACCTGCTCGATGCCGCTCGCGCGCTGGCCCCGCGCCTGGAGCATGAGCTTGAAGTCGTGTGGGTTGGACGCCGTGTGGAGCGCGACCTGCTCGGTCACCGCGCCCTCGGTGACCAGCTTGAACAGTGCCTGGTCGAAGGTCTGCATGCCGTAGTACTCGCCCTCGGCGATGACCTCGCTGATCTTGCCGGTCTCGTCCGGGTTGAGGATCAGGTCCTGGACGCGGCCGGTCACGACGAGGATCTCGGCCGCCGCGACCCGGCCCGAGCCGTCGGCCCGCGGGACGAGCCGCTGCGAGACGGCCCCCCGCAGCGTGGAGGCGAGCATCACCCGCGCCTGGTGCTGGAGATGCGGCGGGAAGAAGTCGATGATCCGGTTGATCGTCTCCGTCGCGTCGAGCGTGTGCAGCGTGGAGAGGACGAGGTGGCCGGTCTCGGCGGCCGACAGCGCGGTGCGCACCGTCTCCTCGTCTCGCATCTCGCCGATCAGGATCACGTCGGGGTCCTGGCGCAGCACGCGGCGCATCGCCCGGCCGAAGCTCTCCGTGTCGGTGCCGACCTCGCGCTGCTGGATGATCGAGAGCTTGTCGCGGTGCAGGTATTCGATCGGGTCCTCGAGCGTCACGACGTTGTGGCGCTTGGTCGAGTTGATGTGGTCGATCATCGCCGCGAGCGTCGTCGACTTGCCCGAGCCGGTGGTGCCCGTCAGCAGGATGATGCCGCGCGGCTCGTCGGCGAGCCTGCGGATCGTGTCGGGCAGCCCGAGGTCGTCGACCGTACGCACCTGGTAGGGGATCGCGCGACAGACGATCGAGACGGACCCGCGCTGGCGGAAGGCGTTGACGCGAAACCGCGACATGCCCTTGAGGGCGTAGGAGAAGTCGGCCTCGCCAACCCCGTCGAACTCGGCCCGCAGGCGGTCGTAGTCGGTGGCGCGCAGCAGGTGCTCGAGCGCAGCCTCCGTGTCCTCGGGCCGCAGGCCCTCGTAGCCGGGAATCGGCTGCAGCTCGCCGTCGATCCGCGCGATCGGCGGCGCCGGGACCTTGATGTGGAGGTCCGAGCCGTGGTTCTCGACGAGGAACCGGAGGACGTCGTCGATCTGGAAGGGGGTCGCCATACGCCCCTCTCATCGGGCGAACCGCGGGCCCGCTTAAACCGCTGGACGAAAATCCTGCCTCGCTCAGTCCAGCGTCAGCGCGCCCTGACGAGGCGGAGCGGGCGACTGGCCAGGAGGCAGGGAAGGGAAGTGTGCTCCGCACACGACCGACCGACGACGCCGCCAGGCGCCCGGTCCGCCCGTCAGGCCACCTCGCGAAGCTTCTGCGCTTCGGCGAGGGACTGGAGCTTCTTCAGGCTCTGGTTCTCGATCTGGCGGATCCGCTCGCGCGTGACGTTGAACGTGCGACCGACCTCGTCGAGCGTCCGCGGATGCTCGCCGCCGAGCCCGTAGCGCAGCTCGAGCACGCGGCGCTCGCGGTAGGAGAGGTTCTCGAGCGCCTCGCGGAGCGCCTCCTTGGTCAGGAGATCTGCGGCGCGGTCGAACGGGGATTCGGCCTTCTCGTCGGCGATGAACTGACCGAACTCCGACTCCTCCTCGTCGCCGACCGGCTTCTCGAGCGAGACCGGGGCCTGCGCGGAGCGCTTGATCTGGTCGACCTCCTCGGGGTCGATGCCGGTGACGTCGGCGATCTCCTCCGGGGTCGGCTCGCGGCCGAGCTCGGTTACGAGCTTGCGCTCGGCGCGACCGATCTTGTTCAGCTTCTCGACGACGTGGACCGGGATCCGGATCGTCCGCGCCTTGTCGGCGAGCGCCCGTGCGATCGCCTGGCGGATCCACCAGGTCGCGTAGGTCGAGAACTTGAAGCCCTTGCGGTAGTCGAACTTCTCCGCGGCGCGGACGAGGCCGAGCGTGCCCTCCTGGATCAGGTCGAGGAAGGGAAGTCCCTGGTTGCGGTAGTTCTTGGCGATCGAGACGACGAGGCGGAGGTTCGACTCGACCATCTTCTGCTTCGCATCGAGGTCGCCGCGCTCGATCCGCTTGGCGAGGTCGACCTCCTCCTGGGCGGTCAGCAGGCGGACCTTGCCGATGTCCTTGAGGAACAGCTGCAGGCTGTCCGTCGTCATGTCCGGCTTGAGGTCGATCGCGCTCGACTTGCGCCGGCGCCCGCCGCGCTTGGTCTCAGGCGGCTCGGCCTGGGTCGGAGCGGCGGTCTGGTGGGGATCCGGGTCGTCGACGAGCTCTACGCCGCGACCCTCGATGAACCCGTAGAGCTCCTCGATGTCGCCCTCTTCGACATCGACCTCGGACAGTGCGGTCGCCACCTCGCCGTAGCTGATGACACCCTCGGTCTGGCCCTTGGCGAGGAGGTTCTTGACCTCTTCGAGCTCCTGAAGTTCAGCGATCAGCATCCGCGCGCTCTCTCCGCTTTCTCGACTCGTTGACCCTCGATACGGCACAGACGAGGATAGGAGGGCGCTCGCCGTTTCCCGACGGGAACCCGCAGTCGCCGGATTTCGCCCTGAGCGCTCCGCGTCCTTCACGCGCACCGCCCCCGCCACACCTCAGGGGTGGTTCAGTATCCGTCGGCGGGTACCCTGAGCATGCGGGGCGCAGCATCGTGCCGCGCTTGCCAAAGCCCTCCGAGGAGCAGACCGTGGCCGCCGAGCCCGACGACAACCAAGCCGACGGCGAGCGCCCGAGCGACGACCTGTTCGCCGCGCTGCCGAGGAGCCGCCCGGGGTCTCGGAGCGAGCTGCGCGACCGTTCGCGCAATCGGCCGCCGCGGCGGCCCTCGCCGACGCAGCCGGCCAAGGTCGATCCGCCCGTCGTCGCCGAGGCCGATCGAGCCGCCGTCGACCCGCCCGCGCCGAGCCGGACCTCCCCGGCGCCCGCGACGAGCGCCGAGGGTGCCGATGACCCGCGCGGCAGCGTCGAGGGCCTTGCCTGGGCCGGTGTCACCGCGGCGGCCGAGGCCGCGACCCTCGGTGTGAAGCTCGCGACCCGCGCGATGAGCGCGGTACGGGGCGCCGTCGAACGAAAGTGAGCGTCGCCGAGGGCGCTCCGCCCGGAAGGCGCTCCTTCCTGCGCCGGCGTGCGACCTGGATCAGCGCCTTCTGGCGCCGCGCGTATGAGGAGAACATCACCGGGCTGGCGGCGATGGTCGCCTACAACCTCGCCCTCGCGCTGTTCCCGTTCGCGCTGCTGCTGCTGTTCATCTTCGGCCAGGTTCTCTCCAACCCGGACGTCGAGAGAGCGATCCTCAACGATCTCCAGGGGATCTTCCCCGCCGTCGAGCAGGACGAGCTCGCCCGCACGCTCACCCGCATCCAGGCGAACTCGGCCACGATCGGGGTCCTCGCGGCCGCCGGTGCGATCTGGATCGGGACGTCGTTCTGGGGCGCGATGGACACGGCCTTCTGCCGCATCTACCACGTCGAATGCCGCTCCTGGCTCGCCCAGAAGCGCTTCGCGCTGGTCATGCTCGTCATCGTCGTCGCCTTCCTCGCCGCGAGCGTCGTGATCCCGATCCTCGAGGGTCTGCTGCTGCGCGGCTCGAGCGATCTCCCGCTCGGCCTCGACTCGATCTCGTGGCTCGACAACGTCCTGTTCCTGCTCGCGACGCTGGCGATCACGTTCGTGATCTGCAGCCTGATCTTCTACCTCGTCCCGAAGGGGCATGTGCCCTGGAAGGCGGTCTGGCCAGGGGCCCTGTTCGTGACCCTCGTCATGGGACTCGCCAACGCGATCTTCCCGGTCTACCTGAGCGAGGTCTCGGCGATCGATCGCGTCGGAGGAGCGCTCGGCTTCATCCTGATCGCGCTGCTGTGGTTCTACCTGATCAGCCTGGCGCTGATGGCGGGCGGCGTGATCAACGCGCTGCGCTACGAGCTCAAGGACACGGGTACGGTGAAGATCCCCGGATGGGAGCCCTCCTGACAGGTCCAAGGCGCCGGCGCCGCAAGCAGACGAAGCAGTTCGACATCGAGCTGCTGCCGAGCCCGACGTCGAACCCGATCTCCCCGCGGGGTCCCGTCGCCTCGGTCCAGGAGGCGGAGGCTGACATCCCGGTCGAGCTGCTCGCCGAGATGTGGAACCCGGAGTACCTCGAGCGCCTCGCCCACTCCTACTGGCGCTGGCTGCGTCGGATCTCGCTCGGAGCGCTTCGGATCATCTATCGGCCGAGCTCGCGGACGATCGTCCTGCTGACGCCGCGGCTACCGCTCCTGCGCTTCCGGCGCCCCGAGTACGTGACCGATGGTCTCGGGCAGGTCACGTGGCGGATCGAGCGCGGCCTGCTCGTCGCGCGCTCCGGCCGCGGACGCGGCTACCTGCGCCTGACCATCCGCAAGGTCGGGCCGGGGTCCGGCGACACCTGCCGGGTGCGCGTGCGCGCCGAGGTGACCAACTTCTACCCCTTCCTCCGCGGCTCGGGGATCTTCGCCCGGATCGGCGTCTTCATCTACACGCTGACCCAGCTGCGGATCCACATCCTCGTGACGAAGGGCTTCCTGCGATCGCTCGCGCGCCTCGACCTGCCGCCCTCACCGGTCGGAGCGCTCGCCGACGCCGACAATCCCGACGGTCCGAAGGAGATCAGCGCCTGATGCGCTTCGAGGCCCCGTCGGCCGCGCCGCAGGCCGACCTCTGGCGACTGATCTCGCGACCGGCGCGCTGGCACGAATGGGCACCGCACATCCGCGGCGCCAACGGGCTCGGCTGGCCCGAGGTCCGGGCCGGCGCGACCGGGACGGTCAGCCTGCTCGGCTTGATCGGTGTCCCGGCGCGGGTCACCTCCGTCGATCCGGGCCGCGGCTGGAGTTGGCGCGTCGGGCCATTCGACATCGACCACGTCGCCGCGAGCGGGGAGACGGGATCGCGCGCCGTGATCGTGCTGCGCGGGCGCGGAGCGGTCGGCAAGCTCCTGGCGAGTGCCTACGCCCCGGCCGTCTGGGCGCTCAACCGCAACCTCGCCCGGGTCGCGGCCGCTCAGGCGGGCTGATCCTCCGACAGCGCGTCGCGCATCGCGCGATCGAGCGGCGTCGGTGTGACGCCGAACAGCTTCATCGGCTCGGGGTCCTTGACGACGGTCTCCGTCGTCAGCCCCTGGACCAGCGGCTTGGCGACGTCGGCATCGACCGGCGTGACGAGCCCGATCCAGTGCGAAGACAGCGTCGGCGAGAGCAGCGGCACGGTGACCTTGAGCGGCTTTCGCTTGCCCATCGCCTCGGCGAGGTCGTCCATCATCCCGCCGTAGGTCGTGACCTCCGGGCCGCCGATCTGGACCTCGCGGCCCTTCGCCTCGTCGATCTCGGGCGCGCGAGCGAGGTAGTCGATCACGTCGGCGACGCCGATCGGCTGCGTGCGGGTCTGCGTCCACTTCGGCGTGACCATCGCCGGCAAGCGCTTGACCAGGTAGAGCACGGTCCGAAACGACTCGCTGCCGGCGCCGATCACGGCGGCGGCGCGGAAATAGGTGACCGGGATCCCGCTCGCCTGGAGACGCTCCGCGGTCTCCTCGCGGCTCTGCAGGTGTTTCGACTCACTCGTGTCGCCGAGGCCGCCCATGTAGACGATCTGCGAAACGCCCGCCGCCTTCGCGGCGGCTCCGAAGTTGTCGGCGCCGCGGCGATCTCGCTCGGCGAAGTCGTCGTCCTCGGCACCGCGGCCCATCGAGTGGACGAGGTAGTAGGCCACCTCGACCCCCTCGAGTGCCGGGCCGAGCGAGTCCGGATCGAGCACGTCGGCCTCGACGACCTCGCAGCCGGCCCGTTCGAGGCCGGTCGCCTTCGAGCGATCCCGGGCCATGCAGCGAACCGGCCGCTTTCCCTCTCCCGCGAGACGGTGGGCGAGCAGGCCGCCGATGTAGCCGGTGGCGCCGGCGATCAGCACGCGGCCCGTCATCCCGTTCGAAGTCTCAGTGTCCGTCATCGAAGCGACCTCTACCCGCCGACGGAGGCGAAACACGGCGTGGATCTATCCTCCACGCCGCGTCCAGGCTCAACCGTAGCGCTCGCCGACGATCTCGCGCAGCTTCGGACGGTCGTGGCGGGCGCCGACCGTTCGCACCGTGCCGGACTTCGAGCGCATGACGAGCGACTCGGTCATCGCGTACTCGTCGGCGTAGCGCACGCCCTGGAGCAGGTCACCGTCGGTCACGCCCGTCGCGGCGAAGAAGACGTCCTCGCCGGCGATCAGGCGGTCCGCGTCGAGGATCTCGTCGAGGTCGTAGCCGGCATCGAGCGCGGCCTTGCGCTCGTCATCGTCACGCGGCCACAGCCGCCCGATGATGCTGCCGCCGAGGCACTTGATCGCCGCCGCCGACAAGACGCCCTCGGGGGTCCCGCCGATCCCCCAGAGCAGGTCGACCTGCGTCCCGGGACGGGCGGCGAATATCGCGGCGGAGACATCGCCGTCGCTGATCAGCCGGACGCGCGCGCCGAAGTCGCGGATCCGCTGGATCCCCTCCTCGTGGCGCGGGCGGTCGAGGACCATCACCGTGACGTCCGCCGTGCCCGATCCCTTGCGCTCGCCGACCTTCTCGATCACCGATTCGAGCTCGTCGTCGAGGCTCAGCACGTCGGCGATCAGCGGGCCGCCGACGAGCTTCTCCATGTAGACGCACGGACCGGGGTCGAACATCGACCCGCGCTCGGACAGTGCGATCACCGACAGCGCTGAGGGCTGGCCCTTCGCGCAGAGGGTCGTGCCCTCGAGCGGGTCCACGGCGACGTCGACCTGCGGCGTCTCGCCGTCGCCGATCCGCTCGCCGTTGAACAGCATCGGCGCCTCGTCCTTCTCGCCCTCGCCGATGACGACGGTCCCGTCCATCGGCACCGTGTCGAGCAGCAGGCGCATCGCGTCGACGGCGGCCTGGTCGGCTGCCTCCTTGTCGCCGCGCCCGCTCCAGCGCGCCGAGGCGAGCGCCGCCGCTTCGGTGACGCGAACGAGCTCCAGCGCGAGGTTGCGGTCCGGGCGCGTGGTTTCGCGCGGGTCCTGCGAGAGGACGCTCTCGGGCTCCGATCCAGTCTCTTCGCTCATACGGTCCCCGGTGCCTTCCTGCCCTGCCGGGCTCCGGTCTCGAGCGACCGGAGGTAGCCGGTGACCCCGATCACGACCGCCGCCAGCAGCGCGATGTAGTAGCCGATCGCGAGCGAGGTCCCGAACTCGACGCCGTTGTCGGGAACCGGCTTGGCGATCAGACCGTTGTAGGCGATCAGGACGACGAGGACGAAGCCGACGACCATCGTCATCTCGCCCGGCGCCCACGAGAGCTTGTGCGATCGCATCAGGACGTAGGCGAGGATCAGCGGAGCGATCGCGCCCGCGATCAGCAGCCAGCGGACGATCGTGAAGGTCTCGAAGCCGGTGCAGGTGTACTCACCGGTGCCGCAGATCCAGGCGTCCTGGGCGACCCGCGTCTCCTCGTCGGAGAGCTCGAACCACGGCAGGAAGATGAGCGCCAGGATCAGGACGATCCCGGCGACGATCCCGATCAACTCAAGGCGGCCCGCCCGATCGAACTCCATCCCGCGGCGAGCCTACCTGACCGCCGTCGCAGGTGAGCGGCCAGCGGCGGCGTCACGAACCGAGGTCGCGCGCACAGCGCAGACCGGCGAAGATCTGGCGCCGCTCCGGGTGATCCCAGTTGCGAAACGTCGTGCGGGTGACGTCGCGACCGCTCGCCCACGACCCGCCGCGAAGGACGCGGAGGCCCTGACCGAAGAAGACCTCGGAGTACTCGCGATAGGGATGGGCGCGGAAGCCCGGGTACGGCTCGAAGTCACTCGCCGTCCACTCCCAGACGTCGCCCAGCATCCCGAGCGCGCCGGCCGTCGAAGCGGCCTCCGGGTGGGCCTCGACGGGGTGGGTCCCGAACGAGCGCCAGCCGAGGTTGGCATGGCGGCGATCGGCGCCGGCGGCGGCGACCTCCCATTCGAACTCGGTCGGCAGTCGCTTGCCGGCCCAGGCGGCGTAGGCCTCCGCCTGCGCGACGTCGATGTGACATACCGGGTCGTCGGGCTCGACCTCGATCGTCCGCCCCATCGTCGTCCGAACCCATCCACCCGCACCGTCGCGCGACCAGTAGAGGGGCAGCTCGGCGTTCGTCGCGACGACGAACTCGGCGAACTCGGCGTTGGTGACGGGCCGCCGGTCGATAGCGAAGCCGTCGACGTGGCGGACGTGGCAGCCGCGCTCGTTGTCGTATGCGAATCCGTAGGCGTGAGCGCCGATCTCGTGCTCACCCGGCTCGATCACGAGCATCTCGGGACCGCCGGGCGGCGGCGCCTGCGGGCGCGGCGCCCGGTCGACCGGTTCGTAGTGCCCGGTCATCTGGATCAGCTGCAGCATCGTCTCGTTGTGCTGGGCCTCGTGGGCCAGGATCAGCTCGTAGGCGAAGCCGTCGGCCAACAGCGGATCGGGGCCGTCGAGCTCCACCTCCTCGAGCACCTCGAGCGTCCGCTCGCGGACGGCACGCAGGTAGCGGTCGAGCTCCGCCCCGGAGAGGATCGGCAACTCGCCACGGTCGGCGCGCGGGTTCTCGATCGCGTCGTAGAGCCGGCCGAGCTCGCCGCGCAGAGGCTCCCGACCGCCGATCCGCTGGACCAGCCAGAGGTCCTCGAACGAGGCGATGTGCCCGAGGTCCCAGATCAGCGGGCTCAGCAGCGGCGTGTAGATCCGCTGCATCTGCTCCTCGGTCAGTGGCGCGAGCAGCGCCAGGGTCCGCTCCCGCGCCTCGGCGAGGCGGTCGGCGATCCGCTGCTTGGGGTCTGCCAGCAGGGTCGAGGGGATGCGGCGACGATACCGCGTCGGCTTCTCGCCCTGTGGCAATCGTGTGACCGCGGCGCGGACGGTCCGGGGGTTCTGGCCGGTCGATCTGGAAACGTCTCGTTCCCGATTCGGCTAGCCTCGCGCCGCGATGAAGATCGACGGCGTATCGGCACTGGTGGTGGGTGGAGCCTCGGGGCTCGGCGAGGCGACGGCGCGACGGCTCCATGCGGGCGGCGCCCGGGTCCTGATCGCGGACCTCAACGCGGAGAAGGGCGCCGCGCTCGCCGAGGAACTCGGGGATCGGGCCGGCTTCCGCGAGGCCAACGTCCTCGAGGAGGACTCGGTCGAGGCGGCGGTCGCCGAGGCGGCCGGCGTCGAGGGCGGGCTGCGGGTCTCCGTCTGCTGTGCGGGCATCGGCTGGGCTCAGCGCACCGTCTCGCGCCAGGGCCCGCACGACCTCGAGATCTTCTCGAACGTCATCAAGGTCAACCTGATCGGGTCGTTCAACGTCCTGCGCCTCGCGGCGGCCGCCATGGCCTCGAACGAGCCGGGCGAGGACGGCGAGCGCGGCGTCTGCGTCTCGACCGCGTCGATCGCGGCCTACGACGGTCAGATCGGGCAGATCGCCTATGCCGCCTCGAAGGGCGGCGTGGTCTCGATGACGCTGCCGGCGGCGCGCGATCTCTCCGGCCTCGGCATCCGCGTCAACACGATCGCCCCGGGACTGTTCGACACCCCGCTGCTCGGACTGCTGCCCGAGGAGGCCCGGACGGCGCTCGGCGAGGGGGTGCCGTTCCCACGCCGCCTCGGCGACCCGGCCGAGTACGCGCAGCTCGCCGAAGCGATCGTCGCCAACCCGATGCTGAACGGCGAGACGGTGCGCCTCGACGGCGCGCTGCGGATGCCGCCGAAATAGGCGCGACGAACCAGACGCGGGCCGCAGGAGAGCCGGCCGGGTTCGCGGTTCGGCGACGAGCGCTCGACGCCGGGCCGCGAGGCGCGTAGGCTGGCGCCCGCCTCGGTCCCGGAAAGCATGGATTTCTCGCTCGCCATCGTCGCGCTCGCACTGCTCGCGGTGGCGGCGATCTCGCGCCTGCTCTCCGGGACGCCGGTCACCGCGGCGATGGTGTTCGTCGCCGGCGGGCTGCTCGTCGGGCCCGAGCTGCTCGGCGGCGTCGAGCTCGAGGAGACGAGCTCGACGGTTCGCGCGCTCGCCGAGGCGACGCTCGCGATCGTCCTCTTCTCCGACGCCTCGAGGATCGACCTGCGCCAGCTGCGACCGCAGGTCGGCGTGCCCGTGCGACTGCTCGGGATCGGTCTGCCGCTCACGATCATCGCCGGGACGCTGCTCGCGGCCGTCGTGTTCGAATCGATGAGCTTCGGGGAGGCGCTGATCCTCGGCGTGATCCTTGCCCCGACCGACGCGGCCCTCGGTCAGGCCGTCGTCACGGAGCGCAGCGTGCCGGCGCGAGTCAGACAGGGACTCAACGTCGAGAGCGGCCTGAACGACGGGATCTGCGTCCCGCTGCTGTTCGCGGCCGTGGCGGCCGCCGACATCGAATCCGGGATCGCCGAGGGACGGAGCGCCGCCACGCTGCTCGCCGAGGAGATCGGGTTCGGAATCCTCGCGGGCCTCGTGGCCGGGGCACTGGCGGCAGCCCTGCTGCTCTGGGCGAGTCGACGCGGGCTGATCACCGGGGGTTGGCGACAGGTCGTGCCGCTCGCCGCGGCCGCGCTCGCCTACGGCCTCGCGGACCCGTTCGGAGGCTCCGGCTTCATCGCCGCGTTCGTCGGCGGCATGGCGTTCCGGGCGGTGCTCCGCCGCGACCCCGAGGACGTCGGGCGGCTGAGCGAGGAGGCCGGAGACATCCTGAGCGGCGTCACGTTCCTGCTCTTCGGCGCCATCCTGCTCGAGCCGGCGCTCGGGGCCGTCAGCCTCGAGATCGCGCTCTACGCCCTCGCCAGCCTGACGCTCGTGAGGATGCTCCCGGTGGCGATCGCCATGCTCGGAAGTCACGCGCGCGCGCCGACGGTCGCCTTCCTCGGCTGGTTCGGACCTCGCGGCCTGGCCTCGATCGTCTTCGCCCTGATCGTGCTCGAGGAGTCGAACCTGCCCGCGCAGGAGACGATCCTCACCGTCGTCTACCTGACGGTCGGCCTCTCCGTCCTCGCCCACGGTCTCACCGCGGCGCCGCTCGCCGGCCGCTACGCGCGGTGGTGGGAGCGCCATCCGCGCCGCGAGCCCGGACTCGAGGGCGCGCCGGCCGATCCCGGGCGGCCTCGCGGTGCCTTCGCGCCGAGGGCGAGCGACGCGGCTCAGTAGCCGGTCCGATCGAGCTCGGTCTCGAGCCAGAGGTCGCGCTGCCAGGGCGGCTTGACCACGAAGTCGAGGCGTCCGAGATCGTCGACGATCGGCTCGAGCGGGATCAGCCTGAGATCGCCCGCGTCCGTCCAGCGCTCGGGCCCGCCGTGGCGGTCGATCGGATCGACCGCTGCGTGCCCCGCGTGGCTCCCCGCGCTGACGTGGAGGCTGCCGACGTCCGGACCCCACCCCTCACGCGGCGCGACGCCGGCGTCGCTCAGCAGGCCGCGAGCGTCGGGCGCGTAGTTGAAGCCCTGATGCGAGCTCGCCCGTGCGAAACGACCCTCGGGCGTGATCTTCACCTGGTAGGTCTCCCAGTCGTCGACGTGCCCGCCGACCTCCCCCGCCCCGAAGGCCTCGCCCATCCACTCGCCCGGCAGATGGGTGTTCGAGTAGGGGTAGAAGAACCAGAACTGGATGTAGAGGTTGCCCGCCTCGTCCGCGACGCACGGAACACCGCTCTGCTCGACCGCCGAGCCCAGATCCTGCGGCACCGCGCGGTGAGGCCGGTATGCGTCGAGGCCTGCTCGCGCGAGCAGGCGGTCGGCGGGCGAAGCCCCGCGACAGTCGATGACCCGGACGAACGCGGTGACCGGCTCGCCGGCGTCGGAAGCCGAGACGGCGCCGAGCCGGGTCGCGTCCGAGCAGTCCGTGGAACGGCAGCTTCGGGGGTCGACCGGCAGCGCCCGCATCCCGGCCTCATAGGAGATCCGCGGTGCCACGGCGCCGACCAGCGGCCCGACCTCCGCTCCGTAGGCCGCGGTCAACGGGTCGATCTCGCCTCGAGCGCAGTCCGACGCGAGACTCGCGGCGCAGGCGATCTTCGAGAGGACCTCGCGGGCGAGCGCCTCACCGGGCAGTCGCGGCCCGGCGAGCGCCAGAACCGCCGCGAGTGCGAGCGCGAGGACAGTCGTCAGGGCGGTCCACTCGACGCTCGCCTGCCCACGCTCGTCGCTCGGCATCGATCGAAGCTAGACGCGCCCGCCGCGCACGTGACGCGCGCCGAGCTCCGATGTAGTGTCGGATCGCATGAGCAATCAAGGTGGATCTCGCGGCGCGCAGTTCTGGGTCGGCATCGCGGCCCTGGTACTGCTGGTCGTCTTCGTCATCCAGAACTTCCAGGAGGTCACGGTCGACTTCCTGTTCACGACGACGCAGACCCCGCTCGTCATCGCGCTCGTCATCGCCGGGGTTCTGGGCGCGCTGATCGGCTGGCTCGTACCGCGGGTACGCCGGCGCGATTGAGACCGCCTTGGACGTCGAGGTACGGCTCGCGGCGGTTCCCGACGCGCCGCTGGTCGGGCGGATGCTGGAGGACTTCGCGCACGAGTTCGAGTCGCCGACCGAGCCCGCCGACGTCCTCGGTCGGCGAGTCGCGTCGCTGCTCGAGCGCGATGAGGCCATAGTCCCGCTGGCCCGCGACGCGGACGGGCGCGGCCTCGGCTTCGGGATCCTGATCCCGCGCTCGACGTCGTTCCTCGACGGTCGCGCCGCGATGCTCGAGGAGCTCTACGTCGTCCCGGAGCGGCGCGACCACGGCATCGGCTCGCGGCTGCTCGAGCTGGCGATCGAGGCCGGGCGCGAGCGCGGGGTCGGCTTCTTCGAGATCGGAGTCGACGAGTCCGACGTCGACACCCAGCGCTTCTACGGCCACCACGGCTTCACCAACCGCGAGGGGCCGGACTCAGAGGGGCGGATGTTCTACTTCGAGCGCGAGTTCGGGGTGGGGCCGGGGTAGGGCTCGGTTTGGCGGTGGTCGTCCGCCGGCGGGGTGGCCAAGTCGCGTAGGAGGACAGGAGCTGGGTTGGGTCGGGAGCTGGTCTGTCTCCCGCGATGCTTCGCGCGGGTTCCGTGCGGGTTCGAAGCCGCGCGGAGGGAGCATTGGCCGCACGTGGTTGCAGAGCGACCGGATTCGACCAACGTCCCGCCGAAGACGTCTCGGGAGCGAGGCAAAGTCACCCCGGTGCCCTATAGGGGCACCTTTCCGACGATGCCTCGTCACGGACCGCCCGAACCCACCCCAGCGCACCCAGGGTCCTCCCCTCGGTGCAACCAGACCACCTGCCGCACCCACCACCGACGCCTCGAACGGAACGCCACCCGATGCAACCGCGACGCCCCGACCGGGGCGCCACGCGGCGGCGCCTAGAGCTTCGTCACCTCGGCGGCGATGTCGGCGGCTGCCTTCTTCGCGTCCTCGAAGACCATCGACGTGTTCTCCTCGTAGAAGAGGTCGTTGTCGATGCCCGCGAAGCCCGGCGAGAGCGAGCGCTTGATGACGATGACCTCCTGGGCCTCGGAGACCTCGATGATCGGCATGCCGGCGATCGGCGAGTCGGGATCGTTCTTGGCCGCGGGGTTCGTGACGTCGTTGGCTCCGATGACCACCGCGACGTCCGTCGTCGGCATCTCCGGGTTGATGTCGTCCATCTCGCGCAGCTTCTCGTAGTCGACGTCGGCCTCGGCGAGGAGGACATTCATGTGCCCCGGCATTCGCCCGGCGACCGGATGGATCGCGTACTCGACGTTGACGCCCTTCTTCTCGAGCTCGTCGGCCATCTCCTTGACGGCGTGCTGGGCCTGCGCGACGGCGAGGCCGTAGCCCGGGACGATCACGACGCGGTCGGCGTAGCCGAGCTTGATCGCCGCGTCCTGGGCGCCGATCGAGGTGTGCGGTCGCTCCTCCCCCGGCCCGGCGGGTCCGGCCGGCGCCGCGCCCATCCCGGCGAACAGGATGTTCGCGACCGAGCGGTTCATCGCCGTCGCCATCTCGAGCGTCAGGATCGTGCCCGAGGAGCCGACGATCGTGCCGGCGACGATCAGCGCGACGTTGTTGAGCGCGAAGCCCGCCGCCGCGGCCGCGAGCCCGGTGAACGCGTTCAGCAGCGAGATCACGACCGGCATGTCGGCGCCGCCGATCGGCAGAACGACGAGGTTGCCGAGGATTCCGGCGGCGACGAGGACGAGTACGAAGATCAGCTCGGAAGGCGCGTCCGAGGCGGCGAGGGCGATGCAGCCGGCGAGGATCGCGACGAGGAGCAGCAGCGAGACGAACGACTGGCCCGGCAGCTTGACCGGCGAGCCGCCGATGAGCCCCTGGAGCTTGGCGAAGGCGATGTTCGAGCCCCAGAACGAGACCGAGCCGATCACCATCGAGAAGAGGACGGGGATGAACTCCTCGAGCGGCAGGTCGAAGCCCGACGGGGCGTCGAGGGCGTGACGGAACTCCGACCAGGCGATCAGGGCGACCGCGCCGCCGCCGACGCCGTTGTAGAGCGCCACCATCTGCGGCATCTCGGTCATCTGGACGCGGTAGGACGCGACGACTCCGACGACGCTGCCGATCACGATGCCGAGGGCGATCAGGCCGAAGTTGCCGATCCCGTCGAGCAGCAGGGTCGTGACGACCGCGATCGCCATACCGCCGGCCGCGATCAGGTTGCCGCGCTTGGCCGTCGTCGGGTGGGTGCCCTGCTTGATCCCGTAGATGAACAGGACGACGGCGACCATGTAGAGGATCCGCGAGAGGTCCCCGTCGTAGGTGAGTACGGCGCTCGGCAAGACGTTGCTCACTGCGATCAGGCCTTCTCGTCGGCGCCCGCGGCGGGCTTGCGCTTACGGGTGAACATGCCGAGCATCCGGTCGGTGACGAGGAAGCCGCCGACGATGTTGATCGCACCGAAGGCGATCGCGATAACGCCGAGGATGTCGTCGAGCAGCGTGTCGGAGTAGCCGATCACGATCAGCCCGCCGAGCATCACGATCCCGTGGATCGCGTTCGTCTGGCTCATCAACGGCGTGTGCAGCGTCGTCGGAACCTTCGAGATCACCTCGAAGCCGACGAAGGCCGCGAGGACGAAGATGATCAGCTCGGTCGTCAGGTCCATCAGTTCTTTTCCTCCGAGTCTTCGGCGGCGTCGGACTCGGCAGCCTCGGGCGAGGCGGTGCCGCCGGAGGCCTGGGCCGGCTCGGCCGGCGTCGGCTCCGCCGGCGCATCGTCCTCGACGCCGGCGACCGAGCGGGCGCGATCGTTCGTGATCCGGCCGTCGTGGGTGATCGTCGCGCCCTTGACGACCTCGTCGCCCATGTCGATCTCGAGCTCACCCTCGTCGGTCAGGAGCAGATCGAGCAGGTTCTCGATGTTCTTCGCGTAGAGCTGCGAGGCGTGCGTGGCCATCGTGCTCGCGAGGTTGCTGGGTGAGATCACCCTGACGCCGTTGTCGGAGGTGACGGTCTCCCCCGCCTTCGTCAGCTCGCAGTTGCCACCGGACTCGCCGGCGAGGTCGACGATGACCGAGCCGGGAGCCATGTTGGCGACGGCCTCGGCGGTGATCAGCTTGGGCGCCGGTCGGCCCGGGATCTGCGCGGTCGTGATGATCACGTCCTGCTTGCCCGCCGCATCGGCGAGCGCCTCGCGGATCTTCTCGTTCTCCTCCTCGGTCGGAGGGCGCGCGTAGCCGTTCTCGTCCTCGAGGTCCTCGAGGAAGTCGAGCTCGAGCGGCTTGCCGCCGAGGCTCGCGATCTGCTCCCAGGCCGCGCGGCGGACGTCGAATCCGGCGACGACGGCGCCGAGCCGGCGCGCCGTCGCGATCGCCTGGAGGCCGGCGACGCCGGCGCCGAGCACCATCACGCGGGCCGGCTTAACCGTGCCCGCCGCGGTGGTCATCATCGGGAAGAAGCGGCCGGCCTCGCGCGCTGCGAGCAGCGCCGCGGCGTATCCGGCGACGTTGGCCTGCGAGGACAGCGCGTCCATCGCCTGGGCCCGGGTGATCCGCGGCACCGACTCCATCGCCAGGGCGGTGACGCCGGCGTCGGCGAGCGCCTTGGTGGTCTCGCCGGAGGTCAGCGGCGCGAGGTGTCCGATCAGAACCTGGCCCGAGTGGAGCTTCGAGATCTCGTCCGTGGTCGGAACGGCGACCCGCGCGACGACGTCGGCGCCCCAGGCGTCCTCGGCCGAACCGACCTTCGCTCCCGCCTCCTCGTAGGCCGGGTCGAGGTGGCCGGCGTTCTCACCGGCGCCGGACTCGACCACGACCTCGACGTCCTTGCCGACGAGCGATGTCACGACGTCGGGCGTCAGCGCGACGCGCCGTTCGCCTTCGAGCGATTCCTTGGGTATTCCGAGCTTCATAAGTCTTGGGGGTCGCCTCAACTCCGGTTAAAGCGGCGGGGAGCCTAGCCGACGATCGGCTGGGGCTGCGTGAGTGGGGTCCGAAAGCCGCTCGCGGCGCCGGGCGGTCAGGCGGTCCCGGCGATCTCGGCGATCTCGGCGAGGCGGTCGATCGTGTGCCGGCGCTGGTCCGCGTCGAGGTGGGCCGGCGTCACGATCAGCCGGTCGATACCGGCGTCCATGAACCGATTGACCCGATCGGTCACCTCGGCGTCGGTGCCGACGAGCGAGACCGCGTCGACGATCTCGTCGGGCAGCGCCTCGTAGGCCTTGTCTCGCTTGCCGTCGAGGAACAACTCCTGGACGCGGTCGGCGACCGAGCCGTAGCCGAAGCGGTGCGCGAGGTCGACGTAGAAGTTCGTCTTGCGCGAGCCCATGCCGCCGAAGTAGAGGAGCAGGCTCGCCTTGACCATCGCGCGGGCCTGGTCGAGATCGCCGTCGATCGCGACCGACAGCGACGGCGAGACCTCGAGATCCGAGCGTGAGCGCCCGCCCTTCTCGAAGCCGCGCTCGAGGTGCTCGCCCCAGGCGTCGTTGAACGCCTCGACCGAGAAGAAGATCGGGATCCAGCCGTCCCCGATCTCGGCCGTCATCTCGACCGACTTGCGCCCGATCGCACCGACGAACACGGGGATCCGGTCGCGCTCGGGGTGGAAGTTCAGCTTCAGCGCCTTGCCCTGGCCGATCGATCCCTCCGGGCCGCCGTCCTCCGCGCCGGGCAGCGGCAGCCGGTAGTGCTCGCCCTGGTGGTCGAGGGGTCCCCTACGAGCGACGATCTCGCGCACCACCTCGATGTACTCGCGGGTCCGCCCCCACGCCTTCGCGTAGGGCACGCCGTACCAGCCCTCGGAGACCTGCGGACCCGAGGGTCCGAACCCGAACAGGAAGCGCCCGCCCGACAGCCAGTCGATCGTCACCCCGGCCATCGCCGCGGCCGCAGGTGGACGCGCGGGGACCTGCATGATCGCCGCGCCGAGCTTGATCTGATCGGTCTGCGCCGCGATCCACGACAGCACGGAGACGCAGTCCGAGCCGTAGCTCTCCGCGACCCAGACGGAGTCGAAGCCGCGCCCCTCGGCGTGGCGCACCAGTTCGAGTGCCTCCTCGCCTCGCGGCCCGATGCCCCAGTAGCCGAGGTAGATGCCGAGCTCGATCCCCATGACCGGTGGCGACACTACACCGGGAAGCCGGAGCCCGTTCGGCCAAGATAGGCGCGGTGGACGCCCCGACGGGACTGACGAGCGCCGAGGCGGCGAGGCGCCTCTCAGAGCTCGGCGAGCGCGAGCCGCCGTCGAGCCGCTCGGTCGCCTCGATCGTCGTCGCCAACGTCGTGACGCCCTTCAACGCGATCATCGGCGTCTTCTTCATCCTGATCCTGTCGCTCCAGCTCTGGGCCGACGCGATCTTCGGCTTCATCGCGATGGTCAACTCCGCGATCGGGATCCGCTCCGAGCTCAAGGCCAAGCGGACCCTCGACGAGCTCGCGCTGCTCGTCGCTCCCCGGGCTCGGGTGATCCGCGACGGCCGCGACGTCGAGCTGCGAGCCGAGGAGGTCGTGCCGGGCGACATCGTCCGTGTCGAGCCCGGCGATCAGCTGATCGCCGACGGCCCGGTGCGAAGCTCGCGCGGCCTGCAGATGGACGAGTCGCTGCTGACCGGCGAGGCCGACGGCATCGCCAAGGCTCCGGGCGACCGGATGATGTCGGGCTCGTTCTGCGTGTCGGGCTCGGGCACCTACGAGCTCGACGCGGTACGCGAGGACTCCTACGCCGAGCGCCTGGCCGGCGAGGCGCGCGAGTTCCGCCATCCGCCCTCGCCGCTCCAGCAGGAGATCAACCGGATCCTGCTCGCGACCGTGATCGTGCTCGTCCCGCTCGCGGCGCTCGTCCTGTTCTCGTTCAACGCGCGCTCGGTTCCGTTCGTCGAGGCGGCCCAGACCGCCACCGCGGGCCTCGTCACCCTGGTCCCGGAGGGCCTCGTCCTGCTGATGTCCGTCACGTTCGCGCTCGCAGCCCAGCGCCTGGCGCGGCGCGAGACCTTGGTCCAGCAGATCGCCGCGACGGAGGCGCTGGCGTCCGTCGACACGATCTGCGTCGACAAGACCGGCACGCTGACCGACGGCTCACTCGACCTGGTCGCGATCGTCGCCCCCGACGGCGCGCCGAACGGCTCGGCAGAGCGGGCGCTGGCGCGCTTCGCCGCCTCGGCCGGTGAGCGCAACCGGACCCTCGGGGTGATCGCCGAGCGCCACCCGGCGCCGGCCGAGCCCGTCGTCGCCGAGGTGCCGTTCTCCTCGCGGTGGAAGTGGAGCGGGATGACGCTCGGCGGCCCGGACCCACGTACCTACGTGCTCGGAGCACCCGACGTGCTCGCCGAGGCGGGCGCGCTCGTCCTCCCCGGTGAGCTCGCCGCCTCGCTTCGCGAGCACACCCACGCCGGGCGCCGCGTCGTCGCGTTCGGCCGCGCCGAGCGGCTGCCCGACGACCCCGCGAGCGAGCCGGCGCCGAGCCTCGAGCCGATCGCCCTCGTCGTGCTGTCCGAGCGCCTGCGCCCCGACGCGCTCGAAACCGTCGAGTTCATGCGCTCGCAGGCGGTCGACCTCAAGCTGATCTCCGGCGACGCGCGCGAGACGGTGACCGCCGTCGCGGCGGCCGTCGGGATCCCGCCCGGCGCCGGGGTGATCGAGGGATCGCGTCTGCCGACCGAGCGCCACGAGCTCGCCCGCGCGGCCGAGAACAACACGGTGTTCTGCCGGATCACGCCGGAGCAGAAGAAGACGCTCGTCGCGGCGCTGTCGGACCGCGGCCGATTCACGGCGATGATCGGCGACGGCGTGAACGACGTCCCGGCGCTGAAGAGCGCCAAGCTCGCCGTCGCGATGGGCTCGGGCGCCCAGATCACCAAGGGGATCGCGGACATCGTCCTGCTCTCCGATGCGTTCTCGATGCTCCCCAGGGCCGTCGCCGAGGGACGGCGGATCGCCCGCAACATCCATCGCCTCGGCCGTCTCTACCTGACGAAGTCCGTCTACGCCGGCGTGCTGATCGCGTTGACCGCCATCCTCGGACTGACTTTCCCCTTCCTCCCGCGCCACCTGACGGTCGCCGCCCTGCTGACCATCGGAATCCCCTCGTTCCTGCTCGCGATCCTGCCGAGCGAGGGACCGCTCTATCGCGGCCGGCTGCTGCGCTCGTTGTCGGCGTTCGCCTTCCCGGCCGGGATCGCGTCGGCGATCGCCTCGCTGGCGTCGTTCTGGCTCGTCGACGGTCTCTTCGGCGGCAGCATCGAGGAGGGCCGGACCGCGGCGACGACGACGCTCGTCGTCGTCGGGCTCGCGTTCATCCTCCTGCTCGAGCGCGGTCCCGGACGCGAGCACATCACGATCCAGAGCTACATGCTCGCCCTCGTGATGGGGCTCGGCGCGCTCTACGCCGGCATCCTCGCGATCGAGCCGGTACGCCACTTCTTCGAGCTAGAGATCCTCAGCGGCGGCCAGTGGTTCCTCGCCCTCGCGACCGCCGCCGGCGGCCTCGTCCTCGCCGCGCTCGGCTGGCGGCTGCCGTTCGTCGAGCGGCTCGAGGTGCCCGCGGAGGAGGAGCGGCCCGCCTCGACCGTGCCCGAACCGACCCACAGGCCGGCATCGGGCGGGCCCCGCTCGGCGGGCAACGGGTCGGCGGCGACGACCGAGCGGATGGCGGAGGGCCGCTCGGATCCGTAGGTTGAGCCCGATGGGAGAACGTCGCCGTACGAAGATCGTCACGACCATCGGGCCGGCGACGCGCTCGTTCGAGCAGATGGTCGCCCTGATCGAGGCCGGAGCCGACATCTTCCGGCTCAACTTCTCGCACGGCACCCAGGCCGAGCACGGCGAGAACATCGCCAACGCGCGCAAGGCGGCCGAGCAGACGGGCAAGGAGATCGGCCTGCTCGGCGACCTGCCCGGCCCGAAGCTCCGCCTCGGCGACATCGCGGGCGACTCGATCGACCTCCACCGCGGCAACCCGGTCCGGCTCGTCGTCGGCGACTGCGCGGACGACGAGCTGCCGATCACGTGGGACGGCCTACCCGAGGCGGTCTCGAAGGGCGACGAGATCTACCTCGCCGACGGCCGCATCCGGCTGCGGGTCGAGGAGACCTCCGACACGACCGTCGACACCGTCGTAGAGGCGGGCGGCGTGGTCTCCTCCCACCAGGGGCTCAACCTCCCTGGCGTCGAGGTGCCGCTTCCGTCGGCCGGCCACGAGGACCTCGCGTGGGTCGACTTCGCGATCGAGCAGAAGATCGACCTGCTCGCGGTCTCGTTCGTGCGCCGGGCCGAGGACCTCGAGCCGGTCAGCCGCCGGATCCGGATCGCCGGCTCGGACATCCCGCTGATCGCGAAGATCGAGAAGCCGCAGGCCGCCGAACGCGCAGAGTCGATCGTCCGCGCGGCGGTCTCGGGGATCATGGTCGCGCGCGGCGACCTGGGGATCGAGCTGCCGATCCACCAGGTCCCGGTGGCCCAGAAGCGGCTGATCTCACTCGCCGGGCGCTGGTCGAAGCCGTCGATCACGGCGACCCAGATGCTCGCCTCGATGGTGACCTCACCGCGGCCGACCCGGGCCGAGGTCTCCGATGTCGCCAACGCGATCTGGCAGGGGACCGACGCGATCATGCTCTCCGAGGAGACGGCCGTCGGCGAATACGCGATCGAGGCGGTCGAGACGATGGTCGCGATCGCGCGCGAGGTCGAGCAGGACCTCCCCTACGGCGACTGGGTCTTCCACCGCGTCCAGGAGGAGGCCGGGGACGTCGCGAGCTCGGTCGCCCGCGCGGCCGTCGGCTCGACCTACACCCTCGGGCTCAAGGCGCTCGTCGTGCCGACGCGCAGCGGACGTACCGCGCGGCTCGTTTCGGCCCACCGCCCGAGCGTCCCGGTACTCGCGGTCAGCCCGCGGATCGAGACCGTGCGGCGCCTGAACCTGCTGTTCGGCGTCGAGTGCGCGCTGTCGGAGGAATGGGACGGGATCACGCAGCTGCTCGGCGACTGCGCGCGACTCGCCGCCGAGACCGGCGTCGCGCGCTCCGGCGACCTGATCGCGATCACCGCCGGCCTGCCGGCCCAGCAGCTCGGCACGAATCTGTTCGAGGTCCACCGGGTCCCTTGATCCGCGCGCTCGCCCCGCTGGGGCTGATGGGGCTGATCTTCTTCCTCTCGTCCCAGTCCGATCTCGACACCGGGCTCGGCACGCTCGACTTCATCCTCCGCAAGCTCGGCCACGCGACGATCTTCGGCGCCCTCTGCGGGCTCTGGTACTGGACGCTGACCACGCGGCTCGAGTCCGGGACCGCCCTCGCGCTCGCCGCCGCGATCGCCGTCCTCTACGCGATGTCCGACGAGCTCCACCAGAGCTACGTCACCGGGCGCACCGGGTCGGCGCTCGACGTCGCGATCGACTCGGCCGGTGTGGTCGTCGCCGCGCTGGCCCTCAGGCGGTGGTCGAGCGCTCGAGCGAGGCCATGAACGCCTTGTCGGCGTCGTTCATGCCGTCGATCGGCTGACCGTCCCAGGAGATGTCGCCGGCCATCGCGACGAAGAGCTTCTGATGCTCGGCGAGGCTGGCGCGCTCGTGGTGGGCGAGCGCGAGCGCCGAGTAGAGGTTCGGCATCGGGTCGTGCCAGCCGTGGCCGGCGTCGTGGATCCGAGACAGCTCGGCGAACGAGGCCGGCAGGTGGCGGAAGTGGTCGGCGAAGGCATCGCCGAGGACCGCGAGGTCGAGCTGGATCATCGCCCCCTCCGGGACGGTCTCGATCTCACCGGGCTTCGGCTCGAGGATCGCCTCGGCGAGCTCCTTCGAGCCGAGTATGAGGACGCCGTCGGTGACCCGTGGATTGCACTCGATAAGCGTCAGGCCCGAGTCCGGGGTGACGACGAAATCGAATGAGATGTGGCCCGTGTAGCCGAGCTCGGCGACGATCTTCTCGATGATCCGAAGCGACTCGGTGCCGTCCATCGACTCGAACTGGATCCCGGTCGAGTGCTTCCACTGACGCGGGATCCGGTACATGCAGTGCGCGGTCACGCGGCCCTCGTGGGCCGCCGAGTAGGTGCAGACCGTCGGGCCGTCGACGAACTCCTGGACGAGCCAGGGACCCTCGGGTGTCGGGTGGCAATCCTCGATCGCGACCGCGCCGGCGAGCGGCCCGGTGTTCGTCAGCAGGCTGACGCCGCCGCGCGAGAACGCGGCTCGGGCGAAGTAGCGCGGGATCGACTCGCAGAGCTCGCGGAGCTCGGCGTCGGAGGTCGCGACGTGTGTCGCGGGGGTCGGCAGGCCGAGCCCCGTGACGAGGTCCTGGAAGCTCGCCTTGTCGTGGAGCCGGGCCAGCACCTGGAACGGGCTCATGAACAGGCTCGTCGCCTCGCTGAGACGCTCGTAGCGCGTCGCCAGGTAGAAGGTCTCCTCGAACGACGGCACGAGGACGTCGATCTCGCGCTCGCCGCAGATCCGCTCGACGTCGGAGACGAACGCCTCCGTGTCATCGCGAGGCGAGGCGGTCACATAGTGGCCGGCGGCGTAGCGGGTGTGGGAGCCCGGCGCGAGCTCGTAGTCGTCGGCGGCCCAGACCTCGTGGCCGGCCGAGGCCAGCTTGCGGATCAGGGCGAGCGTGAACGGCATCCGGGAGCTCGTGACGAGGACTTTCATGGCTGCCCTTCTTCGCCGTGCGGTGGGCGTCGCCTGCCGCGCGACGCCCACCGCGTCGCGGCCTAGGCGGCCGGCGAGGCAGCCACCTCACGACCTCTCGAGCGCTCACCGCGGCGCGGGCCGAGCAGGACGATCGCCGCGATCACGCCGAGGGCCATCACGCCGGCCTCGAAGCGGAACGCGAGCGAGAAGCCGTCGCTCAGAGCCTGGCCGACGGCCGCGCCGTCACCGAGCGCCGACTCGGTCTGGGAGGTGGCGATCGTCGTCATCACCGCGATCCCGACCGCGCCACCGATCTGCTGGCAGCTCGTCATCAGTCCCGAGGCGAGCCCGCCGTCGCGCTCCTCGGCGTCACCCGTCGCGAGTCCGATCACCGGGACGAGCGCAAGCCCGAGACCGGCGCCGGCGAGCGCGAGCGTCGGCAGGACGGCCCCGAGGTAGGCGCTCGCCGGGTCGAGACCGGACATCAGCCAGAGCGCTCCACCGGTCAGCGCCAGGCCACCGACGATCGGGATCCGTGGGTCGAGCTCACCGAGCCGGCCCGCGATCGCGGAAACGGCGCCCATCGAGAGCGAGAACGGCAGGAACGCGGCTCCGGTCTCGAGCGCCGAGTAGCCGAGGACGCGCTGCATGTAGAGCGTCTGGAAGAAGAACATCGCGAGCAGCCCGCCGGCGGCGAGGAAGACGACGCCGTCGGCCGAGATCGCGCGCCGGCGACGCAGCAGCTCCGGCGGCACGAGCGGTGAGTCCGAGCGCCGCTCGGAGATCACGAACGCGACGGCGAGCGCGAGCGCTACGCCGAACCCGGCCAGAGTCCGCGCCGATCCCCACCCCGCGCCGTCGGTCTCGACGACCGTGAACACGAAGGTCAGCAGCGCCAGCGTGGCCAGCGTCGCTCCGGCGATGTTCGGGGCGCTGCGAGCGCGGCTCGGATCGTCGGCCGGCAGGACGCGGCGGGCGACGAGCAGCGCGGCCGCGGCCACCGGCAGGTTGACGAGGAAGATCCAACGCCAGTCGGCGAACTCGACCAGAGCGCCGCCGACGAGCAGGCCGCTGACCGCACCGGCGCCGAGCAGTCCGGCCCAGATTCCGAGCGCGCGACGGCGCTGGGGCCCCTCGGGGCTGGCGGTGAGGAGCAGCGCGAGCGCCGCCGGGGAGAGCAGTGCGGCGGTGACCCCCTGGGCGGCGCGGGCGCCGATCAGGACGCCGCTCGAGGGCGCCGCGCCGCAGACCGCGGAGGCGAGCGCGAAGCCTCCGAGGCTGAGCAGGAACAGGCGCTTGGCGCCGAAGCGGTCGGCGAGCCTCCCCCCGATCAGCAGGAAGCCGCCGAAGGTCAGCAGGTAGGCGTTGACGACCCAGGAGAGCGACGCCTCCTCGAGCGCGAGGTCACCGCCGATACTCGGCAGCGCGACGTTCACGATCGTGTCGTCGAGGACGAGCATGAACTGCGCGACGCAGGCGATCAGCAGGACGAGCGCGGCGCCGGCGGCGCCGACCCGCCCGGCGCCGGCGGTTGGGCTGCTGTTGGTCGAGGCGGACATGCGAGCTCCGTGGGTCGAGGTATTTCTACAGTCGTAGAAGGAGTTTCTACACTTGTAGATGAGGACCTCGGCGATGTCAAGAGATCAGCGATAATCGGCACGGATGGAGGCAGGCCCGCGAACAGCGGAGCGGCGAGAGGCGCTGCTCGAGCAGGCGATCGAACTGCTCGCCGACGGCGGGGTCGCCGCAATCACCCATCGCTCGGTCGAGACCGCCGCCCGCGTCCCGCACGGATCGGTCACCTACTGGTTCGGCAGCCGCGAGGGCCTCATCGACGCGGTGGTCGACCGTCTGTGCGCGGCCAGCGAGGCTCAGACCGGGGCGATCGCCGCGGGGCTCGAGCAGACCTTCGCCTCGGGCGAGCGCCCGGACGCCGCCGCGGTCGCCGCCGCGTTCGCCGCCTACATCGACGGCTCGCGCAACCACCAGCTCGCCAGGCTCGAGCTCGAGATCGCCGGCGGACGCGACCCGCGGATCGGAAGCCGGATGACGGCGGCCGCCGAGGTCTTCTGGCGGATGTGCGAGCCGATCGCCGTCGCACTCGGATCCGATGATCCGCCGGCCGACGCACGGGCGCTCGCATCGATGCTCGACGGGATGCTGATGGACCGCATCGTCCATCCCGGCCAGCCCGACACCGCGATGGTCGCCGCGCTCGAGCGGCTCATCGGTCGCTAGCTAGGCGTCGAGCTGGTCGAAGAGGCAGTCGCGCGGGTCCTTGTCCTCGCGCCAGCGCAGCAGCTTGGCGCCGTGGCGGATGCGCCCCGCGGCGACGTGGTCGAAGCTGATCTCGATCACGAGCTCGGGACGCAGGCTGACCCACTCGAGGTCGCGGCCGCCCGACCAGCGACTCGGGTCACCCGAGCCGCGCTCACCGCTCTCATACGGCGCGAGCTCGTCGACGAGCTCGCGCTTTCGCTTCGCGGTCAGGCCCGACGTGTGGCCGACGACCCGGAGCTCGCCGTCGTCGTAGAGGCCGAGGATCAGCGCCCCGACCGTGCGCTCCTCCTTGCCGGGGCGCCAGCCGACCACGACGCAGTCGGCGGTCCGCAGGCGCTTGATCTTCACCATCGCCTTGCGCTCGCCCTGGAGATAGGGCGACGCGAGCTTCTTCGCGATCACACCCTCGCCCGTCTCGAGCCAGCCCTCGGCGTCGGCGGGCTCGTTCACGAGCGGCACGAGCTCGACGCTCCCGGCCGCAGCCCCGAAGCCCTCGACGAGCGACTCGAGGCGCTCGCGGCGAGCCTCGAACGGCAGCTCGAGCAGCGACTCGTCGTCGATCGCGAGCACGTCGAAGGCGCGGAAGATGGCGGGCGTCTCCTTCGAGAGCCGCTCGATCCGCGACTCGGCGGGATGGATCCGGTTCTGAAGCGCATCGAAGATCTCGGCGCCGTCGTCGCCGAGGATCAGCAGTTCGCCGTCGAGCACGTAGCGTCCGGACGGGAACTCGAGCTCGGGGAAGTAGCGGTGCAGCGGCTTGCCGTTTCGCGACTGCAGGAAGAGCTCGCCGTCGTCGACGAACGCGAGCCCTCGGAAACCGTCGTACTTCGGCTCATAGGCCCACCCGTCGCCCTCGGGCAGGGTCTTTCTGGACAGCGCGAGCTGGGGCGAGACGGGGTTGGTCACGGGCAGCGCCATCGTCGCCTGTGATCGTATTCGCCGAAGCGTGAGCGGGTTCGGATCGACAGCCGGGCGAGGCGAGGGCTGCGACGTCGCCGTGGTCGGCGGCGGGATCGTCGGCGTCGCCGTCGCGCGCGAGCTCGCGCTCCGCGCGCCCGGCGCCGAGGTCGTCGTGCTCGAGCGTGAACACGAGATCGCGCGCCACCAGAGCTCGCACAACTCGGGCGTGATCCACGCCGGGGTCTACTACGAGCCGGGCTCGCTGAAGGCGCGGCTCTGCGTCGAGGGCTCCCGCGAGCTGATCGGGTTCTGCCGCGAGCGTGGGATCGCGGTCGAGGAGAACGGCAAGCTGATCATCGCCGCCGACGAGCACGAGCTGCCGCGACTCGACGCGCTCGAGGAGCGGGCCCGGGCCAACGGCGTCCGCGACCTCGAGCGGATCGACGAGCGAGGCGACATCGTCGCGATCGAGCCGGCGGCGAGCGGAGCGGCGGCGCTCCACTCGCCGCACACGGCGGTCACCGACTTCGCCGCCGTCGCGCGCAGCTTCCGCGCCGAGCTCGAGGCGGCGGGTGGGCGCGTCGAGCCCGGGTCCGAGGTGGTCGAGGCCGTCGAGAGCGCAGCCGGCGTCTCGCTCGCGCTGCGGTCGGGACGACGGCTCGAGGCGCGGAGGCTGGTCGTCTGCGCGGGGGCCTTCGGAGAGCCGATCGCGCGCTCGCTGGGGCTCGCGGGCGACCTGCGCCTGGTCCCGTTCCGCGGTGCCTACCTCGAGCTCCGCACCGAGCACGCCGCGCTCGTGCGCGGCAACGTCTACCCCGTCCCCGACCCGGCGCTGCCGTTCCTCGGGGCCCACCTCACGAAGGGCATCGACGGCCGCATCCTGCTCGGCCCGACGGCGCTGCTCGCCACCGCACCCGACGCCTACCGCGTGACGCGGGTCGATCCGGCGAGCGTCGCCTCGACCCTGCGCTGGCCGGGCACCGCGCGGCTCGCGCTCACCCAGCGCCGCGCCGCGGCGCGAGAGCTCTCGCAGGCACTCGCGCCGGCGCTGCTCGTGCGAGCAGCGCGTCGCCTGATCCCTGCGCTCCGACGCGCGCAGTTCGTGCCGGGGCCGGCCGGTGTGCGCGGTCAGGCGCTGGGACGCGGCGGCGAGCTCGTCGATGACTTCGCGACCGAGCGCTCGGAGCACGCCCTCGTCGTCCGCAACGCGCCCTCCCCCGCCGCCACCTCCTCGCTCGCGCTGGCACGGCTGATCGCCGACGAGCTCGGGCCCCTCGCCTAACCGCGCTCAGCGCGGCGGCGAGCCGAGCTCGCTCACGCCCTCGCTCGGCTCGAGCACCGAGCGGGTCCGCTCGTACGAAGCCGCGGCCGTCGCCGGATCGAGTTCGTCGACCGCCCGGATGCCCTCCGCGGTCGCGGGCGCAACGACGTAGTCGGGCCGCGTCGTCACGACGGGAAGCCAGCCCGCGGACGTGACCCGGGCCCTCTCACCGGCCTGAAAACTGAGCCGCAGCCGGACGACGGCGCCGTCCCGGCTCGCCTCGGGAAGCCCGCTGTCGGCGCCCTGGTTCGAGATCAGGTTGCCCGTGCTGAAGACGACGGCACGCCCGTCGCGCAGCTCAACCGGCTGGACGACGTGCGGCCCCTGGGCGACGAGCGCCGTCACCGCGCCGGAGGACAGCAGCCGGTCGGCCAGCTCGCGCTGCGCGGCGTTCGGCTCGCCGACGTACTCGGGCACGTCGCCGCTCCCCCAGTGGACGTTCACGATCACCGCGTCGGCGCCCGCCGCCCGCGCCCGGCGCGCGTCGGCGAGGATCCGGTCCGCCTCGGCGATATCGACGGAGCTCGGCTCGGTGACCGGGAGGCCGTTCGTGTCGGTCGTGTAGGAGAGCAGGGCGATCCGCTGCCCGCGGCTGCGGATGATCGCGGCACCCGAGCGCTCGCCGGGCACCGCGGAGGTGCCCGCATTGGCGATGCCCGCGCGGTCGAGCTCGCGCGTCGTCGAGGCGATCCCCTCCACCCCCTGGTCGAGCGAGTGGTTCGACGCCGTCGAGCAGGCGTCCCACCCCGTCCTCGCCAGCGCGTCGGCGAGTGCGGGCGGCGTCGCGAACAGCGGGTAGCCGCTCGGCTCTCCCGCGACGAGCGGCGTCTCGAGGTGGCAGATCGACACGTCCGCACCCGCGATGGCGTCGCGAAGCGGCGCGAGCATCGGCTCGAAGGCGTAGCGCTCGCCGCCTCCGAACGCGAGCGCTCGCTCCCAGACAGGCTCGTGGATCAGGACGTCGCCGCTGAACGTCATCGAGATGCGGCGGACTCGGGGCCGGCGCGGCTCGGGCGCCCGCGAGGACTCCGTTGCCGAGTCCGTGGAGACCTGCGCCGACCCAGTCGTCGCTTCGTCGTTCTCCGCCGGCGGCTGCTCATCCGAGCAACCGCCGAAACCCAGTACCAGAGCCAGAACGGCAGCGGTCCGAGCCGCGGGTGTCGTGCGGCGGCTCATGGCGCCCGCGCCCTCTCGCGCCACGCCCGCAGCCGCGCCAGCCCTCCCCGCGCGAGCTTCGAGAGGACGATGACGATGCTGATCCCGACGATCAGGAGCAGCAGCGCCAACAGGCCCGCGATCAGCGGATCGGCGAGAGCGAGCGCGATCACGGCGGCCACGAGCCCGTCCTCGACGAGGCTCACGAGGATGTTCGAGAACGGCTCGGGCGACGAGTTGACCCCGAGCCTGATCCCGGCCTTGACGCCGTGACTGAGCAGCGCGGTGCCGCCCGTGCCGCCGGCGGCGAGCGCCTCATCGAGCCCCGACAGGTCGGCCTCGGCGCCGAACGAGGCACCGACCGCGCTCGCGACGGCCGGCCGGACCGCGGTGTGCAGGACGTCCCAGGCGCTGTCGAGAAGCGGGATCTTGTCGGTGATGAACTCGACCACGAACATCACCGCGGCGAGGGCGATCACCGGGTCGGATTCGAGCGCCGCCGGGACCTCGCCGACGCCGGCGCGACCGAGCAGGCCGAGCAGCGCGACCGAGGCGTAGGCGTTGACGCCGCTCGCCCAGCCGATCGCGACGAGTGTCGAGGTCAGGTCCATGGCCCGCCCGGAGGGCTCAGCGCCCGAGGCTCCGCGGACATCCGCCGAGAGCCTCGCGCGCGGACCGGCCGCCCGGCGCCGCTAGGCGCCGCCGCCCGACCCCGGCGGCAGGCAGGCGTCGACCGCCGCCTCGTCCTCCGGGGTCTCGTCGGCCGTCGCGTCGAAGCCGAAGACGACGTTGCCGCGCGCCTCGGGGAACGCGACCCCGGCGAGGGTCCCGATCTCCTCGACGTCCTTCTTCGCCGCCTCGGGCGAGTCGAGGATCACGAAGACGGCGGCCTGGTCGGAGTCGCCGAGCGAAAGGTCCACGACCTCGTAGTCCTCGAGCCCGAGCACGGGACCCGCCTCGGCCGCCTCGAGCCCCTCGCCGTCGAGGCACTCGACCAGCTGCGAGGCGGAGTCGATGCTCGCGACGTCGCTCGCTCCGGCATCCCCGGTGCTGCCCGTCGCGCCCGTCAGGCCGGTCGCGCCGGTCGACGTCGTGGTCGGCGTCGACGTCGTCTCGGGCTCGTCGCCGCCGCAGCCGGCGCCGATCAGCGCCAGCGCCGCGACGGCCGCGAGCAAAGCACCTCCCCGAGTGCGCATGTGAGTCGCCCGCATCGCCATCTCGGAAACCCCCGGTCTCGTTCTCTCGCTCGCTCGCCTAGCTCAGCCGCTCGACGAGCATCGCCTCACCCTGTCCACCGGCGACGCACATCGTCTCGAGGCCGACCTGGTGGTCATCGGACTCCATGACGTTCAGAAGCGTGGTCATGATCCGGGCGCCGGTCATCCCGAACGGGTGGCCGAGGGCGATCGAGCCGCCGTGCGTGTTCAGCTTGTCGAGCTCGATCCCGCACTCGTCCATGATCGGGATGACCTGGGCGGCGAACGCCTCGTTGAGCTCGACGACGTCGACGTCGCCGATCGTCATCCCCGCCCGGTCGAGGACCTTGCCGATCGCGCCGATCGGGGCGACGCCCATGTACTCGGGCTCGTTGCCGTGCGTCGCGGCGGTGATGATCCGGGCCTTGGGTGTGAGGCCGAGCTCCTTCGCGCGCTCGTCGGACATGACGATGACCGCCGCGGCGCCGTCGTTGAGCGGGCACGAGTTGCCGGCGGTCACGCCGCCGCCGCCGTCGAAGGCCTCGTCGAGCGAGGCGAGCTTCTCGTAGGTCGAGCTGGCGCGCGGGCCGTCGTCCTTGGCGACCTCGCCGTTGTCGGTCTGGACCGCGACGATCTCGCGGTCGAAGAAGCCCGACTCCTGCGAGGCGACCGCGAGCTCCTGCGAGCGCTGGGCGTAGCGGTCCATGTCCTCGCGCTTGACGTCGTAGCGCTTCGCCACGTTGACGGCCGTCTCGCCCATCTGGATGTAGGCGTTCGGATGCCCTTCGCCTCCCTGGAGGTTCGGGTTCTGATCGGCGACACCGGCGACCTCGGAGCGCTCGTTGAAGCGGCTCACGAACTCGACGCCGGCGGCGACGTATGTGTGCCCCTGCCCGGCCTTGACGGCGTTGGCGGCGTGGCGGATCGCGTCGAGGCTCGATGCGCAGTAGCGCGAGATCGTCACGCCGTTGGTCGTCTCGGGCAGGCGCTCGGAGAGCAGCGCGATGATCCGCGCGAGGTTGAAGCCCTGAAGGCCCTGGGGCATGCCGACGCCGCAGAAGACCTCCTCGACGGTGTCGGGCGCGATCGCCTCGTTGCGGGCGAGCAGCGAGTCGACGATGAAGGCTCCCGTCTCGTCGGGGCGCTGCTGGGCCAGCGACCCCTTGAAGGCGCGGCCGATCGGGGTCCGGGCGGCGTCGACGATCACGGCTTCGGGCATGAAGGGGCTCCTTTGGAAGAAGGTGGCGAGAACTGGAGGGAAGGCCGCCCCTGGCGGCGACGCGGGATGGTATTGATTGCGCCGTGAATGACGCATCAGCGCAGACCGACGTCGGGCCCGAGCAGGCCCGTGAGCTCGTCGAATCGGGCGAGGCCCTGATCGTGGACGTGCGCCAGCCCGAGGAGTGGGACGCCGGCCGGATACCCGGGTCGACCCACATCGAGATGAACGAGCTGTCGGGTCGCGCCGGCGAGCTGCCGAGCGAGCGCACGGTGATCTTCGCCTGCAAGTCGGGCAGCCGCTCGTCGCTGGCGGTCCAGGCCTTCCGCGAGGCCGGCTACGACGCCCGCAACCTCGACGGGGGCATCACCGCGTGGGCCGCGGACGGCCTGCCGCTCGAGCCCGAGAACGGCGAGGTCGTCTCGCCCCTCCCCGCCCCCCGCTGAGCTCCGTGTTCGGTCGCCGCAAACCAGGTCCGAAGCCGGCCGATCCTGCCGCGGGCGAGCCTGCGGCGGCCGACCCGGGCGCGACAGGCCCCGGCGAGGCCGGTGTGAAGCCCGACCCGGCCGCGGGGCCCAAGCCCGGCGAGCCGGCACCCGAGGGCGCGGCCGGCGCGGCCGGTGATCCCGTCGCGCCGCCCGTCGAGCCGCTGCCGAGCGAGGCCGAACGCCTCGCGGCCGAGGTCGCGACGCTCCGCCGCCGGCTCGGCATCCGCACCTACGCCCTCGGCGCCGCCTGCGTCCTGGCCCTGGCCGCCGCCGCGGTCGCGATCGTGCTCGCGCTCGGGCTCCAGGAGGACAGTGCGACCCGCAGCGACGTGTCGGCGATCCGCGACCAGCTCGACCTGATTGGACAGCAGGCGGCCGATGTCTCGAACGAGGACATCGATGAGCTGTCGAGCCGGATCGACGAGCTCGAGTCCCAGCTCGCCTCCTCGCAATCGGACGCGCGAACCGCACAGAGCGAGCTCGAGGTGGCCCAGGACGACATCGACGAGCTCCGCGACCAGATCTCCGACCTGCGCTCGCAGCCGACCGACTCCGGCGGCCGCGGGACGCCCGACGTCGGCGGGAACTAGCCGGCGGTCGCGGGCGCCGCGCGCCCGCTCTGCGCCATTCCGTAGAGGATCCCGACGAGGGTCTCGACGACCCGCGGGTCGAACTGCCGCTCGGCTCCGGCGACGAGCTCGCGCGTGGCCTCGGCCTCCGAGCGCGCCGGCGAGTAGGGCAGCTCGGAGCGCATCGCGAGGAAGGCATCGGCGACGAGCACGATCCTCGAGCCGAACGGGATCTCGCCGCCCGACAGGGCATCCGGGTAGCCGCCGCCGTCCCAGCGCTCGTGTGAGTGCCTGACGATCCGCGCGACGGTGGCCATGCCCGGCATCGACGCGATCAGGCGCTCGCCGACGATCGGATGCTGGCGGACGATCGCCCATTCGGTCGCGTCGAGCGGCCCGGGCTTGGCGAGGATCTCGGCCGGGACCGCGGACTTGCCGATGTCGTGTAGGCGGGCGGCCGTCGCGATGTGCGAGACGGCGTCGGGTCCGAGGCCGATCTTCTCGGCCAGCATCGTCGCCAGCGACGCGACCGTCAGGCCGTCGACCGAGCGCTCGGCGTCGCCGAGCGCGGACTCGAGCGTCGCCACGAGCTCGCCGTGCATCGCGATCGCCGCCGGCGCCTCGCGCCCGCCGCTCCAGACCGAAAACGTCGCGCCACCGAGCGACTGGGCCTCTTCGAGCGCCTCGCGCGCCGCGACGAGCAACTCCTCCGGCGCCTGATCCGCGCCGAGCGCCGCGATCCCGATCGACGCCGAGCGGCGCCAGCGCTCCGGCCCGTCGAGCGAGCCGAAACCGGCGAGGATCCGCCGCGTCACCTCGAGCGCGCCGTCGACGGGGGTCTCGGGCAGCAGGACCGCGAACTCGTCGCCGCCGAGCCGGCAGATCTGGTCGTTGACGCGAGTCTCGGCCGCGATCAGCGCGGCGACCTCGCGCAGCAACGCGTCGCCGCGGGCCATTCCGCCCTCGACGTTCACGCCCCGGAAGCCGTCGATGTCGAGCGCGAGGACGGTCAGCGGCCGGCGATAGCGCCGCGCGCGCTGAACCTCCAGCGCGAGCTGGGCGCGGAAGGCGCGGACGCCCGGCAGAGCGGTGATCACGCTGTCTCGCGAGCGCGCCCGCGAGAGCTCGGTCTCGAGCGCCGCGATTCGCTCGCGGGCCGCTCGCAGCTCGGTTCGCTCGTCCTCGATCCCGTTGTCGACTCTGCCCCGCATCGGGTCGCTTATCGGCCCGCGGCGACCGCCGCTTGAGCGCGCGCACGTGCAGGACCGCGAACGCTCCGGATTGTCCATCGAGGTTCGTGGATAATTGAACCTGCGGATGAGCAGGGAGAGCAAGCAGAAGACCGGCCAGCAGCCGCTCGAGATGATCCTCGCGCGCAACCTGCTGACGAACGTCTCGACCCCGGCGTTGCTCGTCGACTCGGACACCACGCTGCTGTTCTTCAACGAGGCGGCGGCGGCGGTCCTCGGCCGCGCGTTCGAGGACGTGGGCCGGATGAGCGCCGAGGAGTGGTCGACCGCCTTCGGCCCGATCGACAGCAACGGAAAACCGCTCGGTGTGGACCGGATGAGTGCCGGCGAGGCGATCCGCGCCGCCCGCCCGGCGCACGGCGAGTTCCAGGTCCGGCGTCCCGGCGGCGAGACGATCCCCGTCGAGGCCTCGACCTTCCCCGTCGTCGGCCCTTCGCGGGCGGCGTCGGGCGCGATGATCCTGTTCTGGTCGCTCGACGACGACGACCCCGCCCCCTACCGCCCGGGCTCGAGCACGATCGGTTCGATCGAGGCGCTTCGATGAGGATCGGGGTCTGGGGAGCGCGCGGCTCGGTTCCCGCCCCGGGACCTCAGATGAACCGCTACGGCGGCAACACCTCGTGCGTGAGCGTCGACGTCGGGGACGACGAGTACCTGATACTCGACGCCGGCACCGGCATCCGGACGCTCGGGCTCGACCTCGTCGAGGCGAAGCGGATCAACATCCTGCTCACCCACCTGCACCTCGACCACATCCAGGGGTTGATGTTCTTCCCGCCCTGCTTCCGCTCCGAGGCCGAGATCGTGATCTGGGGCCCGAGCTCGCCCGAGATCTCGCTCGAGGACCGGATCGCCCGCTACATCTCGGCCCCGCTCTCCCCCGTCGAGGTCCGCGAGCTGCCCTGCGACGTGTCCTTCGAGGAGACGCCGCGAAACGAGTGGCGGATCGGCGACGCGACGATCCGCTCGGCGCCCGTGATCCACCGCGGCCCGACGCTCGGCTACCGGATCGAGGCCGGCGGTGAGAGCCTCTGCTACATCCCCGACCACGAGCCCGCGATGTGCGGTCCGCTCGCCTCCGCGGAGCGCGAATGGATCTCCGGCACCGACCTCGCGCTCGGCGCCGACCTGCTGATCCACGACTGCCAGTACACCGACGAGGAGTACCCGCAGCATCGCGGCTGGGGCCACTCGGGCCTCGCCGACGCGCTCGCGTTCGCCGATCTCGTCGACCCGCGCCGACTGCTGCTCTTCCACCACGATCCGCTGCACTCCGACGAGTTCCTCGACGAGCTCGAGTCCTCCGCCGCGGCGCGCTGGGCCGAGCTCGGTCACGATTCCGCGAGCGTCAGCCTGGCCCGTGAGGGCGAGCGCGTCGACGTCGCGGCCGGCCGCGAGCCGGCCGCGGTCGCCTAGACCGAAACGAGGCGCGCGCGCCTCGCGCGAAGGCCCCCGCGGCCGGGCGCTCCTTCGTCCATCCTGTCCAGGTTCCCGTCCTGGGCTCCTACCACCGGTACAACGGCGGCCCGGCGAATTCTCGACAACGGGATAACGACCGTGCTCCGGCGCGCACCTAGCTTGCTCGGCTGATGGTGAACGCGACCGTCCGGGCTCTCGCCAGGGATGGACATAGGAGGAAAATGCGGATGAGAAAGAGGCTCGGCCTCGCCGCGACAGCAGCGTCGGTGGCGCTTCTGGCGCTGCCTGGCTCGGCCCTGGCACAGGGGCCGTCCACAGGGGCGCTCAAGGGACAGCTCGATACGACCTGGGTGATGGTCGCGGCGGTGCTCGTCCTGTTCATGCAGGCGGGGTTCCTCTTCCTCGAGATCGGTTTCTCGAGGGGTAAGAACGTCGGCGCGGGGGTCGCGAAGATCTTCGTCAACCTCGGGATCGCGACGATCGCGTGGTGGGCAGTCGGCTACGGGATCAGCTCGCTGTCGGGCAACAAGATCTTCGGCACCGAGGGCTTCTTCTACGCGCTCGGAGACAACGTGGGCGGGGTCACCCAGACCGGCGCCGACGTCGCGCTGATGCTGTTCGGGATGCTGTTCTGCGCGGTCTCCCTGGCGATCGTCTGGGGAACCACGCTCGAACGGATCAAGTTCTCGGCCTACGCGATCTACGCGGTGTTCTTCGCCGCGATCATCTATCCGCTCGTCGCCCACGGCGTCTACGGCGGCGGTCTGCTCGCCGACGTCGGCGGCAAGCCGGTGATGGACTTCGCCGGCTCGACGGTCGTCCACCTCACCGGTGCGGTCGGCGGGCTCGCGGCGCTGCTGCTGCTCGGACCGCGGATCGGCAAGTACGCGTCCGATGGCTCACCGCGGGCGATTCCCGGCCACTCGATGCCGATCGTCGGCCTCGGGGTGCTGATCCTGTGGGTCGGCTGGTACGGGTTCAACGCCGGATCGACGTTCGGCACCTCGGGCAACGCGTTCGCGAACGTCGCGCTCAACACCCAGCTCGCGGCCGCGGCCGGAGCTCTCGCCGCCTGCGCGACGATCTTCCTCAAGACGAGGACCGTCGACGTCGGCATGGTCGGCAACGGCGCGGTGGCCGGACTCGTCGCGATCACGGCGCCCTCGGGCTACGTGAACTTCTGGGCGGCGCCGATCATCGGCGTCATCGCCGGAGTCCTCGTCGTCTTCGGCGTGCTGATCATCGAGAAGTACCTCGACGATCCGGTCGGAGCGCTCTCGGCCCACGGGCTGGCGGGCATCTGGGGCACGCTCTCGATCGGGATCTTCGGTGCCCCGGCACTCGTTCTCGAGGGGGCCGCACCGGGCATCTGGTACGGCATCACGGGCGACGCCTCGTTCGGCTCGACACTCGGCCAGCTGGCCGTCCAGGCGGTCGGCGTGGTGGCAGGGTTCATCCTGGTGTTCGTCCTCTCGATCGCGATCTTCGCCGCCATCAAGGCGACGATCGGGTTGCGTGTCTCACGTGAGGAAGAGCTCGCCGGCGTGGACATCTCCAGCCATGGCATGTACGGCTATCCGGAGCAGTTCATCCCGACGGAGGAGCTGTCGACGCCGCCGATGACCCCGCACGTCGCGGGGACCCCGGTTGCGACCAATTCGACGGCGGCCGGCGTCGACCGCCCGACCACGGTCTAGGAGGGCCACGCTCAGATGAAGAAGATCGAGGCGTTCATTCGCCATGAGGCGTTCGAGCCGATCCGGGCCGAGCTGCTCGACAAGGGGCTTCCGTCCCTGTCGGTCAGCGAGGCCAAGGGGTCCGGGCGCCAGAAGGGCATCGTCGAGACCTATCGCGGCTCGAGCCTGACGGTGAACATCCGTCCGAAGCTCAAGCTCGAGGTCGTCGTCGACGACTCGGAGAAGTCCGTCGTCGTCGAGACGATCCTCAAGCACGCGCGATCGGGCGAGGTCGGCGACGGGAAGATCTTCGTGATCCCCGTCGAGGAGGCGATCCGGATCCGGACGGGCGAGGACGGAACCCACGTCCTGCAGTCCCACGAGGTCGTCTAGGCGATCCTGACGACCCGCGAGCCAAGCACCGGCCGGCGAGCGCCAGTTCGCGCCCGCCGGCCGGTTGCTTCGCCGCTCGAGGGCTGAGGCCGACCCGGGAGATGCGAGACCTGCACTCGCGGATGCTCTCGGCCCTGCTCGCCGGCGGTGGCCTCGAGGCGGTCGCCGAGCTGGCCGCCGAGGAGGCGGGCGGACCGGTCTGCATCGCGATCCCGCGGCGCGGCCTCGCCGCCGGGTCCGGCCGCGGCGCCGACGTCGTCGCCGCCACCGAGCGCAGCGGGGCCCTGCTCCGCGGCGTGAGCCCCGATTCGCTGCCCGGCGCGTCGGCCGAGATCCCGATCGAGGCCGCCGGGACGCCGATCGGCCACGTGACCCTGCTCGCCCGCGAGCCCGGCGAGGGACCCGCGATCGACCCTGACCCGATCCTTCGCACCGCGGCTCTCGCCGCCCTCGCCGAGGTCGCGGTCGCCGACGCGCGCGACGAGGTCACAGACCGCCTGCGCGGCTCGCTGCTCGAGGACCTGCGACACGGCGCTGCCGAGCCCTCGGAGCTCGTCCGCCGCGCAGCCCGCCTCGGCTGCGATCTGTCCTCGGGTGCGATGGCGCTCGTCGCGAAGCTCCGCTCCGAGCGCCCGCGCCACGCCGCGGCGCTGATAACCGGTGAGCTCCCGGGCACGATCGCCGAGCCGCTCCCCGCCGTCCCGGGCGTCGAGGGCGAGCTTCGGATCTACGCGCTGCTGCCGGTCGGCCCCGGCGACGGGGAGGCCGAGCGGGTGCGCACGCTGGCGGCTCGGATCGCGCGCCGGCTTCGCCCCTATGGACCGGCCGCCTACTCGTCGGTCTGCCGCGACCCGGCCGAGCTCGGCCGCGCCGTCGACGAGGCCGAGCTGATGGTCGAGGTCGTCGACCGCGACGCGCGGCTCTCCGACCAGCTCGCCGACGGCTCGGCCGACGGCGTCTACCGGCTGCTCTTTCGCGCGCTCGCGACCGACCCCACGGAGGTCCGGCGCTTCTACTCGGAGACCGTCGAGCCGCTCGTCGCCCACGACCGCAGCTACCGAACCGACCTGCTCGGGACGCTCGATTCCTACCTCGCCAACGACTGCAACATGAACGCGACCGCGCGAGCGGTCTACGCGCATCGCCACACCGTCGCCCACCGGCTCGGCCGGATCCGCGAGCTGACCGGTCTCGACCCGGCGCTCGGCGAGCACCGCGAACGTCTCGGGCTCGGGATCAAGGCCTACCGGATCATCGCTCCGACCCTGCCACGATGAGCTCGATCGCGAACGCCCTCGCCAAGCTCAGCGATCGTTCCTACGATCGGGCGATGGGTGCGGAGCAGGACGCGGGTGACCGGCCGCTGATCGGCGTGACCACGTCCGAGGTGAGGATCGCCAAGCAGGTCGAGCAGACCCGCTGGGGCGAGCCGCCGCGGCGCGAGATGTCACTCGGCCTCAACTACCTCCAGGCGATCGAGGACGCCGGCGGGCTGCCCGTCGTCCTGCCACCGCTCGGCGAGGAGGCGATCGGCCCGATGCTGGGTCGCCTCGACGCCGTCTGCCTGTCGGGCGGCCCCGACATCCACCCGGTCGCCTACGGTCGCCCGGAGCACCCGGCGCTCGGCCCGACGTGGCGCGACATCGACATCGCCGAGCTCGCCCTCGCCGACCTCGCCTACGGCCGCGGGCTGCCGATCCTCGCGATCTGCCGCGGCGCGCAGGCGCTCAACGTCGTCCGCGGCGGAACCCTCTTCCAGCACGTCCCGGAGCGCTTCGGCGACCGCGTCCAGCACCGCCAGGCCGAGATCGGACCGCGGACCGCGCATCCGGTCACGATCGACCCCGAGAGCCGGCTCTCGGCCGCTCTCGGAACGACGGAGACCGAGGTCAACTCGTTTCACCATCAGTCGATCGACACGCTGGGCGACGAGCTCCAGGCCGTCGCGTTCGCCGACGACGGCGTGATCGAGGGGATCGAGTCGGTCACGCGCGACTTCGTGATCGGCGTCCAATGGCACGCCGAGACGCTCAGCGAGGACCGCCCGCAGGCGCGCCTGTTCGAGGCATTGGTCGAGGTCGCGCGACTGCGCTCGCTCGAGCGGGCCGAGGTCGGATGAGCGACCTGCCGTCCTGGGCGCGCTGGCGAGCCGCGCCCGGCGCGCAGCCCTACACGCTCGGCGTCGAGGAGGAGGTGATGCTCGTCGACCCCGCCGACTGGGCGCTGGCCCACTCCTCGGGCGCGATCCTCGGCGAGCTCGGTCCCGACCTCCAGGGGCGGATCATCGGCGAGACCCACGCCTCGGCGCTCGAGCTCGCGACGGGCGTCCACGACACCGCCTACGGTGCCTTCGTCGAGCTGCGCGAGCTGCGAACCCTGCTGCTCGCCGAGCTCGAGGCGGACGGGCTCTGCGCCGCGGGCGCCGGCACGCACCCGCTTGCGACCTGGCACGACACCGTCATCACCGAGCAGCCCCGCTACCGGGCGGTCCACGACTCGATGCGCGAGCTGGCCCGGCGCGAGCCGACGTTCGCGACCCACGTCCACGTCGGCGTGCCCGACGCCGAGGACGCGATCAGGCTCGCCAACCAGTTCCGCGCCCACCTCCCCCTGCTGCTCGCGCTGTCGGCCAACTCGCCGTTCTGGCAGGGCCGCGACTCGGGTCTCTCGTCGTCGCGAACCCCCCTTTTCCAGGCGTTCCCGCGCGTCGGCATCCCGTCGCGCTTCGACGGCTACGCGGGCTACGTCGCGGCCGTCGGACCGCTGATCCAAAGCGGCGTCATCCCTGACACGACCTTCCTGTGGTGGGACGTGCGCGTCCAGCCCCGACTCGGCACCGTCGAGGTGCGGATCATGGACTCGCAGGCGCACGCCGCGGAGAGCGCGGCGATCGCGGCCCTGATACAGGCGACCGCCGCGCTCGAGCTCGAGCTCGGATTCGCCGAACCGGACCTCGTCGCGGCGACCGAGGTCCTCGTCGAGAACCGTTTCCTCGCCACGCGCGACGGGATGGCGGCGCGGTTCGCGATCCCGGGCACGAGCCGCCCCGTGCCGGCCTTCGAGATCCTCGAGCGACTGCTCGACGCCGCGGCGCCGTTCGCCGAGCGGCTCGGCAGCACCGAGTTCATGGACAAGGTCCTCCAGCTCGCGACCTACTCGGGCTCGTCGAGACAGCGCGATGCGGCGGTCTCGGGCGGGCCACGGGGGGCGGTCAGGGCGCTCGCCGACAGCTTCGCCTCGGCGCCCATCGATTCGCCGCCGACCGGAGCCGAGCTCCTCGCGTTGCCGCCCGAATCGGGCTAGTCGCGTGCCGGGTCTAGTTGCGCGGCGGCGGCGGGATCGCGAACAGGATGAACAGGACGATCGCGGCCATGATCAGCACGATCCCCATCGCCGTCGCGAGCTGGAACTTCGCCGCCTGACCCCAGGCGCCGATCAGGAACCCCGCGATCAGCAGCGCCAGGTAGGGCAGCAGATCGTCCGAATCCTGCGCGACCTGCGCCAGTTGCAAGACCGAGCTCATCCCCGCACCCACGCGCTCACCAGGCCATCATCGCGGACCGCCGCGCGCGAGGACCCCGACCCCACCCCACCGCTAGCCTCCGCCCGGTGAGCGAGCTCGAGAAGGCACCAGGCTCGGAGGCCCCCGACGTCCCGGCGCTCGCCGCCGCTCTGCGCGAGTCCGGTTACCTCGCCGACCCCGCGGCGGCGCTGATCTCCCACCTCGCGATGCGCCTCGACAAGCCGATCCTCGTCGAGGGCCCGGCGGGCGTCGGCAAGACAGAGCTCGCGAAGGCCCTCGCCAGGGTCGGAGGCCGTGAGCTCGTACGCCTCCAGTGCTACGAGGGCCTCGACGAGGCCAAGGCGCTCTATGAGTGGAACTACCGCAAGCAGCTGCTCCACATCCAGGCCGCCGCGGCCGCCGCGGAGGAGGGGTCGGAGACGGAGGTCTTCGAGGAGGAGTTCCTGTTGACGCGGCCGCTGCTGCGCGCGATCGCCTCGCCCGAGCCCGTCGTCCTGCTGATCGACGAGATCGACAAGACCGACCAGGAGTTCGAGGCGATGCTGCTCGAGCTGCTGTCGGAGTTCCAGGTCTCGATACCCGAGCTCGGCGTCTACGCGGCGCGGACCCAGCCGATCGTCGTCCTGACCTCGAACAACTCGCGCGAGCTGACCGAGGCGCTCAAGCGCCGCTGCCTTTACCTCTGGCTCGACTACCCGAGCGCCGAGCGCGAGATCGAGATCGTGCGCCTGCACGCGCCGGAGCTCGACGAGTCGCTGGCCCGCAAGGTCGTCGAGATCGTCGCGATGGTCCGCGAGCTCGACCTCAAGAAGCCGCCGTCGATCGCCGAGTCGATCGACTGGGCGCGCTCGCTGCTGCTGCTCGGCGCCGACGAGATCGACCGCGACACGTTCCGCGAGACGATGTCGATCATCGTCAAGCACCGCACCGACCTCGAGCTCGTCGCCGAGCGCGTCGGTCTCAAGCTCGCCGCGCCCTCGCCGGCCACGTGATGCGGGCCGCCGAGGCGGGCATCGCCGCCCGCCTGACCGGATTCTGCGAGGAGCTGCGCGCGGAGGGCGTCGCCGTCGGGACCGCCGAGCTGCTCGACGCCTTCGAGGCGCTCGACGTCGTCAGCTGGCGCGAGGCCGCGACCTTCCGCGAGGCGCTCGCGGCGACGATCGCCAAGTCGCGCGAGGACCGGCTCGTCTTCGACCGCCTGTTCGACCGCCACTTCTTCCGCGTCGCCGAGGCCGAGGCGCTGCGCCAGGGCGTCGAGGAGTCGGCGTCGCTCGGCGAGGGCGCCCAGTCGGTCGAGCTCTCCTCGCTCCGCGATGCGGTCCGCGAGGCGATCGAGGCGGGCGACGAGGACCTGCTGCGAGACCTGGCGCGGCTGTCGCTCGCGGCGTTCGGACGCGCCGGCGAGGGCTCTGGGGTCGTCGGCGTCGATGTCCAGCGGATCCGGCGGGGGCTCGGCCTGCAGATCGGCACCCAGCGACCGGAGGCCGAGGGCGGGCGGGCGCTCAGCCGCGAGGAGGTCGCGCGCTTCGAGGCCCACCTGCGGCGCGAGCTCGAGCGCGTCGCGATCGAGCGCGCCGGCAAGCTGCCGCCGAGCCGCCCGCTGTCGGACCTCGACCGCGCGCTTCCGACCTCGCCGACCCAGGACCTCGCGGCAGTCCACCGCGCCGTCGCCCAGCTCAAGCGGCGGCTCGCGACCGTCGGCTCGGAGTCGCGCGGCCGGCGTCGCGACGGCGTCGTCGACGTCCGGCGCACGATCCGCTCCTCGCTCGAGACGGGCGGCGTCCCGATGCGCCTGCGCTACCGAGCCCGGCGCCCGCGGAGGCCGGAGATCTACGTCCTCTGCGACGTCTCGACGTCGGTCACATCGGCGAGCGTCTTCTTCCTCTCCGTGCTCCACGCCCTCCACGACTCGTTTCGCAAGCTGCGGAGCTTCGTCTTCATCGAGCGGATCGCGGAGGTCACCGACGTCTTCGAGACCGAGCGCGACTTCCGCGCCGTCTCCGAGCGGATCTCGCGCGAGTCCGGTGTCGCCGATCAGACCGGGTACACCGATTACGGACGCGTCTGGCTCGACTTCGCCGAACAGGTCTCGGGTGAGCTCGGGCCGCGCTCGACGTTGATCGTGCTCGGCGACGCACGGACGAACGGACGCGATCCGTGCGCCGAGGTGTTCGGCGGCATCGCTTCGCAATCGTCGCGGACCTTCTGGCTCAACCCGGAACCGCGCCTCTACTGGAACTACGGAGATTCGAGAATGTCTGCCTACGAGCCCTACCTCGACGCCTCGCTCGAGTGCTGGACGACCAAGCACCTGGAGCAGTTCGTCGACCTGCTCGCCAAGCCCGGCGCGGTGAGCCGATGACCGACGAGCGCGCACGGGCTCTCGTCTGCGACATCGACGGCACGCTCGTCGATACGAACTACCACCACGCCGTCGCCTGGTGGCGCGCCTTTCAGCGCTGCGGCGTGACCGAGGTCGAGGCGTGGCGGCTCCACCGCTCGATCGGAATGGGCAGCGACAAGCTCATCGCATCGGTCGCCAGCCAGGACGTCGAGGACGAGCTGGGGGACGAGATCCGTGACGCGGAATCCGAGCTCTACGGCGAGATGATCGACGAGGTCCGCCCGCTGCCCGGCGCCCCCGAGCTGATCGCCGAGCTCGCCGAGGCGGGGGTGGAGATCGTCCTCGCGACCTCGGCCAAGCCCGACGAGGCCGAGCACTACGTCGACCTGCTCGGCGTCCGCGAGCTCTGCGACTGGACCAGCTCGGGCGACGTCGAGGACTCGAAGCCCGCGCCGGACCTCGTCGAGGCGGCGCTCGAAAAGCTCTCGCAGCGCCCGGCGCTGATGCTCGGCGACACGGTCTGGGACTGCGAGTCCGCGGGCCGCGCAGGGATCGCGAGCGTGGCGGTCATGACCGGCGGCTTCGGCCGCGACGAGCTCACCGAGGCCGGGGCGCGACGGATCTACGACTCGCCGAACGACATCCGCGACGACGTCGACGCCTTCCTCGCGCTGGTCTCCCCGGCGGCCTGAGGGCGCGGGGCGCCGGTAGCATCGGCGCTCGACCCAGGGGTGCTCGCGGGAGACGCGGGCTGAGATGGGGCCCACGACCATCGGTCGCCCGGCCTCGACCCTCAGAACCTGTGCGGTAATGCGCGCGAAGGGAGAGCAGCGAGAGTGACGGCCGGCGCCCGGTCCGACAGGTTGGAGCCCGTCGCCCCCGACGGCGTCGGCGTGCGGATCGACGCCTCGCTCCGGCTCGGCCGGACGGACGTCCTCGACCGCTTCGAGCTGTCGGTCGCGCCCGGTGAGGTCGTCGGTCTCGTCGGTCCATCCGGCTGTGGCAAGACCTCGCTGCTCGAGCTGGTCGCGGGCCTGCGCGAACCGACGTCCGGGAGCGTCGAGACCGGCGGCGCATCCGACGCCGCCGGGCGCCTGGAGCGCTGCGCACTGATGCCCCAGAGCGACCTGCTGCTGCCGTGGGCGGACGCGACCGCCAACGCCGCGATCGGGCTCGAGTTCGGCGGCGATCGACGCCGCGCCGCGCGTGAGCGCGCCGCGGAGATCCTGCGGCGCTTCGGCCTCGAGGGCTTCGAGGCCTCGCGCCCGGCACAGCTGTCGGGCGGGATGCGCCAGCGGGTCGCGTTCGCCCGCAGCATCCTGTCCGGCAAGCCCGTCCTGCTGCTCGACGAGCCGTTCGGCGCGCTCGACGCGATCACACGCGCCTCGATGCAGGACTGGCTGGCGGGCGAGCTCGGCTCAGCCGCGCTCGGCCGCCCGACCGTCCTGCTCGTCACGCACGACGTCGAGGAGGCGCTCTTGCTCTGCGACCGCGTCGCGATCCTGGCGCCGCGGCCCTCCCGCGTGATCGAGCTCGTCGCCTCCCCCTCCCCACGCTCTCGCCCGCGCGCCGAGGCGCTGGCCGACCCGGAGCTGGCAGCGCTCCGCGCCCGTGCCACCCGGTTGCTCGGGGGCTCGGCATGAGCCGCGAGTCGCGAGCGTTCGGGATCCTCGCGCCGCTCGCGGCGGTCCTCGTGTTGCTCGGCGCCTGGGAGCTCGCGGCGCGCTGGGACGTCCTCTCCGACGCGCTCGGCATCGAGCCGTTCCTGATCCCGGCGCCGAGCGAGGTCGCCGAGGCGCTGTGGGTCGATCGCTCGCTGCTCGCCGAGGATTCACTCGTGACCGCGGTCGAGATCGTGCTCGGCCTCGCGATCGCGCTCCTCGTCGGGCTCGGGGCGGCGCTCGCGCTGCATGCCTCGACCGTGCTGCGGCGTGCGTTCCTGCCGCTGCTGATCGCCTCGCAGACGATCCCGATCATCGCGATCGCGCCGATCCTCGTCGTCTGGTTCGACTATGGGATCGGGCCGAAGCTGGCGATCGTCGCGTTGATCTGCTTCTTCCCGATCACCGTCAACGGCCTCGACGGGCTGCGCTCGGTCGACCCCGGCCTGCGGCGGACGATGCTGACCCTGCGGGCCAGCCCGGCGCAGATCCTGCGCCGGGTCGAGTTGCCGAGCGCGCTGCCGTTCGTCTTCAGCGGCCTGAGGATCGCCGCCGTCGTCGCCGTGATCGGCGCGGTGTTCGCGGAGTGGGCCGGGTCGAGCTCCGGCCTCGGCCACCTGATCCTGACCGCGCAGGGGCAGCTCCAGACCGCGCGCGTCTTCGCGGCGATCGTCTGCCTGTCGGCGCTCGCGCTCGCGCTCTACGGCGCGATCGCCCTCGCGGAGCGACTGATCTGTCCCTGGGCCCGAGAAGAGGAGATCCGATGAGACCCAAGCCCGTAGCCCGGCTCGCGACCGCGGCGCTCGCCGCCGCGCTGCTCGCCGCCGGCTCGCTCGCGGCGTGCGGAGGCGAGGACGAGACCGCCGGCCCGGGCGGGCAGAGTGGTGAACCGTTCGAGCTCGCGCTTGACTTCTACGTCAACCCCGACCACGCCGGGATCCTGACCGGCGTCGAGGGCGGCTTCTTCGAGCGCGCCGGCCTCGACGTCGATCCTCAGGTTCCCTCCGATCCCTCGGCGCCGATCCGCCAGGTCGCGGCCGGACAGGTCGACCTGGCGATCTCCTACGAGCCCGAGCTGTTGCTCGCGCGCGAGCAGGGGCTCCCCGTCGTCGCGGTCGGCGCGCTCGTCGCCGAACCGCTCACGTCGGTCATCTCGCTGCCCTCCGACCCGGTCGAGGACGCCTCCGAGCTCGAGGGCAAGACGGTGGCGACGGCCGGGATCGCCTACCAGGACGCGTTCCTCGAGGCCATCCTCGCCGACGGCGGCGTCCCGCCCGATTCGGTCGAGCAGGTCGACGTCGGCTTCAACCTCCAGCCCGCGCTGCTCGCCGGGCGCGCCGAGGCGACGCTGGGAGCGTTCGCGAACATCGAGGGCGTCGAGCTCGCCGAGCGCGGCGAGGACCCGATCGTGCGGCCGGTCGACGAGCTCGGCGTGCCGACCTACGACGAGCTGATCCTCGTCGCGAGCGAGGAGCGCCTCGAGTCGGACCCGGCGCGAATCGAGGCGTTCCTGGGGGCGCTCGAGGAGGCGAGCCAGGCCGCCGCCGAGGATCCCGAGCGCGCGTCCGAGCTCGTCGTCTCAGAGTCCGACGGGCTCGACCCTCGCCTGACCCTCGCCCAGACCCGCGCGACGCTGCCGCTGCTCGCCCAGTCCGGCGAGCGCTGGGGCGAGATGGACCCCGGCGAGTGGGAGGCGTTCGCCGAATTCATGGCCGACCGCGGCCTGATCTCTGAGGCGCCGCCGGCATCCGACCTGCTGACGAACGACCTCCTGCCCGACTGAGCAACTAGGCGGCGAGGGCGTCGGGCGCGAGAGGCAGCGGCCCGGCCTCACTCAGCGACCTCGCCGCGCTCGAGAGCATGAACATGCCCGCGAGTCCCCTGTAGGGCGCGAAGGGGGCGAAGAACTCGTCGACCTCGGCGACCGTGGCGCGACGACCCAGCCCCGCGAGGTGGCCGACGAGCTTGACGTAGGCGAGGTCGCCGGCGGGCAGCGAATCGGGCTCTCCGCGGCCGAACATCCCGAGACACTGGAGCGTCCAGGGGCCGATCTCCGAGATCCGAAGGAAGCGGGCGTCGAAGGCCGGGTCCCCGGGGTCGGCGCGGCCGGTCGCAACCTCCTTCGCGCACTTGATCATCGCCAGCGACCGAGCCGCCGAGAGGTCCAGGCTGACGAGCTCGGCGGGCGAGAGCCCGGACACGGTCGTCGGGCACGGAACGTCCGAGTAGGTCCAGGGCCCGCGCGAGGCGCGGCGGCGGCTGCGCCGGGCCGGGTCGCGGCTCCCGCGCGCGGACCCGTCGCGGAACCGGCGGTCGACACGTCCGCTGACGAACGCCTCGGGACTCGGTCGCTCGGCGAGCCGTGAGCGGGTCTGGCCCTCGCTCATGAAGCGGCCGTAGCGGCCGACGATCCGGCGCTGGATCGCCGCCGCGCGCGTGGACTCGATCAGCTGCTCGGTGATCGCCCAGGCGAGCGCCTCCCATGGCCAGACGCGCCGCTTCGGGCGCTTCCAAGGCCGGCTCGCCAGCGCCGGGCGGATCAGCGGGTGCGACCCGAACGCGGCCTTGAAATCCGAGAGGTCGTCGTCGACGCAGATCGCGAAGCGCATCCGCTCGATCGCCAGCTCGAGCTGCTCGCGACTCGCCTCGCCGCTGGCCCGCAGGCCGACCCGCCCGTCGCGGCATTGCCAGGCGAGGACCAGGATCGCCGTGTCGCCGACGTGCATCAGCCGCCCGACGGTCGTCGGAGAGATCCGCAGCACCCCGTCGCCGCCACCATGGCTCGGCAGCCGGTAGGGCCAAGGCGGCCGAACCTCGATCTCGAGCCTGCCGACGGCGGGCACGCCGGTCCGCCTAGCGGTCGCCGAGCATGTGTACGTCGACGATGAACGAGCGGCTCGCGACGACCTTCGCCGGGCGCCTGCGACGACCGATCCGGATCGCGGAGCCGCGTCCCGCCGAGCGCGTCGCGCGGGCCAGGATCATCGTCGCCGCCCCGGCCGCGATCCCGCCCGCGGCGGCGAGAGCGGCGTTGCGGACGTCCTGGGCGACGGGCGTCAGCTCGGCCCCGGAGCGCTTCGCGGGCAACGGGCGTACCTCGTCGGCCTCGACCGCCGGCCCTTCCGAATCGCCCTCCGTGGCGCGCGCCTCGAGCACCCGTTCCATCGCCGCCGATAGTAGAGATGGGTCCCGACCCATTTCCGCCACGAGGCCGGCGAGGCGCTCTCACTTCCCGCTAGATGCGGAAGTTCGACCCGCGAGCCGGTCCGGGCTCAGAGCCCCTGCTCGTAGATCCGGTAGCGCTTGACGACCGTCCCGCCCATGCCCTCGAGGGCCCGGTTCATGCCCTTGTTGGACTCGAGCGTCCAGCCCATGTCGCCGCCCTTCTGCGGCTTCTTCGCCGCCATGTCGGCCTGGGCGACGTATAGCTGCGCGGCGACACCGAGGTGCTGGTGGGCGTGCTTGACGCCGAGCGCGAAGACCCGAACGTCGGTGATCTTGCGCCGGCGGAGCAGGAAGTGGAGCCAGCCGAACGGCAGCAGGCGACCATTCATGTGCTTGAAGACCTGGTTGTAGTCGGGCAGCGTCAGCGCGGCTCCGACGACCTCGCCGTCGAGCTCGGCGATCATCGCCCAGTCCTCGGAGAGCACCTGCTTGAGGTTCTGGGCCTGGAAGTCGACCTCGTCCTCGGTGATCGGGACGAAACCCCAGTTGTCGCCCCAGGCCTCGTTGTAGACCTCGCGAAAGCGCTCGACCTCGTCCCGCATGTCGGCGCGGCGCATGTTGCGGATCCGCACCCCCGCCCGCTCGGACTTCTCGGCGGCTCGATGGATCAGCGGGTGGAAGCTCTCGCCGTGTCGGAGCTGGCCGAAGTAGAGCTCCCAGATGAACAGGTCCTGCGTCTTCTCGAGCCCATGGCCCTCGATCAGGCGCTGGTAGTAGGGCGGGTGCCACGGCTCGAGGATCATCGGATCGCGCTCGAAGCCCTCGACGAGCAGCCCGCACTCGTCGTTCATCGTGAAGTCCATCGGCCCGATCATCCGCTCGCGGCCGTGGGCGCGGATGAACCCGGCCGCGGCATCGAGCAGCGCCCGGGCGACCTCGGGGTCGTCCTCGCACTCGAAGAACCCGAAGATGCCGTCGCTTCCGCCCTGGTAGCGATCCCAGCGCGAGTCGACCTGGGCCGAGATCCGCCCGACGACCCGGTCGCCGCGCTCGGCGAGGAACAGGCAGACCTCGGCGTGGTCGAAGTACGGATTCTTCTTCTTGCTGAGGAAGGCACGGCGCTCGTAGCGGAGCGGCGGGACCCACTGGTCGCTGTCGGCATGGAGCCGGAACGGGAGCTCGATGAAGCGGTCGATGTCACGGCGACCGCTGACCGGCCTGACGTTCAGCGCTGGGGTTGTGGCGGCGGTGGGCATGGCCGCGAGACTCTAGAGGTGCGCTGGGGACCGGCGCGTCTGTGAGAATCACCGCCATGACCGAGACCGCCCGCGCCGGGCTCGACCTCTTCGAGCGCGCGCGCACGCACGAGCGCGCTGAGCAGCTCGCGGCCGCCAAGCAGGCCGACCTCCTCCCCTATTTCCGGCTGATGACCTCCGAGGCCGGCCCGATCGTCGAGATGGAGGGCCGCGAGACGGTCATGCTCGGCTCGAACAACTACCTCGGGCTGACCGACGACGATCGCGTCCGCGACGCCGCCCGCGAGGCGCTCGAGACCTACGGCACCGCACTGACGGGCTCACGGCTGCTCAACGGCACGACGCCGCTGCACATCGAGCTCGAGTCCGAGATCGCGGACTGGATGGGTACCGAGGACGCGATCGTCTACACGACCGGCTACCAGTCGAACCTCGGCGTCCTCGGGACGCTGCTCGAGCCGGGCGACACCGTCGTCTGCGACTCGGGCGACCACGCCTCGCTGTATGACGGCGCGCAGCTCTCCGGGGCGCGGCTGCGGCCGTTCCGCCACAACCAGATGCCGAAGCTCGAGCGGATGCTCGAGCGCGCGGTGGGCGACGGAGGCGGCGTCCTCGTCGTCGTAGACGGCGTGTTCTCGATGGAGGGCGACATCGCTCCGCTGCCTGAGATCGCCGATCTCGCCGAGCGCTACGGCGCCCGGCTGATGGTCGACGAGGCCCACGGCGTCGGCGTCCTCGGAGCCCGCGGCGCCGGCGCCTCCGAGCTCTTCGGCCTCGAGGACCGCGTCGACCTGCGGATGGGCACCTTCTCGAAGAGCCTCGCCTCCTGCGGCGGTTTCATCGCCGGGCCGGGCGACGTCATCGAGTACCTGCGCGTCGCTTCGCGGCCGTTCCTGTTCACCGCCTCGGCCGTCCCGGCGGCCACCGGCGCCGCGCTCGCCGCCCTACGCGTGATCCGCTCGGAGGGCCCCGCGCTGCTCGAGCGCCTGCTCTCGAACGCCGCCTACCTGCACCGCGGCCTGACCGACCTCGGCCTGCGCGTCGTCGAGCCGACGAAACTGCCCGACGGCGGCGAGGCGCTGACCCCGATCGTGCCCGTCGTGATCGGCGACGACTGGACATGCGTCCGCGTCTGGAAGGCGCTCTACGAGGCCGGCGTCTACACGAACGTCGCGCTGCACCCCGCGGTGCCACCGGCGGGCGCGCTGCTTCGGACCTCGCTCATGGCGACCCACCGCCGAGAGCACCTCGACCGGGCGCTCGAGGTCTTCGCGAGGGTCGCCGACGAGTTCCCCGAGATCAGGGTCGGTGCGGAGGGACCGCAGGTCGACTAGGTGATCGACCCGGTCGGGTCCCCTCCGATCGCACCATCGCCGTTTGCGCCAGAACTCGCATGAAATGGGGGTTTGAGCGCAGTCGCCCGGGTACGCCTTTTCGCCGCCTTAAGAAATTCCTGCTCTTAGCGGACGCCGAGACGGTTCCCCCTTGCGGGCCCGGGACCGCCTCGTTAGGTTCGTCCACGAGCTGAACGCGACCGGGGCAGGGAGCGGTTCAGAGCGACAGGGATTACGTATCTGACTTGGCGCCGCCCAGGGCGTCGCGGCCCCTGATGCCTGAGCCCGAATGCCACATCGGCGAACGTCGCCGCTGAGGTCACGGACAGCGCTCGAGACCCCTCTGCACCTACCTCTCTAAGGAGGAGAGCCCATGGAATCCGCCATGCCGATGACCCCTGCCACCAGCGACCCGCAGCATCTTCAGGCGCTCGCCCGCGCCAACCGGGTGCGACTTGCGCGCGCCTCGCTGAAGCGCAGTGTCGCCGGCGGACAGATGCCCGCGGCCGAAGTCGTCCGTCGGTGCCCCTGGGAGGCCGAGACGATGACCGTGGGCGAGCTGCTGCGAAGCCAGCAGCGCTGGGGCCTGACCCGCTCACGCAAGTTCCTCTCCGAGCTCGAGCTGAACGAGAACCGTCCGCTCGGGAGGCTGACCGAGCGGCAGCGAAACGTCGTCGCCCGCGAGCTCGAGCTGCGCTCGCGCGCCCGCCGCGGCGTCGGGAGCCCGGAGGTCGAGCTCCAGGCCGCGTAGGCGGCCGGGCCAGCCCGGCGCCGGGAGCCCGGCGCCGGCGGGGCCCCTGCTGGGGGCCCGAAGACGAGCACACGAGAGGCGACGCCCGCGGGCGTCGTTTTTCGTTCCCCTCAGCGGAGCTTGATCGAGCGCCCGGTACGCGCCCGGAAGGCGCGCAGCAGGAGCCCCGCCGCGAGCCCGGCGACCGCGAGCGCGACGACGATCCGGATCGCCGGCGAGACGAGCCCCGGCGCCGCGAAGTAGAGGATCGCGAGCACGATCAGGCCCGCCGCCGAGGCGAGCAGCGCGGTGTGCGAGCGGTAGCCCGAGAAGTGCTCGCGGATCGCGAGCTCGAGCCCGGCCAGTGAGCCGAGCGCGAGCCCGGCGACGATCAGCGTCGGCGAGCTCTGACCGCCGGCGAAGAACCCGACCACGATCAGCACGAGAGCGACGAGGACGACGAGCTCGACGAGCGGGAACTTGCCCCACGGCGCCGGCGGCGCGGTCTCGGGCTCGCGCCGGCGATCGACCTTCGGCGCGGCCTGCCTCGCGGGCTCTGGCGCGGGCGCAGCCTCGGGGCGTGGTCGCGGCGCCGGGCGGCGACGGCGCTTCTTCGAGCGGTCGGCCATGAGCGCTCAGGCTAGACGGAGGTGGTGGTCGGGGGCGGCGGCCGGTGGCCCCGCCCCGGGGCTAACGGGCAGCCCGAGGAGACCTTGACGCGCCACCAGTTCATCAGCATGCCGATCAGACCGAAGCGCGGGCGCGAATGGAAGTGCTTGCAACCCGGCTCGCCGAGGTGCTCGTTCGAGACGACGACGAAGCGGTGCCGCTCCGGCTCGGCGATCATCTCCTCGACGAGCGCCCGGCTCTGCTCCTCGCGCTCGGCGCGCTCGGCGAGCTGGCGGCGAACGGTCGCGATCCGCGCGACGAGAGCGTCGCGCGTCGCCTCGAGCTCGCCGACGCCGAGCACGCGAGGCCCGCCGGCCGCTCCGACCTTCCAGTCGATCCCGCTCGAGCGCCGCGGAAAGCCGGCGGTGAACAGGCCCGCGAGCTCGGACTCGAGGTTGGCGATCTGGCGCCGCAGATCCGCGCGGGCGGCGCGGCGCGTGGCCGGCATCGTCGTGAGCGGCGGTTCGAGATGGTGCGCGCCTGGGGTCTGCTCGAGCGTCTGGGCCACGTCGGCTCCTCGCGATCTTCTCGGCTGGCGCGGGCGACTCCTCGGGCGCCCGCGTGAGCTGACAACTGTACCGGTGCGCCCGGCTCGGCTCGCTGCTTCGAGCCGGGTCAGGACTCGAGCAGCTCCGCCGCGACCCAGATCGCCTCCTCGAGCGCCACGCGCGGCACCCCCTCCACCCCGATCGCGCAGAGCCGGGTCATCCGGGTCGCGGCGCCGACCTCGGCGTCCGCCGCGGCACCTCCGAAGAGCGTCGCGAGCGGCCGTCGCTCGTCGGCGAGGACGAGCGTGCCCGCCGGGAGCCCCGGTCGCTCGGCCAGCTGCTCGCCGGGCAGGCTCGTTCGCAGGGTGAGGGCGCCGGCCACCGCGTCCGCATCGAGGGCGCGGAGCGCGACGTGTGACTCGAGCGTCGAGACCCGGATCGCGTCGGCGGGAAGGCCCCGGCTCGCCAGGCCGCCGGAGGCGATCCGCTCGAAGGTGAGCTCCTCGACCGGCGTTCGCTGCTCGTCGGGGTCGAGGCCGATGTGGCGGAAGAAGACGCGGTAGGCCCACGGAATCGGACGGTGGCGCAGGTTGACCGCCTGCGCGCCGGAGATCCGGTCGGCGACCGCCGCGAGCCTCGCCTTGACCGGCCGCGAGGAGCGCCGCGCCCCTCCGGGGACGTCGGCGTGGAGCAGGACCAGTCCGGGGAACTCGTCGCGGAGCTCGGCGGAAACCGCGCCGGCGAGGATCCTGGGCTCCTCGGCGGACCCCATCAGCGGACGGTGAGCTCGCGCTCGCGAGAGTCGGCGATCAGCCCCCGGACCGACTTCGCGAGGTCGTCCTCGTTGACCTGCGAGTCGCCGATCGCTGCGCCCGCCAGCGTCCCGCCGGGGTACACCAGCGCGACCGTCGGGCAGCCGCCGACCCGGAACAGGTTCGAGACCGCGCCGTCGGCGTCCCATCCGACCGGCACCCGCCAGCCGCGCTCGCGGACGATCGCGGCGGCCTCCTCGCGCTCGTCGCGGATGTCGATCGAGAGGAAGTTGGCCCGGCCCTCGAAGCGCCGCGCGACCGTGTCGAAGGCGTCCTGGGCCGGCAGGCACTCGCCGCCCTGGGCGAACCAGAACGAGATGGCCAGCGGGCGGTCGAACAGATCGCAGACGCGGATCGCGTCCTCGAGCTCCACCTCGCAGGCCGGGGTACGCCGCGACCCCTCGGGGCACGGCGACTGCGAGGACTCGCAGTCGTCCTGGAAGACGTTGGCATCGCCGTCGAGCGACCCGACGAGCTCGGGCAGGGCGAACTCGGGCACCGCCGCCGGCGGATCGTCGCTCGTGCCGAGGATCCCCGCGTCCTCCCCGCCGACCGTGTTGACGACCGCGACGACGGCGAGGGCGATGAACGCGGCGCCGACGACGAGCGAGTAGCGCAGACCCGAGCGGCGGTCGCGGCGCGGCTCGGCCTCGGGGTCAGGCTCCTCCCCCGGGACGTGCGGCGTCGCCATCAGGCGCCGCTGCGAGCGCCCCGGGGCCGCCGCACGCCGAAGCGCGCGAGAACCGAGCGCTCCGAGCCGCGCGCGGTGCCGCGTTCGGCGAGGACGAGGGCGGCCGGGAGCACGAGCATCACGCCGGCGAGCGAGGCGAGCAGGTCGAGGACGGTGACGAGGCCGAAGTCGCGGACCATCGGGATGTCGGTCGCGAGCAGTGTCGCGAAGCCGGCGATCGCCGTCACCCCGGAGGCGATGACCGGCATGCCGGTGCGGGCGTAGCACTGGCGGAGCGCCTCGCCGACGCTCGCCCCCGCGTCGCGGACCTCGTAGTAGCGCGAGGCGAGCAGGACGCTGAACTCCGTCGCCGTCGCGATCACGAGCGCGCCGAGCGTCGCCGACATCGGGTTGAGCGCGATGTCGACGATCCCGAGCCCGCCGAGCACGACGCGGCAGAGCCAGAAGATGAGGCCCGCCCAGCCGACCGCGAGCACGATCGGCGCGATCGTGACCAGCGCGCGCCGCGGCGAGCGAAGCGTCGCCAGCAGGACCGCGCCGACGAGCACGATCGCGATCGCCGAGATCAGGAAGCGGGTCGTCGAGAGCTGGCCGCTCGACTCGGCGGCGAGGACCGGGAGCCCGACGACTTCGGCGTCGACGCCGACCGGTGGCCCGCCGTTGGCCGCGATCTCGGTGCGGATCCCGTCGATCAGCTCCTTCTGCTCGTCGAGCGGCTGGACCGGGATCCCGAAGGCGAGGACCGCGGTGTCGCCGATCTCGCCGCTCTGCGGGTCGGTCTCGATCATGGCCTGCGAGAACCGCGCCGGCAGCAGCGAGAGGATCGAGTCGACGGTCGCCTGGTCGGGAGCCTCGCCGCCGGCCGAGACGAGGTCGGGCAGCGACGGCGCCGGGCACAGATCCGTCTCGCCGTCGGCGCAGCGTTCGCCGACCCCGAACCCGCCGAGCTCGAGCACGCGTGCCTGCAGGTCGGACATCCAGTTGATGACCGCCGGATCGGTGATGCGATCCGAGCTCACGGTCACGTCGATCTCGCCCGACACGCCGGTCTCGGCCTCGAGCGCGTCGACGTCCTGGACCGCCGGGACGTCGTTCGGCACGAGCTCGCGCAGGTCCGACTGGACGGGGGTCGTGAAGTCGAGTGCCCAGCCGGCGACCGACAGGGCGACCGCGACGGTGATGACCTTCCACGGCGCGGCGATCGCTCGCGCGAGCGCGCGGCGCCCGAAGTGCGCGGAGAAGGAGCGGATGCGGCGCCGCGCCGCGTCGACCAGGGCCTCGGCCCGCGTGTCGGCGAGCAGGTGGCGGCGCGAGCGGTTCCGGTCGGCCATCGAGAGCGCGGCGAGGCCGGCGGTGAGCGACAGCGCATAGGCGGCGAGCGTCCCGAGGACGAGGATCAGCGCGAACGAGCGGATCATCGGGATCGGCGAGATCAGCAGCGCGATGAAGCTCGCGCAGGTCACCGCAACCGCGGCTCCGATCACCGGGCCGCCGCGCGCGGCGGCTCCGATCGCGGCCCGCTGCGGGCTCGCCCCGTCGTCGAGCTCCTCGCGGTAGCGGGCCTGGAACTGGATCGCGTAGTCGACGCCGAGTCCGATCAGGATCGGCAGCACGGCGAGCGAAGCGAGCGTCAGCGAGCCGCCGGCGAGCTCGAGGACACCCATCGCCAGGCCGGCGGCCCCGAGCGCCAGCACCAGCGGCAGCAGCCGCAGTGGCGGGCCGATGAACAGCGCCAGGACGATCGCCATGACGATGATCGCGACCGCGCCGAGCAGGATCACCGCCGAGCTGATCTCGTCGTTGACGCCGTCGACGAGGACGGGGACGCCGGAGACGATGAAGTCGGCGCCGGCGAGCTGGAAGGCCGGGTCCTCGGTCACCTCGCGGATCTGCTCGATCGCCTCCTGCTGCTCGTCCTCGGAGAGGCTCGCGTCGAGGCGGAGCGAGATCAGGGCGGCATCGTTGGACGGGACGAGGTAGGCGAACCGCGACTTCGGTGTCGGCTCGACCTGCGCGCGGTCGAAGAACACCGCGGACACGAACTCCGGGTCGGTGATCGACGGGGGTCCCGGGTTGATCCCGTACTTCTGGGCGATCTCGAGCCCCTGGCCGATCAACTTCTGCCCGAGCTGCGATTGAATGCCCTCGGCGGCTGCCTGGGCGGCGGCTGCCGCCTCGGCCTTCGTGGCGCCGTTCTCGATCGCCACCCGCTGCGCGGCGATCGCCGCGCGCTGAGCCTTCTGTGCCGCCGCCTGCGTCTGCTCCTCGATCACCGCGTTGGCCTGCTTCGTGAATTCGTCGAGGAAGCTCGCCGGCCCGTAGACCGCCCTGACCGCGCCGCTCTCGGCGAGATCGGAGCAGACCGCGGGCTGGGTCGGCGCGGCGGCGTCCTGCGAGGTCGGATCGGGCGCCTGCGACTGCCCGGCGAGGCAGTTCTCGAGCGCGAGGAGCCTGACGATCTGATCGGGTCCGAGCAGCCTCTGGAGGTCACCTCGGACGAGCACGACGACCGCGTCCTCGCCGAAGGCATCCTTGTAGCGCTCGGTGGCGGCGTAGGTGTCGGAGCCCGAGTCGACGAGCTCGTCGGTCGCGGCTGTCGGACGCAGCTGCAGCGCACCCGCCGCGGCGATGATCACGACCAGCAGGCAGCCCGCCAGCACCGCCGCGGGCTGCTCGACGGCTCGCGCCGCTATCCGTGCGAACAGGTTCTTCATCCCCGGGACCTCCGAAGCCTACGGACGGGGTCGCGCGGCATGGTTAAGCGAGGATGGTCCGCGCGCCGGCTTGCACGCGGGGACGGGCGGCGCGGACCCGCGCCGCCTAGTCCATCGCGAGCGGGCCCTCGGTCTCAGCGTTGAGGAACTGCGAGACGAACTCGTTGTCGGAGTCGAACAGCTGGTCCGACGGCCCCGACTCGACGATCCGGCCCTTCCACAGCACGGCGATGAAGTCGGCGATCCGGCGCGCGGTGCCGAGGTCGTGGCTGATCACCATGTAGCAGCCGCCGTTCTCCTCATGGACCTCGCGGATCAACTCGCAGAGCAACGCGGTGCGAACCGGGTCGAGCCCCGAGTCGGGCTCGTCGAACATGACGATCGCCGGGTCGAGGACGAGCGCGCGGGCGAACCCGGCGCGCTTTCGCATCCCGCCCGAGAGCTCGTTCGGCGCCTTTTCCGACGCGGCCGTGAGGCCGACCTCCTCGAGGCGCTTGTCGACGATCTCGCCGATCTCGTCCTCGGACTTGTCGGTGTGCTGGCGAAGCGGGAAGGCGACGTTGTCCCAGATGTTCATCGACCCGAAGAGGGCACCGTCCTGGAACAGCAGACCGAACTTCTTGCGCATCTCGAACAGCTGGTCGTCGGTCATCGACGGCACCGATTCGCCGTGGACGAGGACGTCACCCGAGTCGGGGTAGAGCAGCCCGACGATGTGCTTGATGAGCACGCTCTTGCCGGTTCCCGACGGTCCGAGGACCATCGAGATCTGATCGTCGGGCAGGCCGAGGTTCAGCGAGTTGAGGATCCGGGTGCGGCCGAACTGCTTGACGACGTCCTGGATCTCGATCGCGTCGGTGCCGCCGTGGTCGCGCTTCTGCCCCGTGTGCCACTTGTAGGGGTTGTTGTCGCCGGACTCGACGCCGGGCAGCGTGTAGTCCTGATGGAGCTTCCCGAGCTCCGGAACCGGTTCCTCGTAGGAGTCCTCGCCCGGATAGTCCTCGTCGGATCGGCTCTCCTCGGCGCGGCGCTCGGCCTCACGGGCACGCGCGTCGTAGGCGCGGTCCTCGGTGACCCGGTGCTCGTCGGTCTCCGGCTCGTCCGAGTCGGACTCTGAATGTTCGCGCTCGCGGCTCTCCATAAGACCTAGGCCTCCCTGTGCCTATCCACCGATTGGTGCCCTCGGGTTGGCACCCCAGAAGATCAGCGTCCCGAGCATCCCGATGATGTGCACGAGGATGATGTTCACGACCATCGACTTCGCGGTCGCCGTGCCGACCCCGACCGGACCGCCGCCGGCCGTGTAGCCGTAGTAGCAGCCGACGAGCACGATCGCGGTCGCCATGAACATCGCCTTCGTCAGGCTGAATAAGAGGTCGGGTGGGTTCTGGAACATCCAGAAGATGAGTAAGTAGCCACCTGCCGAGACCTCGGCGATCTGCTCGACCACCGCCAGGTACGAGGCGAAGAAGCCGATTCCGATCCCGGCGAGGTACATGAACGGGAGCACCATCCAGGCGGCCAGCAGGCGCGTCGCGCAGAGGAAGAGCAGCGGCTGAACGCCCATGACCTCGAGCGCGTCGATCTCGTCGGAGATCCGCATCGCGCCGAGCTCGGCGACGATACCGGTGCCGACCTTGGCCGACATCATGTAGCCGAAGGCGTAGGGAATGACCTCGCGCAGGTCGCACCAGGCGGCGAACACGCCGGCGTAGGCCGGGGCGCCGACGGAACGGTTGAAGTAGGCGCCCTCGATGCCGCAGGTCAGGCCGAGGATGAATACGAGGCCCCAGATGACGATCGTCGAGCCGAGGATCAGGATCCCGGCCTGGCGCAGTGCCTCGCCGAAGAACTTGAAGACGCGGCCCGAGTAGACCATCCCCATGACCCGGCCGGAGAACCGAGCGATGTCGCCGAGCGAGGCGAGCCAGTCGCGCGGTACCGCGAGCCAGCCCGGCATCAGGCGCACCTCTCCCGTCGGATCTCCACGCGCGGCGTCACTTGATCACGCTGAGTTCCGGGTTTGTCGCCAAGAGGGTCTGGGTGAAGACGTAGTTGAACGCGAATACGCCGAGGAACGCCACGACGACGGCCTCGTTCACGGCTTTGCCGACTCCCTCGGCGCCACCGGACGCATTCATCCCCTTGTAGGAGCAGACGATCGCGATGATCGCGCCGAACAGGGTGCATTTGAGCAGGGACGCCCATAAGTCCGTGACGGAGGCGTTGGAGAACATCGTCGCGAAGAACCCGCCGAGCGGCTGGCCGTAGGCGAGCTCGGCGAAGATCCCGCCGGCGATGCCGAACAGAAGCGCGTAGACGTCGAGCAGGCCCGTGATCAGCATCAGCGACAGGAACCGCGGCACGACCAGGTTCTTGATCGGGTCGACGCCGAGCACCTGGAGCGCGTCGAGCTCCTCGCGGATCTTGCGGGCGCCGAGATCCGCGGTGATCGCCGTACCGGCGACGCCGGCGACGACGACGGCGGTCACGAACGGCGCGAACTCGCGTACCGAGGCGAGGATCAGGAAGCCGCCGAGGCGGTCGAGGGCGCCGAACAGCGACAGGAAGTTCGCCGCCTGCAGGCCCGGGGCGCCGAACCCGAAGGCGACCGTCGAGATCAGCATCGGGAACCACGAGAGCTGGAGCGCGAAAAGGAACTGCGAGATGAACTCGCCGCCGTAGGGATACGGAGGACGGACGGTCGCCGAGATCGTCTTGCCGGTCAGGATCATCATGTTCCCGACCTGCTCGAACAGGTTCTTGACGGGCAGGAAAGCCCTATCGGCGACTGATCTGACCAAGTTCTCTCTCCACACCCAGCGGAGACGCAATCCCCGCGCGGATGACGGAGCCTAGAGTACGGCTCCGCTCGCCGCCAGCGCCAACCGGTGACCGGGTGTCGCAACCCACGTTCAACCGTTCGGCCACCGGGCTTCGCCTCGCCCCGCGAATGGTATGTTGGCGCGGCCCTGGAGAGGAACCGCGCGGTTCGGGGCGAGCGACTTTTCTATGGGTTCGGGATTCAGGATCGCCAGCGGACTGGCCGTGCTCGGCTCCGCAATCGTGCTCGCAGCGTGTGGTGGCGAGGAGCGCCAGGACGCCCGCGAGCCGTCCGGGCGCTTCCCGGTCGACGTCTCGGAGGCGAAGTTCCCGCGCGAGCAGACCCTCGCCGACGAGGCCTACCTCGTGCTGTCGGTCGACAACGAGGGCGACAAGCAGATTCCCGACCTCGCGGTCACGGTCTGGACCGAGGAGGCCGGGTCCGACTCCGATCCGGCCGACGGCTCGTTCTCGATCCGCTCCGATCAGCCGGGCCTCGCGAACCCGAATCGTCCCGTCTGGATCCTCGAGGAGGGCTTCCCGAAGAAGCTCCCGGCCGGAGTGCAGATCCGTGAGCTCGAGGATCGCCCGCCCGGCGGCACCGAGGTCGCGCAGACGAACACGTTCTCCTTCGGCCCGGTCGCGCCCGGCGACGAGATGACGATGGTCTGGAAGCTCGGCGCGGTCGAGGCGGGCACGTACACCGTCCGCTACGAGGTCTCGGCGGGCCTGACCGGGGAGGCGCGCGCGGTCACGCTCGGCGGCGAACCGGTCGAGGGCCAGTTCACGGCCGAGATATCCGACAAGCCCGCGCAGAGTCGCGTCAACGACGCCGGCAGGGTCGTCGAGGGCACCGTCGACTCGTTCGGCGGCGGTGGCGGAGGCGGCGGCAACTAGCCGCTCGGGGTCCCGCCGGGACCCGCTCTGTAGCTTGGACGGGGTGCCGACGCACGTGCGACCCAAGCGCCCGCGCATCGCGTCGCTCTCCGTCCTGCTGACCGGATTGGCACTGCTCGGCGCCTGCGGCGGGGACGACGGCTCGACCGAGCCGGGCGTCGCCGAGGACGCGCCGATCACCGACTCGCCCGGCGCCGGCGGCGACGCGCCGGCGGGCGGGCGCGAGGCGCGCGACATCCCGGTGGGCGACGGAGACGGTGGCGTACGGCTCGAGTCGATCGCCTCGCTCGACCAGCCGCTCTGGGTCACGCAGCCGCCGGGTGAGGACGCCGACCTCTACGTCGCCCAGCAGTGCGGCGAGATAGTCCGGCTCCCGGGCGGCGACGGTGAGCCGGAGCCGTTCCTCGATCTGACCGACCAGGTCACCTGCGGCGGCGAGCAGGGACTGCTGTCGCTCGCCTTCGCCCCGGACTACGAGCGCACGGGGCACCTCTACGTCTACTTCACCGACCTCGACGAGCGCCAGCGCGTCGTCGAGTTCACCGCCGAGGACGCAAGCGTCGACGCGGGCAGCGAGCGCGAGGTCATCTCCTTCGACGACTCGTATTCGAACCACAACGGCGGCCTGCTGACGTTCGGGCCGGACGGCCTGCTGTGGATCGCGACCGGCGACGGCGGCGGGGCCGGGGATCCCGACCGCACCGCCCAGGACCTCTCCTCCCCGCTGGGCAAGCTGCTTCGGATCGACCCGGCCGAGTCGGGGGACGCGCCGTACTCCGTGCCGCGCGACAACCCGTTCGCCGGCGGCGAGGACGACGCGCTGCCCGAGATCATGAGCTTCGGGCTTCGCAACCCATGGCGCTATTCGTTCGACGCCGAGACCGGCGACCTGTGGATCGGCGACGTCGGTCAATCAGAGCAGGAGGAGATCGACTCCGTGACCGTCGGCGAGGCGAGGGGGGCCAACTTCGGCTGGTCGGCCTTCGAGGGCACGGCCGCCTACAACTCCGACGAGAGCGCGCCCGGCGCGATCGACCCGGTCCTGACCTACCAGCACTCCGACGGCGGCTGCTCGGTGACCGGCGGCTACGTCGTTCGCGACGCCGAGCTGCCGAGCCTCTACGGGCGCTACCTCTACGGCGACTTCTGCAGTCCCGAGCTGCGCAGCTTCAGCGCCGAGACCGGCGAGCGGGCGCGCGACGACCGCGCGCTCGGGATCGAGGTGCCCGGGCTGAACTCGTTCGGGACCGACAACTCGGGCGCGATCTACGCAACCTCGACCTCGGGCGACGTGTTTAGGCTGACTGCGGGCTGAGCCCGGTATCGATCGACGTTGGAGGGGCGCGGGTGAGGATTGGGATCGGGACTTCTGGACGGCGGACACGCGTGCTCGCCCTCTTCGCGGCGATCGGCGCCGTCGCCCTCGGCGCGAGTGGATCGCCGGCCAGCGCCGGTTCGGCGGCGATCCCCGTCGACGCGACGCCGATCGGCGAGTTCAACCAGCCGATCTACGCCACCGGAGCCCCCGGCTACGACAACCTGCTGTTCGTCGTCGAGCGCGCCGGCCGGATCAGGGTGATGCGCGGTCAGCGCCAGGTCCGTCGCCCGTTCCTCGACATCGCCAAGCGAGTCGGGACGGACGGCGAGGGCGGGCTGCTTTCGGTCGCCTTCCCGCCGAACTACCGCGACAGCGGTCGCTTCTACGTCTACTTCACCGACAACCGGGGCGACGTCCAGGTCGACGAGTACCGGCGCACGAAGGACTCCGCCGTCCGCGCGCGGCCCGGCTCGCGCCGCGCCGTGATCACGGTCCCGCACCCGAACAACGCGACGAACCACAACGGCGGCACCGCCATGTTCGGCCCCGACGGCAAGCTCTGGATCGCGCCGGGCGACGGCGGTTCGACGCCGCAGGCGGCGCAGAACCTCTCGAACCTGCGAGGGAAGCTGCTGCGGATCGATCCCGTGCGCCCGAACGGCAGGCCGGGCCACCTCTCCCCCGCCTCGAACCCCTACGTCGGCGAGCAAGGCCGCGACGAGATCTGGGCCCGCGGACTGCGAAACCCGTTCCGCTTCTCCTTCGACGGTGGGTACCTGGCGATCGCCGACGTCGGCCAGGACCGGCGCGAGGAGGTCAACTACCTGACCCCGGCCGATGCGCGCGGCGGCGACTTCGGCTGGCCGGTGTACGAGGGGGTCGAGTCCCACCCGACGACGCCGGGTCTGATCGATCCGATCTTCGACTACGAGCACATGAACGGTGGTGGCGCTGCGATCACGGGTGGGGTCGTGATGCGAGACCCGCGTTTCAGCGGCGACCTCGCCCCCGACCGCGGCCGCTATCTCTACGCCGACTCCTCCGGCGCGCTGGGCTCGAACCCGCGCGGGTTCATCCCGCTGCCTGATTCCGGCACGGTCACCGACGACCGGGCGCTCGCGGCCGACATCAGCGGGATCGTCGCTTTCGCCGAGGGGCCGAAACGACGCGTCTACGTCGTCTCGCTTGGCCAGGGCGTCTTCCGGCTCGACCCGCCGGCCTGAGCGGCAGCGGGGGCGCCCGGCGATGAGCGCACGGGGGCACGGTCTCGGGGTCCGCGCGGTCGCCGCGCTGGCCGTCGCCGCGTGCGCGGCGGCGGTCTTGGCGGGGGCGGGCCCGGCACCCGGCGACGGTGCGCCGGCGCTCGCGACGCAGACGCTCACCCGCCTGCCCGACGGACGCAGCGCGGTGTTCGCCACCGCCGCGCCCGGCGTCGAGAACCGCCTCTACGTCGCGAGCCTCGACGGGTCGATCTACTCGATCGACCTCGCCGCGGCCGACCCTTCGCCCGTCCGCCTCATGAGGATCCCGCCGCGGCGGCTGCTCCACGACGCCGACGAGCAGGGGCTGTTGTCGGTCGCCTTCGCGCCCGACTTCGCCGAGTCGGGCCGCTTTTATGCCTACTTCGTCAACCGCCGGGGTGACATCGAGCTCGACGAGTACCGCGCCTCGAGCCCCACTGTCGCCTCGCCTCGCACCCGCCGCGAGGTGCTCACGATCCCTCACCGCAGGGCCTACAACCACAACGGGGGCACCGCCGCCTTCGGCCCCGGCGGCCACCTGTTCATCGGCACGGGCGATGGCAGCAACGCCGGTGACGAGTTCGAGAACGCCCAGGATCGGCGGCTCCTGCTCGGCAAGCTGCTGCGAATCGACCCGCGGCGCTCAGGCCCGAGGCCCTACACGGTCCCGCGATCCAACCCGTTCTCCGGTGAAATCCCCGGGCGCCGTGAGATCCTCGCCCTCGGGCTGCGAAACCCGTTCCGCTTCTCCTTCGACGGCCGGGTCGCCTGGATCGGCGACGTCGGCCAGTACAGCTGGGAGGAGATCGACCGCGCGCCGGCGCGCGGGCTCCGCGGTGCGAACTTCGGCTGGGATCGCTGGGAGGGGACCCACCGCTATATCGACCCCGGCGGTGACGACAGCGCGCCAAGGCCGAGCGCCGCCGGGCACACCGCCCCCGTCTTCGAGTACCCCCACGACAACGGCCGCTGCTCGGTCACGGGCGGGGTCGTCGCGCCGCCCACGGCACCGGCGGCGATCGCGGGTCGCTACCTGTTCGCCGACCTGTGCGGAGGGCTCGTCAGGACGCTCGGCAGCGACCCGAACGCCACCCAGGAGCCGACCGACGCGGCGCTCTCGTTCCCCACGTCGTTCGCAGTCGGACCCGACGGCGAGGTCTACGCGACGCAGCTCGGAGGCGAGATCGTGCGCTTCGTCGGCGCCCCGGGCTGAGCCGCATGGCGCCGGGGCGCGGGTAGAGTCGCCGCACCAGCGGCTAAGCGAGCGTGAGGAGAAGCGGATGAGCACTGCCGTCGAGGAGGCCGAGAAGGTAGCCGGGTCGAGCGACGAGGTCGTCGCGGTCAAGCGGCCGGTCGACGGCGAGACGATCCGCGAGCTGCCGGTCGCCGACGCCGCCGAGGTCGCCGCGACCGCCGCACGGCTGCGCGCCGCGCAGGGCGAGTGGGCGGAGCTCGGCTTCGCCGGGCGCCGCGAGTGGCTCGAGAGGCTCCGCGACTGGATGCTCGCCGAGTCGGAGCGCATCGCCGACATCATGCAGGCCGAGTCCGGCAAGGTCCGAGCAGACGCGACGCTGGAGGTCCCCTACTGCGCGGACGCGATCAACTTCTACTCGGCCAACGCCGCCGAGTTCCTCGCCGACGAGACCCCGAGCGCCCACTTCCCCGCGCTCAAGGTCAAGCGGCTTCGGATCACGCGCGACCCGGTCGGCCTCGTCGGCGTCATCAGCCCGTGGAACTTCCCGCTGATCCTCTCGCTCGGCGACGCGATCCCGGCCCTCGCCGCCGGCAACGCCGTGCTGATCAAGCCCTCGGAGCTGACACCGCTCTGCCTGATGGCCGTGATCGAGGGCTGGAAGCAGATCGGCGCCCCGGACGTGCTCGACTACGTCAACGGCTTCGGCGAGACGGGCGGCGCGCTCGTCGACGAGGCCGACTACGTCCAGTTCACCGGGTCCGACAAGACCGGGAGGCTCGTCCTCAAGCGAGCGGCCGAGACGCTCACCCCGGTATCGCTCGAGCTCGGCGGCAAGGACCCCGCGCTCGTGCTGCGCGACGCGAACGTCGAGCGTGCCGCCAACGGAGTCGCGTTCGGTGGCCTCATGAACTCGGGCCAGATCTGCATGTCGATCGAGCGCGTCTACGTCGAGCGCCCGATCTACGACGAGTTCCTCGGCAAGCTGACCGAGAAGGTCGAGGCGCTTCGCCAGGGAGCCGACGGGCGCACCTACACGGCCGACGTCGGCGCGATGACCTCACCGGCCCAGACCGACATCGTCGAGCGCCACGTCACCGACGCGCGCGAGAAGGGCGCCCGGATCCTGACCGGCGGGCGCCGCGGGGACGGGCCCGGCGACTGGTACGAGCCGACGGTGATCGCCGACGTCGACCACTCGATGGACGTGATGCGAGACGAGACCTTCGGGCCGGTGATCAGCGTGATGGCCGTCGAGGACGCCGAGCAGGCCGTCGAGCTGGCCAACGACAGCCGCTACGGGTTGTCGGGCTCGATCTTCTCGGGCGACGTCAAGGCCGCCGAGCGGATGGCGCGGCGACTCGAGATGGGCTCGTGCAACGTCAACGACACGCTGATCAACTACAACGCGCTCGAGCTGCCGATGGGCGGCTGGAAGACGTCGGGGATCGGAACCCGCCACGGCCGCGACGGGATCCGCAAGTTCACGCGCACGCGCTCGATCCTCTCGCCGCGCGGGCCCGAGCTCGACTCGGAGATCCTCTGGTACCCGATCACCCCCGCCAAGCGCGGCTTCTTCGCCAAGGTGACGCGGTTCTTCGGCGGCCGTGGTCTCGGGCGCTTCGGGATCGAGCGGCGCGGCTGAGCTCGACCGCGGCTAGATCGACTTGCCGGGATTGAACAGCCCGGCGGGGTCGATCGCGTCCTTGACGGCCTGGTGCAGGCGCCGAGTCGACCCGAGCTCGGCGTCGAGGAACGGGCGCTTGAGCAGGCCGACGCCGTGCTCGCCCGACAGCGTCCCGTCGAGCTCGAGCGTCGCGTCGACGAGATCGGCGAACGCCGTCCGGGCGCGCTCGAGCTCGTCGGCGTCGTCCTGGTCGTAGACGATCGTCGGGTGCATGTTGCCGTCACCGGCGTGGCCGAAGGTCCCGATCGTGACGCCGTTTCGCTCGGCGATCCGCTCCGTTCGCTCGAACAGCTCACCGATCCGGTCGATCGGCACGGCCACGTCGTCGAGCGCCGTCGTGCCGGTGTGCTCGAGCGCGGTATAGGCGAGCCGGCGGGCGGCTGTGATCATCCGGCCCTCGGCCTCCTCGTCCGTGGTCATCGCGAGGTCGGCCCCGTGCTCCTCGCAGATCACGCGCATCCGCTCGATCTCGGCCGCGCCGACATCGCCGCCCGAGTCGGTCTTCGCATAGAGCATCGCCGCGGCGTCGCGGTCGAGCCCCTGCGGCTTGAAGTCCTCGACCGCGTTGATCGTCGTGCGGTCCATGACCTCGAGCATCGAGGGCCGCAGTTCACGGACGATCGCCATGATCGCCTCGCCGGCCGAGCGCAGGTCCGGGAACGAGGCCGCGAGCGTGTGCGCCGGCGGTGGTGAGGGCAGCAGCCTCACGGTGACCTCGGAGATGACCCCGAGCGTCCCCTCCGATCCACAGGCGAGGCCCAGCAGGTCATAGCCGGCGACGTTCTTTCGCGTCCGGCTGCCGATCCGGTGCGCCTCGCCATCGGCGGTCACGAGCTCGACGGACATGAGCGCGTCGCGGGTGACCCCGTACTTGACGCAGCAGAGGCCGCCGGCGTTCGTCGCGACGTTGCCGCCGATCGAGGAGATCTCGTAGCTCGCCGGGTCAGGCGCGTAGTGCAGACCCTCCTCGGCGACCGCCTTGCCGAGGTCGGCGTTGAGGATCCCGGGTTCGCAGGTCGCCGTCAGCGCGCCGGCGTTGACGTCGCGGACCGAGGTCATCAGTTCGGTGCAGATGACGATCGAACCCGGGGTCGCGTTCGAGCCGCCCGACAGCCCGGTCCCAGCGCCGCGCGGGACGACGCTGACGTCGTGCTCGGCCGCGGCGCGGACCGCCGCCTGGATCTCCGCGGTCGTTCTTGGCCGCACGAGGGCGAGCGGCCGCGAGTCCTCGACCATGCCGGGCGCGGCGTAGTCACGGCGGTACGAGTCGAGCACGTCGGCGTCGGTGACGAGCTGCCCGGCGCCCGAGAGCGCGTCGAGCAGCGCGGGCGACGCCTCGGTCGCAGCCTCCTCGGTACCTGCCTCCACGCGAGGCCCGTACCCAGCTCACGGGCGCCCGACGCCGCGGCGGCGGCGCCCGTCTCGCTCGAGCCGGCCCCTCACCCTGAGGGTCAGGCTCGATCCAGGGCCGGCGGCCCGCCCGCGGGTCCCGACCCGGGCGACGACCACCATCCTCCCCCGCCCACCCGGGTTGAGTCGTGGCGGGTGGGTAGCTCTCCCTCATGGCGAGAAAGCTGATCCATACCTGCCTCAGAGTGCGCGACGAGACCGAGTCGGTCCGCTTCTACGAGCGGCTCGGATTCGAGGAGCGTGGCCGGCTCAACTTCGACTCGGCCTACAACGTCTACATGGGCCTGCCGGGCGACGGCGACACGCTCGAGCTCACCGTCAACGTCGATCGCGTCGAGCCCTATGACCTCGGCGAGGGCTACAACCACTTCGCGATCACCGTCGACGATCTGGACTCGCTGCTGGCCGAGCTCGCCGAGCACGGAATCGAGCCCGAGAAGGCGCCCTACTCGCCTGGCGGTCGCGACGAGGTCGGGCGGATCTGCTTCGTCGCCGACCCCGACGGCTACCGGATCGAGCTGATCGATGGCGGCGAGTTCCCGACGCCCCAGGACCCGCCGCACGAGGGGAGTCCCGCCGCGTAGGCCGGGTTTCGCCGGCGCGCGCTAGGCGCTCGAGCTGTCGCCCGCCTGCATGTTTCGAAGCGCAAAGCGAAACAGCGCCCAGTTGGCGGCACCGAAGAGCAGGACGACGATGGCCACCATGGCGGTGCCCGCGGCGAGCGATCCGCCGGGGTTCCAGTTCGGAGGCCCGAACGTGAGTTCCGCCCCGGCCGGGATCGCACCGCCAGGCGCCTTCGTCACGATCTCGTGGGGTCCGGCGGCGTCGATCTCGGCCTCGGCGTAGGGCTCGAAGCCGGTGTCGCCGACGATCGATGAGAAGGTCCAGCTCGGGACGTCGTCGATCTCCGCGGGCTCCCCGCCGCCGGCCGGGGTGATCCTGACGGCGAGCTCGTCGGGTCGCTCGCCCACCGAGCGATTCTCACCGGAGCCCGTCGCCTCAGCCTGCCAGTAGATCCTGTTCTCGCCCTCGGGCAGGTCGAGCTCGCTCTGGCCCGGCACCTTCGCGACGCCGCTGTCGTCGTGGCCGGCCGGCCAGCCGCCGTTGGCGTTCCACGCCCATGCCAGGCCGATCGCGAGCGCGATGAACAGCACCGGCAGAAAGCCGTTGATCCAGAACTTCGCCCCCCGCGACATCGGCGCGGGCGAGCCTAGGCGACGCCGGGGCGGATCGCCAGCGCTCAGCTCTGGGAGCCGACCGCCTCCTCGCGCGATTCCTGGGCCTCCGACCCGCGGAACCCGTCGGCACCCTCGGCCTCGATCGTCCCGTCGCCGTCGAGATCGGACTCCGGAGGCAGCTCGCCGCCGCGGTCCGTGCCGGCGATCAGCTCGTCGGGGGTCTCGCGGTCCGGCTCGGGGACGAAGCCGGACTTCATCCCGAAGTAGACCGCCTGCGGGTGGTGGGCGATGATCGCGACGGTCGACTGCTCGGGCTCGACGGCGTAGCCGCCCGACAGCGACATCCCGATCTCGTCGAGGCCGAGAAGCCTCCAGACCTTCTCGTGCTCGGACTGATCGGGGCAGGCCGGATAGCCCCAGGAGTAGCGCCGACCCTGCGAGAGCGGGATCCCGAGCTCGCGGCGGACCTGGGCGTGGAGCCACTCGGCCATCCCCTCGGCGGTCTGGACGCCGAGGCCGTGGACGAACAGCTGCTCGGCGAACTCGCCGTCGGCCTCGAGCTGGGAGATCCGCTTCGTGACCTCGTCGCCGGCGGTCACCGCCTGCAGCGCGACGACGTCGCGCGACCCCGGCTCGGTGTCGGCGAGCGGGCGGTAGAAGTCCGTCAGGCAGATCCGGTCGTGCTTCGGCTGGCGCGGGAAGACGAGTCGCTCGATCTCCGTCGCCTGGTCCTCGGGGTCGAAGATGACGAGCTCGTTGCCGTCGGCGGCGCAGGGGAAGTAGCCGAGCTTGGCCTTCGGGCGCAGGTAGTCCTGCTCGGCCCACATCCGCTCGAGCTTCGGGCGGAACCCCTCGTCATCGCCGTCGCCTTCGACGATCTTCCGCCACTCCTCGCCCTTCTTGCCGCGCCCGCCCCAATGGAGCTTGAACAGCACGTGGCGGTCGAGGTATGGGAAGACCTCGTCGAGGGCGACGTCGATCTCGCGGGCGCCGAGGAACGGCGCGTCGGGGACCGCGACGTCGGTGCGGACGTCGGAGCGGACGGAATCGTCGGTCGTCGGCGGCGAGTCGTCGGGGACCTCGACCTTCTCGCGAAGCTGGCGCGCCTCGTCTCGCATCTTCTCGATCAGCTGGTCGCGCGCCTCTCCGTCGACGAGCGAGTCCATCGTCGCGAGGCCTGAGAAGGCGTCCTTGCAGTAGAAGACGCCGGGCTCGTAGACCTCGTCGGACTCGCGGCCCTTCGGGTAGAGCGCGCGGCGGCCGAAGTCGCGGTTGATCGCCGCGCCGCCGAGCAGGACCGGGAACTCGTGGCCGCGCTCGTGGAGCTCGCCGATGCAAAGCGGCATCTGCTTCGAGGTCGAGACGAGCAGCGCCGAGAGGCCGATCGCGTCGGCGGAGTGCTCGACCGCGGCGTCGATGATCTGGTCGACCGGGACCTGCTTGCCGAGGTCGACGACGTTGTAGCCGTTGTTGGTCAAGATCGTGTTGACGAGCGACTTGCCGATGTCGTGGACGTCGCCGAACACCGTCGCGAGGACGATCGTGCCCTTCGTGTGGCCCTCGGCGACCTCGAGGTAGTTCTCGAGCTGCGCGACCGCCTTCTTCATCACCTCGGCCGACTGGAGGACGAACGGCAGGATCAGCTCCCCGGCGCCGAACTTGTCGCCGACCTCCTTCATCGCCGGCAGCAGGACGCCGTTGAGCGTCGGTACGGCACCGATCTTCTCGACCGCGGCGTCGATCTGGGCCTCGACCCCGTCCTTCTTTCGCCGCAGGATGTGGAAGTGCAGCGCCTCCTCGGGCTCCATGCCCTCGGTCGGGTCGGCCTTCTCGTCCTCGGACTCCTCGCCGAGCGACTCGAAGTGCTCGATGAAGCGCTCGAGCGCGTCCTCGCTGCGGTTCAGCACGAGGGCCTCGGCGAGTTCGCGCTCGGTCTCGCCGATCTCGCCGTAGGGGGTGATGTGGTTCGGGTTGACCATCGCGAGGTCGAGCCCGGCCTCGACGCAGTGGTGCAGGAAGACCGAGTTGAGCGCCGAGCGCGCCTTGAGCGACACGCCGAAGGAGACGTTGGATACGCCGAGCGAGGTCTTGACGCCGGGGATCTCGGCCTTGATCCGGCGGATGCCCTCGATCGTCTCGACCGCCGACGGCCGCCACTCCTCATCGCCGGTCGTCAGCGTGAACGTCAGCGCGTCGAATATGAGCGCTTCGGGAGAGAGGCCGTGCGTCTCGCAGGCGAGATCGCGGATCCGCTTCGCGATCTCGACCTTGCGATCGGCGGTCTTCGCCATCCCCTCCTCGTCGATCGTCAGCGCGATCAGTGCGGCGCCGTGCTCGCGCGCGAGCGGGGCGACCACCCCGAGCTTCTCCTCGCCGGCCTCGAGGTTGACCGAGTTGACGATCGCGCGGCCCGGGATCTGCTCGAGCGCCGCCTGGATCACCTCGGGCTCGGTCGAGTCGACCTGGATCGGCGAGGGCTGGGAGAGCGATATCCGCTTCACCGTCTCGCGCATCTGCTCGTCCTCGTCCTGACGCTCGACGAGCGCCACGCAGACGTCGAGCACGTGCGCGCCGCCCTCGACCTGATCCTCGGCGACCGAGACGAGTCCGTCGTAGTCGTCGGCGAGCAGCATCTCCTTCGCCTTGCGCGAGCCCTGCGAGTTGACCCGCTCGCCCACCATCGTCGGAGCGGGCTCCTGGACGAGGTCGACGGCGGTCATCAGCGAGGAGACGCGGAAGACATCCGAGCGCTCGGGGCGCTCGCCCGGCCGGACGTCCTTGACGCGCTCGGCGATCGCCGCGATGTGCTCGGGCGTCGTGCCGCAGCAGCCACCGACGATCGAGACGCCGTGTCGCTCCGTGAACTCGCCGAGGACACGCGAGAGCTCCTCCGGCGTCGCGGGGAAGATCGTCTCGCCATCGGGGCCCTGCTGGGGCAGGCCGGCGTTGGGGATGCAGTGGACCGGCAGCGGGCTGTTCTCACCGAGGTAGCGGATGGCATCGCGCATGTCCTCGGGTCCGGTCGAGCAGTTGAGGCCGATGACGTCGACGTCGAGCGCGTCGAGGGTGACGAGCAGCGCGGTGACATCGGTTCCGAGCAGCATCTTCGAGCCCGGCTGGACGAGGAAGGCGGAGCAGATGATCGGGACGCGCCGACCCTGCTCGGCGAACGCGCGGCGGGCACCGAAGACCGCGGCCTTGACCTCGAGGATGTCCTGGGCGGTCTCGATGATCAGCAGGTCGACGCCGCCCGCGAGCAGCGCGCCGGCCTGCTCGGCGAAGACCTCGACGAGGCGACCGAAACTCATGTTGCCGAGCGTCGGGTCGCTCGAGGAGGGCAGGAAGCCCGTCGGCCCGATCGAGCCCGCGACGAAGCGGCTGTCGCCGGCTGCCCTGCGGGCGATCTCGGCGGCCTTCTGATTGATCTCGACGGTGTGGTCGGCGAGCCCCCACTCCTCGAGCTTGAGGCGTGAGCCCTGGAAGGTGTCGGTCTCGAGGACCTCGGCGCCGGCGTCGAGCATCGAGGCGTGGACGCCCTCGATCACATCGGGGCGCTGGAGGACGAGCGCCTCGTGGCACTTACCGGGCAGGTCCATGTAGTCGGCGGCGCTGAGATCGAACATCTCGAGCGTCGCCCCCATGCCGCCGTCGAAGACGACGACGCGCTCACGCTGCGCGGCGAGGAAGTCGCGCTCGCTCATCGCATGCCCTCCCGGGGCGCGCTCACGGATCGGCTTTCAGGTCGGCTCTGGTTCATCTCGGCTCTTGGCTACTGGCGGCTGTACGGCGGGCGGCTATCCATCGAGCCCGGCGTTCGCACCGTGCCTCGAGTCCTGGGACCGCGGCCGGTTGCGGCGACTTCAGCGGGCCGGGACCCTCGGTCGCTCTGGATGGCTCTGCAGCAGAGGTTAGTTGACCGGTCACCGACCGGCCCCGGTACGGGTCTCTAACCGCCGCCGAGCTCGACCGAGCCGATGTCGCAGGCCTCACCACGTGGCCGAGGCTTGCCGCGCTGGTCCTTCGCGGGGCAGTCCTCGCCGCCGTTGTCGATCGCCGCCGAGTCCGGAGACGGCTTGGCCGTCTCGGTCGGCCCGCCGTTGTCGGCGAGCGGGAAGACGTTCGGGTTGATCCCCGTGATGTCCGTACCGGCGTTGAAGGCGTTGCAGCCCGTGGCGTCGCCGACGAGGTTATGCCCGGCCGAGACGACCGGGCCCGAGCAGTCCGGCGAGGGCGCACCGAAGTTCGTTCCGATCAGCGTGCCCTCGGAGATGAACGACCCGCCATCGATCGCGGCGATTCCGCCGCCGTTGCCCGAGTTGTTGGCGGTGATCGTCGACCAGCGCAGATCGACGACCGAGTCGTTGGCGCCGGTCGGCTGATCGTCCGCGAGGATCCCGCCCCCGAGTACGCCCTCGTTGCCGCTGAACGTCGAGCTGTTGACGATCACGCGCGCGCTTCCGGCGCGCAGCCCGCCGCCGTCGGCCGACGCGGAGTTGTTCGACAACGTCGACCTGGTGATCGTGAAAGCCTCCGAGAAGATCACGTTGACGCCGCCGCCCTCGTCGTTGGCCGTGTTGCCGGCGATCCTCGAGCGCACGATCCGCTCGCCGCCGAAGACATCGACGCCGCCGCCGTCCTCGCTCGCGAAGTTGTCGGCGACCGTCGAACCGACGATCGCGCTGCCACTCCCCAGGCAGACGCCACCGCCTCCGAAGGTCAGGCTGGTCGGAGTCGGCACGGTCTCGTTGTCGATCACGTTCGAGCGATCGAGGGTCGCGCCGTTCAGCTGGAGCCCGCCGCATTGGTAGGCGGTGTTGCCGTCGATGAGCGACTTCACGACGCTCCCGCCCGAGACGACCAGCCCGCCGCCGACGCCTGCCCTGTTGCCGAGGACCCTCGCGCCGAAGACCCTGACGGGACGATCCGGTGTACCGACGAGCGTGCCGGCGCCGCCGCCCTCCCGCGACTCGTTGCCCTTGAAGGTCGTGCGGACGACCGAACCGCCGGCGCCCATCCGCAGCCCGCCGGCGCTCGAGTTGGTGGCCGGGCCGACGTTGTTGGCCACGACCGAGCGCTCGATGTCGAACCGGTTCGTCTGCGCGAGGATCCCGAAGCCGGTCTCGTTCGGTTCGTCGATCCTGCCGCCGACGATCCGCAGGCGCTCGAGCCTCGCCGTCGCGAGCATGTGGAAGACCCGGTCGAGCTCTTGCGCATCGACCGTCGCGCGACCGCCTTTCGCCGTCCGGATCGTCGTCGGGCCGAGGACGTCGAGGTCTCCGGTCTTCGCCGCATCCTCGCCGGTTCCCGCGATCTCGAGCCGGTGGGTGCGGCCCGAGCGCAGGACGATCATGTCGCGGCCGCCGCGGCGATTGGCCGCCCTGACGGCCTCGCGCAGAGAGCAGTCGCGCTTCGCGCACTTACCGGGCGCCGGGTCGGCGCCGGTCGTGACCTTGAAGGTGTCGGCGGAGGCGGCGGACGGCGCGATCAGGAGGCAGACGACCGCCGCCGCCATCGCTGTGACACCCCTTCGCACGCGCCCATAGTCATGGAGCGCTCGGCGGGCGTCAAGGGACCGGCGCCGCCCGGGCGGCGCCGAAAGCCGCCCCCGGCCCGGCGCTAGAGTCGATCCCGTGGCTGAGCGCACCTTCGCCAAGTTCACGTTCTTCAAGCTCGACCCGGCCTGGCAGCGGCGCGACGCCGCCGAGCGCGCGGCCGACAAGCGCGAGTTTCTCGCCGCCTGCGAGGACTTCGGCCTCGACCGCTCGCTTCGCGCCTACTCGACGGTCGGCACCCGGGGCGACACCGATCTGCTGATCCTCAGCCAGAGCCCGGTCCTCGAGGACATCCACACCTTCCACGTGGTACTCGCCCAGTCCGGTCTCGCCAAGTGGGCGACGATCCCGCACAGCTACCTGGCGATGACGAAGCCCTCGCCGTACTCGACCGAGTCCGTGCGACCCGAGATATGCGTCTCGGATCGCAAGTACCTTTTCGTCTATCCGATGGACAAGCGCCGTGACTGGTACTCGCTCGGCATCGACGAGCGCCGCCGGGTCATGTCGAGCCACATCGAGATCGGCCGCACCTATCCCGACATCTCGATCAACACCGCCTACTCGTTCGGGCTCGACGACCAGGAGTTCGTCGTCTCCTTCGAGACCGACGAGCCGGGCCGGTTTCTCGACCTCGTCCAGGAGCTGCGCGGATCGGAGTCGAGCGCCTACACGCAGCGCGACATCCCGATCTTCACCTGCATCTCGATGTCGGTCTCGCGGGCGCTCGACGCGCTCGACGGCACCGCGATCGGCGCGGTGAGCCCGGCAGGAGCCTGAGACGGTGGCGGCGACGGGGACGCAGGAGCCGCTCCGGGTGGCGATCGTAGGGTCCGGTCCCGCCGGGTTCTACGCCGCCGAGCACCTGCTCAAGGACGCCGAGCGCGAGGTCCGGGTCGACATGTTCGACCGTCTGCCGACGCCGTTCGGGCTCGTCCGCGCGGGCGTGGCGCCGGACCACCCGAAGATCAAGTCGGTCACGCGGATGTACGAGAAGACCGCGGCGCGCGAGGGCTTTCGCTTCTTCGGCAACGTCGAGATCGGCCGCCACCTGACCGCGCACGAGCTCGCCGATCGCTACCACGCGGTGATCTACGCGCATGGCACCGCGAACGACCGCCGGCTCGGGATCCCCGGGGAGGAGCTGGCGGGGTCGCACCCGGCGACCCACTTCGTCGCCTGGTACAACGCCCACCCCGATTTCGCCGGCCACGACTTCGATCTCAGTTGCGAGCGCGCGGTCGTGATCGGCAACGGCAACGTCGCCGCCGACGTCGCGCGGATGCTCGCCCTGACACCCGACGAGCTCGCCGAGACCGACACGGCCGACCACGCGATCGCCGCGTTCGCGACGAGCGACGTCTGCGAGATCGTGATCCTCGGCCGCCGCGGACCGCTGCAGGCGGCCTTCACATCGCCCGAGGTGCGCGAGCTGGGCGAGATGGCCGACGCGGACGTCGTCATCGATCCGGCGGACGCCGAGCTCGACCCGATCAGCGCCGAGGAGGTCGAGGCCGAACGTGCCGAGCCGACGAACCTGCGAAACGTCGACCTGCTCAAGGGCTTCGCCGAGAAGCCGCAGGAGGGCAAGCGCAAGCGGATCGTGCTGCGGTTCTTCCGCTCGCCGGTCGAGATCCAAGGAGACGGCAAGGTCGAGCGGATAGTCGTCGGCCGCAACGAGCTCGTCCGCGACGAGACGGGGCAGGTCCGCGCCCGCGACACCGGCGAGCGCGAGACGATCGAGTGCGGGCTGGTCCTGCGCTCGATCGGCTACGTCGGCACCGGAATCGACGGCGTGCCATTCGACGAGCGCCGCGGCGTGATCCCGAACGAAGCCGGCCGGGTCACCGACGGCCCGGGCGGCGCGCCGGTCGCCGGGCTCTACACGGTCGGCTGGATCAAGCGCGGGCCGTCGGGGGTGATCGGGACGAACAAGAAGGACGCCCTCGAGACGGTCACGACGCTGCTCGCCGACGTCGACGCGGGAGCCGTCCCGGCGATTCACTGCGACGAGCCGATCGAGGAGCTGCTCGATCGGCGCGCGCCGGATGCGGTCTCCTTCGCCGGCTGGCAGGCGATCGACGCCACCGAGCAGGAGCGCGGCAGGCCGCACGGTCGTCCGCGGGTCAAGTTCGTCAGCGTCCACGAGATGGTCGAGGCGATGCGAACCGGCCAGACGGTCGGGTAGGAGGAGCGGCGATGGCCGATCTGGCGGAACTCAAGGGGATGATCGAGTCGGCCCTCCCGGGGGCCGAGGTCGAGATGATCGACGAGGGCGGCGGGGACCACCTGCGGGCCGTCGTGGCGGCGCCGCAGTTCGACGGCCTCAGGCGGATCGACCAGCATCGGATGGTGCGCTCCGCGGTCGCCTCGCGCTTCGACGACGGCTCGATCCACGCCCTCTCGATCCAGACGAGCGTCCCCGCCTAAGACGCTCCGGGCCCGCGGGTCGGCTCGACTATCGTGGATGGCATGACCGACTCTTCGATCAAGGAGCAGGTCGAGGGCCTGATCCGCGAGAACAAGGTCCTGCTGTTCATGAAGGGCACCCCCGAGATGCCGCGCTGCGGCTTCTCGATGCGGGCGGTCTCGATCCTCGAGCAGATGGGCACCAACTACGGAGCCGTGGACGTGCTCCCGGCGCTCGAGCCGCTGCGCCAGGCTACCGGTGAGATATCCGACTGGCGGACCTTCCCCCAGCTCTACGTCGACGGCGAGCTGCTCGGCGGCGCAGACATCATGGAGGAGATGGCGGAGTCCGGCGAGCTCGCCGAGGCGCTCGGGGTCGAGCAGCCCGAGGCGATCCCCGAGGCGCCCGAGTCGCGCCTCGTCCCCGGCGGCCCCCACCAGAGCCCGCCGATGCAGCTGGGCGACTAGCGCCCGTTGACCTGACCGCCCGCGCTTGCGGGCGATCGGGCAGTCCCCCCGGATGAGGGGGCCGACCCCATCCATGGGGCCCCGGCAGGTGCGGGCATCCATGCCCGCACAGCTCATCCGGGTGGACATCCCCGATCACCCGCCTCCAGCGGCGCGGCAGACGTCCCGACCCTGAGTCGGGAGGAAGTCTGGAAACTCGTCCGCAGCTGCGGCTCAAGGGCGGGTGTTCGGGTTGTCGCCGGCAAGGGGCTCTGCGGGCATGGATGCCCGCAGCTGTCGCGCGCCCATGGACGGGGAGCGCCCCCTTGACGGTGACCGCCCGAGCGCCCGCCGGCCGAGAGCGTTCAGCCGGCGACTCGCTCCCAGCGCTCGTAGAGCGCCTCGAGCTCGGCCTTGGCGCGGGCGTGGCGGGCCGTTGAGCGTTCGGCGCGCTTCTCGTCGGCCCAGAGCCCCGGGTCGGCGAGCTCGTCCTCGAGCACTTTGAGCGCCTGCTCGGCGTGCTCGATCTTGCGCTCGACGACCTTCGGATCCTCGCGCTTGGACGGCTTCGGCTTGCCGTTCTTCGGTTTGGCCGCGGCCCGTCCGTTCGCTGCCTCCGCGGCGGGTCCGCTGCGCCCGGCGCGCGACGGCGCTTTCGCGGCGGCCCGCGCTTCCGAGTACTGCGACCAGCCGCCGGGATAGTTGCGCAGGTCGCGGTCCTCGATCGCGATGGCGCGGTCGCCGACCGCCTCGAGCAGCGCACGGTCGTGCGAGACGATGAGGACGGTTCCCCCGAAGCCGACGAGCGCTTCTTCGAGCGCCTCGCGACTCTCGAGGTCGAGGTGGTTGGTCGGCTCGTCGAGGACGAGGAAGTTCGCCCCGGACGACACGAGGATCGCGAGCGAGAGCCGGCGCGCCTCGCCGCCCGAGAGATCGGTTATCCGCTTGTCCACATCCGAGCCCGAGAACAGGAAGCGGCCGAGCAACGGCCGCGTCTTGCCCTCCGAGAGGCCGGTCTTCTGGCGTGCGTACTCGAGCACGGTGCGGCCACCGGCGCCCGCCGCCTCGAGGTCGGTGTGCTGCGAGAGATAGCCGAGCTCGACGTTGTGGCCCTTGCGGAGCTTCCCCGCCGCAGGCGGGCGATCTCCCGCGAGCGTCTCGATCAGGGTCGTCTTGCCGCTGCCGTTCGCGCCGACCAGCGCGACCTTCTCACCGGCCTCGACCCACATGTCGGCGTCGTCGAGCAGCACCCTCTCCCCCGCCTCGACGCGCCCGTGCTCCATCTCGAGCGCGACGCGCCCGGTCCGCGAGGCGGCGCCGAAGCTGAACTGGAGCGAGGCATCGGCACCCGCGGCCTCCTTGCGCTCCGCCTTCAGTCGCTCGACCTTCTTGGCGCGGTCCTGGGCCTGGCGGGCCTTTGTCGCCTTGGCACGGAAGCGCTCGACGAAACGCTCCATCCGCGCGATCTCCGCCTCGACCTTCTCCGACTGGCGCCCGGCCGCCAGCTCACGCCGCGCCTTCTCAGCCCGCCATCCATGCCAGGTGCCCTCGAAGAGCTTGCCGCGGCCGCGCTCGAGCTCGAGCACGGAGGTGCCGACTGACTCCAGGAACCAGCGGTCGTGGGAGACGAGCGCGACGGCAGCGCCGAGCTCCGGCAGATAGTTCTCGAGCCATTCGAGCGCGGTCAGGTCGAGGTGGTTGGTCGGCTCGTCGAGCAGCAGCAGGTCGGGCTTCGACGCCAGCGCTCTCGCCAGCGAGGCGCGAGTGAGCTCGCCGCCCGAGAAGGTCGAGAGCTCGCGATCGAGCTCGGCCTCGCCGAACCCGAGCCCGCGCAACGTCGCCTCGGCGCCCTCGCGCCAGCGGTAGCCGCCGGCCGACTCGAGGTTGGCCTGAGCGTCGGCGTAGGCGCGCAGCGTCGCCTCGCCCGCGTCGCCATCGGCCATTCGCGCCTCGAGCGAGGCGAGCTCGGCTTCGATGTCGAGCATCCAGCCGAGCCCGGCGAGCACGTACTCACGCAGGGTCAGCCCGCGCTCGCGGGGCGGGCGCTGGTCGTGGAGCGCGATACGCGACCCCTTGGCGAGGTGGAGCTCGCCCGAGTCGGGCGTCGACTCGCCCGCGAGCATTCGCAGCAGCGTCGTCTTGCCGGCGCCGTTCCGCCCCGCGACGACCATCCGGTCGCCCCGGCGCAGGCGGAACGAGACGTCCTCGATCACGGGGACGCCACCCAGGTACTTGCGCAGGTTTGAGACGGAGACGATCTGCATCGGTCGGTGGTGGGGTCGGTCCCGTCCCGCCCGGGACGGGTGAATAACACGGAAGCAGCGCCGCGCCGCTACGCGACGACGGACGAAAGCTGACTCGCGCGCGGGCGCGCGCTCGATGAGCCTAGGTGACTCGGATCGGCCTAGACCGAGGCTGCCGCTTCGGCGGCGTCCTCGCGAACCTGGAACGAGGATCCGCAGCCGCAGGCCGCGACGACGTTCGGGTTGTTGACCGTGAACCCGGCGCCCTGGAGCCCATCCACGTAGTCGACTTGCGACCCGAAGACGAACTGCATGCTCACCTTGTCGACGACGACCGACACGCCCTGCTCCTCGAAGACGTTGTCATCGGCCTTGACCTGGTCGAGCGCGAGCGCGTACTGGAAGCCCGAACAGCCGCCTCCGCGCACGGCGATGCGAAGCGCCTGGTCGGCGCCGTCGGCCGAGGTCGTCAGCTGCTTGATCTTCTCCGCGGCGACGTCGGAGAGCGTGACCGCTGCAGTCGGGGTTTCCATGCTTCAGATTGTATAGCCCCGTCGCGCGGCTAGCCAGACTTCGTGATCGAACTGCTCGCGAGACCCTCGCGGCGGTCGGCCAGATGCTCGAGAATCCGCTTCGAATCGCTGATCACCTCGTCGTCGTCGATCAGCACCGGGACCCGGCGCTGCCCGGTCAGCTCCTCGACCTCGGGCCGATCCCCGCGCCGATGCGCGACCCGACGCGTCTCGAACTCGACTCCGTCGCGCCGCAACCTCCGCGCGACCGCGCCACACGGGCAGAGCAGGTCCGTCGGCATCCGGCAGCGCAACAGGACGACTCGCGAGCTCACCGGCCGACGATCCCGTGGCCGGTCCGCGCGGCGCCACCGATCAGCTTCAGCGCGCGCTCCTCGACGGCGCCGATGCCACGCCGCCGCCCGCGCAGGTTCGCCGACTGCCAGGCGACCGCGTCCTCGAGCGTCCCCTCGTGCGGGCGCGGATCGAACCCGAGCTCGCGCTTTGCCTTGGCCGAGCTGTAGGTCCACCACTGGGCGGCGGAGCGGACCTCGTCGCGCGAGGTCGGCAGCGACACGCCGAGCCGCCCGGCGAGGCCGAGCGCCGTCTCGGCGAGCGCGCCCGGAACCTTGAGCGGCGGGGGTTCGACGCCGGAGATCCGCGACAGGTCGGCGAACAGCCGATCGAAGGTGAAATTACGGGCGCCGAGGATGTAGCGCTCGCCCACCTCGCCTTTCTCATCGGCAAGCAGATGGCCCCTGGCGACGTCGCGCACGTCGACGATGTTGAGAGCACCGTCGACGTAGATCGGGATCTGGCGCAGCAGGAAGCGCCGGACGAGCGACATCGACGTGCCATTGGGATCATCGGGCCCGAGCACGAAGGCGGGGTTGGTGAAGACGATCGGCAGTCCCTTCGCCGCCATCCGAAGGCCCTCGACCTCGGCCTCGCGCTTCGAGTTGACGTAGGTGATCCCGAGCCCGCCGGAGCGGAACGGCTGCGTCTCGTCGGCGACTCCGTTCGGCCGCGCCGGACCGACGGCGACGACAGAGGAGGTGTGCACGACGCGCTCCACCCCCGCCTCGAGCGCCTCCTCGAAGACCGTCCGCGCGCCGCGGACGTTTGTGTCGAAGACCTGTTCGCGGTCGCGCTCGCGCATCGAGGTCGCGCCGGCGACGTTGAAGACCCGGCTGACGCCGTCGAGCGCGCGACGCACCTGCCGGCGGTCGGTGACGTCGCCTGTGACGTGCTTGAAATCGATCCCTTCGAGACCGTCCAGCCTCGAGCTTCGGCGCGCCAGAACCACGAGATCGTCGCCGCGGTCGGCAAGCGCGCGGGCGAGGTGGGAACCGATGAAACCCGACGCTCCGGTCAACAACGTCTGTGCCATCGGCGGCACTCTAGAGCGGCCTCGCCGGCCGGGGCGAACTCGCGCGAAGTTGATAGAACCGCTCGCGGTGGAGAGCGGAGCGAAGACCGCGGTCGTAACCGATACGACCGCCTACCTGCCGGACGACCTGAGCGCCGAGCTCGACGTCGAGAGGGTCAGCCTCTACGTGTCGGTCGGCGACGATCAGCAGGCCGAGAGCCAGATCGGTCCGGCCGACTACGGCGCCTTCTTCGAGCGCCTGCGACAGAGCGGAGCGGTCGCGACGACCTCGCAGCCTTCGGTCGGCGATTTCGTCGAGGCGTGGACCCCGTTGCTCGATGCCGGGCGCGACATCGCCTCAATCCACATCTCGGCCGGCATCTCAGGCACCTTCGGAGCCGCACAGGCCGCTCGCGACCACCTAGTCAAGGGCGGAATCGGCGAGGACCGCATCCAGCTGATGGACAGCCGCTCGGCCTGCGGCGGCCAGGGCTTCCTCGTGATCGCCGCCGCCCGTGCCGCGGCACGCGGAGCCGACGCCGGCGAGGCGCTCGCCGCCGCCGAACGAGCTCGTCGGTCGCTCCAGATGTGGTTCGCGATCGACACGCTCGAGTTCCTGCGCCGCGGCGGTCGCATCGGGTCGGCTCAGGCGTGGCTCGGCTCGGCGCTTCAGATCAAGCCGATCCTCACGCTCGAGGAGGAGATCACGCCGGTCGAGCGCGTGCGGACCCGCCGCCGGGCGTTCGAGCGCATGGTCGAGTTCGCCCGCCAGCTCGAGCGCGAAGGCAAGACGGCCTGGGTCGTCCAGCACATCCAGGACTCCGAGACAGCCGAGCGCCTCGTCGAGGCATGCCGCTCGATCTTCGGCAACGAGCCCATATTCGTCTCCGAGGTGGGTCCCGTCATCGGATCACACGTCGGCCCAGGCCTGCTCGGGGTCGGAGGCCTCGACCCCAAGATCCTCGAGGGCTAGCGCACCAACGGCGCGCGCACGTCCACCGAGCGGCCCCGAGCCCCAGCCGCCAACCGAACGGGGCCGAAAAGCAAGCCAATCGGGGGAAGCAGGGAGGGAAGTGTGCTCCGCACACGACCGATCGATGACCCCGAGTGGCGCCGCTTTGCAGGCCCCGCCCCGTTGAGGACCGAGCTGCGCTAGCTACGGCGCCAGCGTGCGATCAGCCGCACACCAATGACAAAGCCCACAACGCCCGCTGCAACAGTCAGCTCGGTCCGATGCGCCTCCACCTGCCGGCGCCAGTCCGTGAGCTCGTTGACGCGAGTCCGCAGCACGTCGACCGACTGGCCGAGCTCGTTTCGCTGTCGCTCGATGTCGGCGCGGATCTGCTCGGAGGTGCGCCCGGGCGCTCCGGCGCTCGGACGACCGACCGGCTCGCCGGCTCCGGCCCTGTAGACGGGTTCGTTCGCCATCAGCCCTCCGCCTTCTTCGCAACGGGCTCGGGGGTCGTCGAGCCGCTCAGCGTCTGCTTGGTCCGCTTGGCCTCTTCGATCGCCATGTCGGGCGTGGGCGGGGCTCCGCCCTTGACCGCCTTGAAGGCGACGAGACCGGCGATCGCCGCGATCACGAAGAACAGAACCGCTTCGACGAGGAAGCCGAGCCAGACGTTGTCGCCGAAGAAGAGGTCGTTCAGCAGCCAGGCGAAGGCGTGCATGATCATCGCCAGGCCGAGCAGCGCGAAGATTCCGGCGGCGATGCCGACGACCGAGCCCTTGACGAGCTTGGAGACCTTCTCGGAGACCTCGGCCTTGGCGAGCGCGATCTCCTCGCGGACGAGCCCGGAGGTGCGCTCGGAGACGTCGATGACGAGCTCGCCGACCGACAGCTGCGAAGGATCGTCCTTGCGCGGCTCGGCGACGGGCCGGGGTTCGGGCTCGGGACTCATTCGGGCGGATCCTCTCCGAAGACCCGGCGGTAGACCACCGCGGCGACGCGGTTGGCCGCGATCGCGGCCAGGGCGCCGGCGCCGGCCAGCATGCCGCTCCAGGCGAGTCGCTTTACGAGATCGTTGTTCAAGGCTTCTCCATCGACGATCGACACGGGCCGTTCGAGCCCTCCTGACCGCGCGCGGGCTCAATCAAACCAGAGCCGGCGGCCGCAGCGCGATCCGCTCGGCGGGTCAACGCGCTTCGAGCCCGCTGGCGATCGTCTCGACGAGATCGCGACGGGCGCGGTCGTAGTCGGCGTCGGCACCGGGGATCAGCTCGAAGATCCAGCCCGAGAGCAGCTGCTCGATCGAACCGTAGAACCACAGCGACGCGAACAGAGGGTCGACGTCCGAGCGGAAGACCCCGTCGGACTGCGCTCCGCGCACGATCTGGGCGATCAGGTCGTAGGCGCGGCGGATCTCGTCGAGGTGCGTACGCCCGAACGAGTTCGCGGCCCGCGTGACCTCGACGATGATCACCTTCATCAGGTCGGGATCGCGGCGGTAGGAGTCGATGATGAAACCGGCGACCTCATCGAGCTTCTCGCGCGGGCTGATCGGTTTCGCGTCCGCCGAGGCGATCGCACGCAGGAGCAGCTCCCAGCGCTCGACGAAGAGCTCGTCGAGCACCTCCTCCTTCGAGCGGAAGTAGTGGTAGAGCAGCCCGTGGGCGACCCCCGCCTCCGTGGCGATGTCGGAGACGCGACAGGCGTGGAAGCCCCGACGCGCGAAGACGCGGGCGGCGGCGTCGAGGATCTGGCGGCGGCGCTCGGCGGGAGGCGCGTTGGCGGTCATCGGCGGGCGCCGCCGGCTGCGCCGTGGAGGGCTCTCTCGCTCAGGGACGTTCGGCTCACCGCGCCGACTATAGGTGCGGGAGCGGAACCGGGCACTCCGCGAGACCGTCGCGGCGTGTGACCGACGCCACCGTCAGATGGGTTCACAACCCCCCTCGAAGGGTCCTATGGTGACGCGTCGATGTTGAAGGGAAAAGAACCGAATAAGCAGGGAATAAAGGGCGCTAAGGCACGCGAGCTCTTCGAGTCGCGGACCGAGGTCTGGCGCCAGGTCGGGCTCGCCGGCGAGGTCGACCGGAGCAAGGTCGGACGTGCCCGCGGCGGAGTGGTCGTGCTCGTGATCGCGATCGCGGCGGTGCTGGTCGGCTTCTCACAGCGCCAGGATCTGTTCCCGGGCTACGCGACGGAGGCGAGGATCGCCACGGTCGGACTGCTCGTCGTGCTCGGCTGGGCTCTCGCCCGCAACCTCGGTCAAGGCCTCGCGCCGACGCTCTTCCGGCGCCTCGACCCGGGTCTCGCCGGAACGCTGGGGTTCATCATCCGGCTCGCGACCGTCGGGGTGATGATCATCGTGGCGCTGCGGATAGCCGGCCTGAACGCCGACACGCTCGCGGTCGGCGGCGCGTTCACAGCCGTCGTGCTCGGTCTCGCCGCCCAGCAGACGATCGGCAACCTCTTCGCCGGCATGGTGCTGCTCTCGACCCGCCCCTTCCGGGTCGGTGAGCGCGTGCGCCTACAGGGCGGTGCGATGGCCGGGAACGTCGAGGGCGTGGTCGGTCAGCTCGGGCTCTTCTACACGACGCTCATCGACGGAGCCGACCGGATCATGGTGCCCAACAGCGTCCTGCTGACGCTCGCGGTCGTCCCTCTGCGTGAGCCCGACCGCGTCGAGATGAAGGCGCGATTCTCGGCCGACACGACACCGACGGCGGTTCAGCGCCGGCTCAGCGAGACGCTTACGACGGCGACCCGCTATCCGCCGCACATCGCGCTCGAGGAACTCGACGGCGACGACGTCGTCGTGCGGATCACGGCGACGCCCGAGCGACCCGAGGAGGGTGCGAAGCTCGCGTCGGAGGTGCTCTCGGCGGTCCGTGCGGGCGGCCGGCGCACCGCCACGGACGCGGAGTCCGTCAACGAGGCGCGCGAGCACGCTCGGGTCGGCTGACGCGGCGCTCGATTCGCCGAGCGCGGCGGGCGGCTCAGTCCGTCGGCGCCGGCTCAGGCGACGAGCGTGCGCGGCTCGGACCGGGAGGTGCGGAGCCCGGTCGGAGCGGAGGGCTCGCCCGAACGGGTGATCACGGCCAGCAGTTCGGTGCCGCGAGGGCGCAGGCGCCGGATCTGACAGAGCTCGGCGAGCGCGGCGATCATCAGCAACCCGAGGCGACCGTGTCCCTGGCTCGCGATGGGTGAGGGCTTGATGCCGTCGCCGTAATCGCGGACGACGACCGTCAGGGCGGGCCCATCGGCTCGGGCCTCGATCTCGATCGGTCCCTCGCCCTCTTCATAGGCATGCGAAGCGGCGTTCGTGAACGCCTCGGTCACGACGGTCCGGGCGGCTTGGACCGCCTCCTCGTCGAAGCCGGCGGCGAACGCGTACGCACCCACCTCGCGGCGGGCGACCGCCGCGTTGGTCAGGTCCGAATCGAGGCTGAGCTCGAGCGCATCGCTTTTCAGAAAGCCCTTACGCACACCGAAGGGATACCCGAGCACCGCTGGTCCAACCGCCCGACGCGCCCCGTGAATCGAGGATTGCCCGCTCGGTCCGGGCTCTCAGCCGCCGGCCCGGCGCGAGGGCCCCCGGGAGCGGACACCCTGCGCACGGCCCGTCGAGCGCCGCAGGACGACCATCGCCGCGTCGTCCTCGAGCTCGTCCGGCAGGAACCTGCGAAGCGCCGCCTCGACCGCCGCTATCGCCTCGGCGGGCTCGGAGGCCGAGGCCACCGTCGCGCGCATTCGACCGATACCGAAGCGCTCGCTCTCGCCCCGAGCCTCGATGACGCCGTCGGTGTAGATGACGAGCTGATCGCCGGGTTCGAGCTCGAGTGAGGTCTCGGGCCAGCTCGGCTCGAGCTCGATGCCCAGCAGCGGCCCCGGCTCTCCGACCTCGAACGCCGTGCCGCCGCGAACGAGCAACGGCAGCGGATGCCCGGCGCTCCACACCCGGACCTCCCCCGGCGAGGACGGGCCACCGAGGATCGCTATCGCGACCGAGCAGAGCCGGGCTCCGGAGCGGCGGCGAAAACCAGCGTCGAGGATCTCGAGCGCCTGCTCGGGGTCGGCCGACAGCGTCAGGGCCGTGCGCAGGGTGTGGCGAGCCTCGGCGGTGAGCGAGGCCGCGTTCGCCCCGCGCCCGACGACATCGCCGAGGATCACCGCCCAGCCGCCGTCCACCTCGAAGGCGTCGTAGAAGTCGCCGCCGACCTGGTTGACCTCGCCGGCCGGCCGGTACATCGATGCCGTCGCCCAGCCGTCGATCACCGGCAGCCTGGCCGGGAGCAGCTCGCGCTGGAGGATCTCGGCCACGCGAGCGCGTTCGGTGGCGAGACGGGCGTTATCGATCGCCTCGCCCGCCCGAAGTCCCAGCGCGACCGCGATCTCGAGGTCGAACTCGCTGAACGCCCGCCCGCCCTCGCGGTTCGTGAAGGCCATCACTCCGATCATGCGCTCGCCGGAGCGCATCGGGACGATCAGGCTCGATCCGTGCCCCACCTCGCGCATCAGCGAGCGCTCGGTCTCGTCGCGGGCGCGCTGCTCGGTCATCTCGGCCGATCTCGGGAGCAGCAGTGGCTCGCCACTCGCGAGACACCGGGCGATCGGGTCGTCGTCGCCGGCGCGGACGGGGTAGCGCTCGCGAAGCTGGATCGCCGCAGCGCGGCGGTGCTGCTGGGTGTTGGCGACGGCGACCTGCTCGATGACGCCGCCCTCGCCCGGCAGGTTGATCGAACAGTGATCGGCGAACTCGCCGACGACGAGCCGGGCGACATCGTCGAGGGTCTTGCGGTACTCCGACGAGTGGACGAGGAGTCCGCCCGTCCGCGCGAGCAACGACTGCGCGAACGCCGCCCGCCTGACGTCGGACTGATCCCCGATCGTCGTCAGGAGATGATCGGGCTCACCCGATTCGCCGGCGATCCGCCGCGTGCGAACGCGCGCCCAGACCTCTGCGCGGTTGGGCAGCGACAGGCGCGCCGCCATCTCCCCCGCCTCAGGGCTGAACAGGCGGTCGGTCTCGATCGAATCCCCGGACTCGGTCCGGGTCCGCAGCTCCCCGAGCAGCTCCTCGCGCGAAACGCCGAGCATCTCGGCCTCGCCGTCGAGTCCGAAGAGCGACTCCGCCGCAGCGTTGACGAAGACGATCCTCCCGCCGGGATCGCTGATCAGCACGGCGTCATCGATCAGCGAGACGACCGATCGCAGCCGTGCCTCGACCCCGGTCAGCTCACGGCTCAGGCCCGAGTTCTCGAGCACGAGGGCTACGCGACCGGCGAGTGCGGAGGCGAAGCCTGCGTCGCCGGCGCTGAATCGCGCGCGACCGGGGACCCGCCCGAGCAGCAGCGAGCCGCGCGTCTCGCCTCGGATCGTCAGCGGAGCCGCCATCGCGGAGGCGATGCCGGCGCGCGCGAGCTCGGAGCCGACTTCGGTGGGCGAATCCTCGCGGTCGGTGCGGGTGAGCACCACCGGGCGGGGGGCGACCTCGGCGCCGCCGCGCGAGAAAGGGCCCAGCCAGGCGCTCGGCAGGCTGGCGCCGTCGCCGCGCGATGCCGACCCGAGCTCCGCGAGCCGGCTGACCCCGCCATCGGGCTCGACGACGTCGAGCAGGCAGAGGTCGGCGACCTCTGGGACGAGCATCGCCTCGATCCGGTCGAGGACCGCTCCCGTATCGGTCGAGATCGCTATGTCGCCGAAGGCATCGAGGATCTCGAGCCGTCGCGAGCGCGTCGCGGCCCGCGTCCGCGCCGCCGCCGCGAACACCGCGAACCCCGACCCGATGAATACGACCGCCGTCCTCACGCCGTGCCCGGGATCGGCGACGCCACCGTGCCACAGGAAGCTCGCAGCCGCGAGCGCCGTCGCGATCAGCGCGACGATCGCGGTGCGGCGCGCGTCGGCGTAGACGGCCGCCGCGAAGGGTGCGAGCACGAACGCGCCGGTGATCGTCGCCGACATCCCGGCGAGCACGAAGTCGAGGGCGAGGATCGTCGCGGCTACGAGGATTCCGGCCAGCAAACCCCGCGTCGTCGCGGTGGCGCGGGGTGCCTGGTTCGGCTGGGTCCTCACGCTCGCCGTCCGCGCTGTCTTCATCTCGCCGATCCCCGAACGGACGCGTCGGGCGACTGTAGTCCTCCAGGCTCCGAGTGGGTCCCGGTCAGATGCGAAGCGCAGGTTAAGATGCGCCGCCGATCCGCCCCGTGGAGCCTCGGATGGCACCGCGAGCACGGAACCCGAAAGGACCCGCAGCTGAGCAGCTCGTTCACAGTCGAAGCCGGATACGCGCGCGGCGTCTACACGCTCGGAGTGGTCGGCGAACTCGACCAGGCGACCGTGCCGGACCTCCGGGCGAGGATCGGCGAGGCCATCGGGACCGGTGACGGGTCGATCCTGATCGACCTCTCGCGTTGTGACTTCATCGACTCCACCGGCATCAGCCTGCTCGTCGAGGCTCAGCGCAAGATCGACGGGCTCGAGCGTCGCCGGCTCGTCGTCTGCTGCCCGGGTGCCGAGGTCAGGCGGCTACTCGACCTGACGGGCGTGGGCACGCTGCTCGGTGTCTTCGCCGGCCGCGACGAAGCGCTCGACGAGGTCGCCGCGGCCTGACCCCCGCCGCGGCTCCGGGACCCCGAAACGAAGAAGGGCCCGGCGCCTCGCGGCTACCGGACCCTCCCTTCAACTGATTTACGCTCCCGCGGCGTCCGCGGGTCGCTGCGCTAGGCCGCCTCGACCTCGCGCAGGGCGTCGAGCTCGCGGTTCTCGCTCAGACGGCTGAGCGCGCGGCGCTCGATCTCGCGGACTCGCTCCGGCGAGACCTTGAGCTCGCGGCCGATCGCCTCGAGCGGCCGGCCCTTGTCGCCGTTGATGCCGTAGCGGAGGCGTACGACCTTCTCCTCCTGCTCGGGCAGCTGCGAGAGCGCGCGGCGCAGGGCCTCGGTGCCGAGCGTGACCGTCGCCTCGTCCTCGGGCGCCGGCGCGTCGCTGGGCACGAACTCACCGAGCGTCGCGTCCTCGGCCTCGCCGACCGGACGGTCGAGGCTGGTCACCGCACGCGGGGCGTCGCGCACGAACATGACCTGCTCGGGCGAGAGCTCCGCCGCCGAGGCGACCTCTTCGATCGTCGGCTCGCGGCCCAGCTTCGTGGCGAGCTGGCGCTCGGCACGCCCGATCCGCCGCTCCTGCTGAGCGAGGGTGGTCGGGAGCCGGATGGTCCGCGAGCGGGTCTCGAGAGCACGCTGCATCGCCTGGCGAATCCAGTACGTCGCGTAGGTCGAGAACTTGAAGCCGCGGCGCCAGTCGAACTTCTCCGCGGCGCGGATCAGCCCGATGTTGCCCTCCTGGATCAGGTCGAGCAGGGGCAGGCCCTGGTTCTCGTAACGACGCGCGTTCGATACGACCAGACGCAGGTTCGAGTTGATCATCCGCTCCTTGGCGGCGAGATCGCCACGCTCGATCGCCTTCGCGAGAGCGACCTCTTCGTCCTTCTTGAGCAGCGGGTGGCGCGATGCCTCGCGGTAGAAGAGCTGGAGGGCATCGGCCGTGGCGATGTTGAGCTCGTCAGGGCGATAGGTCGTCGGCTGCGGCGTCTCGGTGCGATCGTCGCGCACGCTGATGCCACGGGACTCGATGTCCTCGTGAACAGCGGACGTGGCTTCCTCGTCGAGCTCGGCGTCGGCGAGGACCTCCTCGAGCTCGGACAGCTCGATATGTCCCACTTCGGCACCACGCGCGAGGAGGTCGCGCAGCGCAGGGATCTCAGTCATGGTTCCAGTCACAATAAATAGATACCCGAGCGCCCCACTAGGAAAACCGCTTTCGCGGCAAGTAAAGCGGCTCTAAAGAGAGGGTTCGCGGCGACCCAGGTTTGAACGTCGCCTATATCGTTTGTACCACGGATGGCAAGGGCAAACACCTCTGCGATGGCTTCTGAACCCGAGCGCCCAGACGATCAGAGCACCGAGAGCACGAGTGGAAACGTGCCCGATCCAGCCGTCGGCCGGCTGCTCGTGATCGCCGCCGCGGCGATCGAGGGGCAGGAGCTGCGCGACGAGGTCGTTCGCCACCTCGACGGCTCGAACGCGCGGGTCCACGTCGTCGCTCCGGCGCTCGCGCGCGACCAGTTTCACCATGCGATGGGCGATGTCGACGCACCTCGCGAAGACGCGACGGAGCGCATGGACCGCTCGATCGAGACGCTGCGAGCGGAGGGCATCGAAGTCAGCGGTGACATCGGCGACGCCGATCCGAAGCTCGCGCTCGCCGATTCGGTCGGCGACTTCGATCCGCAGGAGATCCTGATCCTCACGCACGCGTCCGAGGACGGTCTCTGGCTCGAGAACGAGATCTTCGACGATGCCAGGCGCGAGTACGACATGCCGGTGATCCACGTCGTCGTCGGTGACAGCGGCGAGGGCATAGCCGAGCGCGAGCGCTCGGGGGTCGGCGCCGACGAGCACCCCGAGCCGGAGACCGAGGGCGAGTCCGCCAACCTCCCCACGTTCTCGGTCCGCGACATCTTCGGAATCATCGTCGCGCTCCTCGGGATCATCGTCCTGGTCGTGATCGTCGCCGGTTGCGAAGGAGCGAGCCTCACGGATCTGAACAACTGCTCGGTCGCGATCCTGATCGCCGGCTTCACGGCGCTGATCAACCTCGCCCACGTCGTAGCGCTGATGCTCTTCGACAGCGTCGGCTACCGCGGCGGCTGGCAGCGTGCGTTCGGGAACCTCTCACTCGTGCTGACGCCCGCGGCGATCGTCGCCACCCTGCTACTCGTCTGAGCACCAGGTCGCGAGGCGGCCCCTGCTAATCGGTCGTGCTCGGCGAACGACGGGGCGTCGTCCCAGGCGGGAGCACCACGCCGGGCTCGCCGTCGCCGCGCAGCGGAGCCGATCCCGGCGGCGACTGAGCGGCATCCGCGAGCGCCAGCTCGCCCGGGAGTGGGTCCGACACGGTGCTGATCCCCCGCTCGGCCTCGGTCCGCTTGACCCAGAGCTCGTCGACGAGGATCACCGCCGCCGACAGGATCGGCACGGCGACGATCAGCCCGACGAAGCCGAACAACTGCCCGACGACGACGACGCCGATGGCGACGACGGCCGGGTGGAGCTTGACCCGATCGGCCATCACGAGCGGGATCGTCGCGTTGCTCTCGATCTGCTGGACGACCACGTAGACGCCGAGTGCCAATAGCGCCTTCTCCGGAGAGTCGGCGAGTCCGATCAGGATCGGCGGGATCGCGCCGAGGATCGCTCCGAAGTAGGGGATGATCACGAGCACCGCGGAGAAGACGGCGAAGACGATCGCGTAGTCGAGGCCGATCAGCAGCAGCCCGACGTAGACGAGGACACCGGTCAGGAGCATGTCGACCCCGACGCCCTGCATCCAGCCGACCCAGGCCCGCCGCAGCCGCGCCATCACCTCACGCGCCCAGCCGCGGCGATCCGGAGGCACGAGCGCGAGCAATCCCGAGGTCAGCGGCTCGGGCCGGACCGCCATGTAGAACGCGGTTACGACTATCAGCACGATCGCGCCGAGGCCGCTCGCGATCGACAGGCCAATCGAGGCGACGGGCCCGGCGAGCTGACCGGGATCCGAGATGATGCCCTCGAAGAAACTCTGGACGCTCATCGCGGCCGAGCCGGTCGAGTCACCGGTTATCCCATCGATCTGTCCCTCGAGCGAGTCGACGACCTCGGGGATCTGGCTGATCAGCATGTCGGTCTGCTCGACCAGCGGCGGGATCACCAACATCAGCACGCCCGTCAGCACGGCGGCGCCGATCAGGATCCCGATCAACGCGCCGATCGCTCGCGGGATGCGATACCGATTCAGGTAGTTCGCCAGAGCCTCGAGCGGGATCGCCATCAGGATCGTGATCAACGTGGCGATCGCGAGCGAGGCGATCTGCTGGAAGACGAGGCCGCCGGCGACTAGGAGCAGCCCGAGAATCACCGCCCTGCTGGCTGGGTGCAGGCGGCGTTCGGCTGTCATCGGTCGGCTAGCTCGGGCAAGTGGTCCTCGACGTGGCGCGCGAGTGTCCGCCTTACCCACGCCAGCTCCTCGGAATTCGCCATCCGCAATCTCCCGAGCAACATCGCCTGCTCGGTGATCGGCATGCCGGCGATCTCCCAACTCACCGCGAGGCGCTCGAACAGGAGCTCCTCGCGCCGCGCCCAGGCGTCGTCGACCGACACGGCGCCCGTCGCGCTGACCTCGCGGATCTTCGCGATCGAGCCGGGTGAGAGGGCTTGGCGGAGCCGCAGGACGCCGCCGTCGTCGTCGACGTAGTCGACCGTGGCCGGCGGCTCGCGCCGGGCGCGTTCGCGTTTCCTTCGCTTCGCCACCGCAGCGAGTGTCGCACCGCGGTCCAGGGCGGCGCGGCTCGACGGCCGCGCCGAGGTCAGGTCGCCGGCAGCTCGGACTCGCGGCGGACGAGCCAGCGATCGACGACGTAGCCGCCGAACGGGAGCACAGCGCCCAGCAGGATCGTGACCGTCTGCTTCGACGTCCAGCCCTCGCGCTCGCGAATCCCGAGCGCGATCAGGACGTAGGCGACGAACAGCAGACCGTGGATCGGGCCGAGCACGGTCACCCCGAGGCGCTCGCCGAACAGCTGGTCGACGGCGGTGCCGAGGACGAGCAACAGGAGGAAGGTCGTCGCCTCGGTCAACGCGACGATGCGGAATGTCTTCAGGCTGACGTTCACACCGACACCTCTACCAACGCCGAACGCTCGGCCCGGTGACATCGGGCACTCGGGGAGCCCGCCTCCGTTCTGGAAAGATCGCCACGGTGGCCGGCGAAGACCGCGAACGCTCCGACTTCAGCGTCGCGCTGGTCACCGCCATCGCGCTCGGCGTCGCGGCGCTCGGGATCGTGGCCGCGATCCTCACGCTGCTCGCCGACGACGAGATGGCGCCGGCTCAGAGCACCGACATCGGCCGAGTCACCGAGAGCCGGTTCGAGGTCGAGAGCGCCGCGGTCGGCGAGACCCTCCCGGTCGAGGTCGTCGAGCCTCCGGGGGGCTCCGAGGGGAGGCCGCTCGTCGTGTTCCTCCATGGCCGCGGACAGGACGAGCGCAGCCAGCTCGACGAGCAGGGCCTCTTCGATGGGATCGCGGCGGCCGGATCGCGGGCGCCGGTGTTCGCGTTCCCCTACGGCGGCGAGTCCTCCTACTGGCACGACCGAGCCGACGGCGACTGGGGCTCCTACGTCACCGAGGAGCTCATCCCGGAGCTCGAGCGTCGGCTCGGCACCGACCCCGGCCGGGTCGCGATCGGCGGCATCTCGATGGGCGGGTTCGGCGCGCTCGACCTCGCGCGCCTCGACCCGGACGGATTCTGCGCAGCGGCGGGGCACTCCCCCGCCCTCTGGCGCTCGTTCGAGGAGACCCCCGAGGGTGCCTTCGACGACGCCGATGACTTCGCCGGCCACGACGTCCTCGGCGCTGCGGAGTCGGACCCCGAGGGCTTCGCGGGCGACACGGAGCTCTGGGTCGACATCGGGGAGTCCGACCCGTTGGAGCCCGGCGTCGACACGCTCGAGGCCGAGCTAGCGCCGACCGGGCGGCTCGAGTCCAAGCGCGGGCCCGGGGGCCACGAATCGGAGTATTGGTCCGCGGAGTGGGCGAGCTACGTCGGCTTCTATGCCGATGCGTTGAGTCGCTGCTCGACCGAGCAGCCGCCCCCGGGTCGCTAGGCCGGCCCCTCCTCGAGGGTCTCGAACCTGATTCCCGCCGCGTCGAGCCGGTCGATGAGCGGCCGGCCGATCGCCTGCGCGGTCGTCACCTGACCGGCGGTCTGCGGAAGGTCGTCGTGGGCGACCGAGAGCGCCGCCTCGGCGAGCATCTTCGCCGTCTCGGTGTAGCCGGGATCGCCTCCGGAGACCTGCGTCACGACCCTCCGCCCGCCGCCACGGCCGACGAAGCGGACGCGGAACCACGAGCGCTCGCGGCGCTCCTGCGATGGCCCTGAACCAGCGTCGATCCGCGACAGCATCAGGCGCTTGACCGGCGGGATCTGGGCGCCGAGGAACGCGCCGCCGATGCCGGCGACGGCACCGAGCGCAACCGGTAGGCGCTTCACGTCGGCGTAGTGGCCGTAGGAGAACTCGGGCCCATAGCGCTCGAGCGCTCTCGCGGAGCGCAGGACGATCTGCGGGTCGATCGTCGGCATCGGGACAGCCCAGTGGCCGTCGATCGCCGGCTCGCGGTGCGGGCGCCTGCGGATGCCGTGCGCCTTGCGACCGCCCGGTCGCGGCTCGACCCGCTTGCGTGCCTTGGCCGCATCGACGTTCTGCTTCGGGCGCGAGAACCCGGTGATCGCCGAATGGAACGTCCCGCCGGAGAACTGCGCGTCGGCGCGGACGAAGCCCTCGATCTCGAGCGCCGCGCCCTGCGGGAGCCGCTCGACCGTGTGAAGCACGCCGAGGTCGTGCGGGATCGAGTCGAAACCGCAGCAGTGGATCAGACGAGCGCCGCTTGCGAGCGCGCGGTCGTTGTACTCGACGTACATCCGGTCGACGAACTCGGGCTCCCCCGTCAGGTCGAGGTAGTCGGTGCCGGCCTCGGCGCATGCGCGCACGAGCGGCTCGCCGTAGTTCACGTAGGGCCCGACCGTCGTCGCGATCACCCGCGCGGAGCGTGCGAGCTCGGCGAGCGAGGAGGCGTCGGTGACGTCGGCGCGCACCGTCCCCACCTCGACCCCCTCGGGCGCCAGGGCGCTGAGCCGCTCGCGGACGCGCTCGAGCTTGTCCGCGTTGCGGCCCGCGATCGCCCATTTCGAGCCCTGCGGGGAGTGGGCGGCGAGGTACTCGGCGGTCAGTCCGCCGGTGAAGCCGGTCGCGCCGAAGAGGACGACGTCGAAGGGTCGGGATGCGTCGGCCATGGTTTTTGGGAATGTATCCGAGTGCTCGGGCTCCCCGACGACATCACCACGCTGCTGTTCGACCTCGACGGCGTCCTCACGCGGACGGCCGACGTCCACGCCGCGGCGTGGAAGCAGACGTTCGACGAGCTGCTCCGCGCGCGCGCCGAGCGCGACGGTTCGGAGTTCCGCGAGTTCGAGCCGACCGACTACACCCGCCACGTCGACGGCAAGCCGCGGGAGGCCGGAGTCCGCGACTTCCTCGCCTCGCGTGAGATCGAGCTGCCGGAGGGCGAGGACTCCGACCCGCCCGAGGCGGAGAGCGTGCACGGAGTGGCGCGGCGAAAGAACGACCTCGTCGGCGAGTTGATCGAGCGCGACGGCGTCGAGGTCTTCAGCGGATCGATCGACTACCTGCGAGCTGCTCGCGACGCCGGGCTTCGCACCGCGGTCGTCTCCTCGTCTCGGAACACGCCGGTCATCCTCGACGCCGCCGGGATCGCCGACCTGTTCGAGACCAGGGTCGACGGCAGCGTCGCCGCCGAGCGTGGGCTGCCGGGCAAGCCGGCGCCCGACACCTTCCTCGAGGCTGCCAGAGAGCTCGGCGCGGAGCCGGGGCACGCAGCGGTCTTCGAGGATGCGCTCGCCGGCGTCGAGGCGGGCAGGGCCGGTGACTTCGGCTACGTCGTGGGCGTCGACCGCGCGGGTCACGCCGAGGCGCTTCGCGAGCACGGTGCGGATGTCGTGGTCGCCGATCTCGAGGAGCTGCTTTGAGCGACGAGCCGCTGCTCTCGGTCGAACCTTGGTCGCTGCGCGAGCGGGCGCTCGACCTCGATGCGCTCGCGCGGACGGAGACGCTGTTCGCGCTCTCGAACGGGCACGTCGGGTTGCGCGGCAACCTCGATGAGGGCGAGCCGCACATCATTCCCGGGACCTACCTGAACGGCTTCTATGAGTCGCGTCCGCTCCCCTACGCCGAGGCCGGGTACGGCTACCCCGAGGCCGGCCAGACCGTCGTCGACGTGACGAACGGCAAGGTGATCCGGCTGATGGTCGACGACGAGGTGCTCGACGTCCGCTACGGCGAGCTCCTCGCCCACGAGCGCGAGCTCGACCTGCGGGCCGGCACCCTGCGCCGCCAGGTTCGCTGGCGCTCCCCGTCCGGGCGCGAGGTCGAGATCTCCTCGACCCGCCTGGTCTCGTTCTGGCAGCGCTCGGTCGCTGCGGTCCGCTATGAGGTGCGCCCGGTCGGCGACGACGCGCGCGTCGTCATCCAGTCCGAGCTCGTCGCCAACGAGCCGGTCCCCGAGCAGTCCAAGGACCCTCGCGCCGCGGCCGCCCTGGCCGAGCCGCTCGTCGCCGAACAGGACATGACGCACGAGCTCCGCGCGATGCTGATCCACTCGACCGAGCGCTCCGGGCTGCGGATCGCGGCGGCGATGGACCACCTGATCGACGGGCCTGACGGGACGGTTTGCAGCGTCGAGTCGACCGCCGACCTCGGCCGCCTGACCGTCGCCGCCGAGCTCGACGAGGGCGAGTCGCTCGTCGTCACGAAGTACGTCGCCTACGGCTGGTCGGCGCATCGCTCGCTGCCGTCGATCCGCGATCAGGTCGACGCCGCGCTCGCCTCGGCCCGGCATGCCGGCTTCGACGAGCTGCTCGAGCACCAGCGCGACTTCCTCGACGACTTCTGGAGCCGAGCCGACGTCGAGATCGACGGCGACCCCGAGCTCCAGCAGGCGATCCGCTACGCGATCTTCCAGGCGCTCCAGAGCTCGGTCCGCGCCGAGCGCCGGGCGATCCCCGCGAAGGGCCTGACCGGTCCGGGCTACGACGGGCACACATTCTGGGACGCGGAGACGTTCACGCTGCCGGTGCTCACCTACACCGCGCCGAGCGCCGCGGCCGACGCGCTTCGCTGGCGCCACTCGACGCTCGACATGGCGCGCGAGCGCGCCGCGACGCTCGGCTTCAAGGGCGCCGCCTTCCCGTGGCGGACGATCGAGGGCCAGGAGTGCTCGGCCTATTGGCCCGCCGGGACCGCGGGCTTCCACGTCTCGGCCGACATCGCCGATGCGGTGATCCGCCACATCGAGGTCACCGGCGACTGCGAGTTCGAGCGCGACTACGGGCTCGAGCTGCTCGTCGAGACCGCCCGGCTTTGGCGATCGCTCGGGAGCACGGGCCCGCAGGGCAACTTCCACATCGACGGCGTCACCGGCCCCGACGAGTACACGGCGCTCGTCGACGACAACGCCTACACGAACCTGATGGCTCAGCGAAACATGCTCGGTGCCGCGGAGGCCGTCGAGCGCCACCCGGCCGAGTCGGAGGCGCTCGGGGTGACCGAGGACGAGGTCAAGAGCTGGCGCCGGGCGGCCGAGCGGATCTGGATCCCGTTCGACGAGGACCTCGGGGTGCATCCGCAGGACGACAACTTCACGCGTCACCGCCGCTGGGAGTTCCGCTCGGACTCCGACGAGAACTATCCGATGCTCCTGCACTACCCGTACTTCGTCCTCTACCGGTCGCAGGTGGTCAAGCAGGCCGACCTGGTGCTGGCGCTCTACAAGCGCGGCGATGCGTTCACCGCCGAGGAGAAGGCGCGCGACTTCGACTACTACGAAGCGATCACGGTCCGCGACTCGTCGCTGTCGGTCACCCCGCAGGGGATCATCGCCGCCGAGGTCGGGCACCTCGACCTCGCGTTCGACTACTTCGCGGAGGCGGTGCTGACCGACATCTCCGACATTCACGGCAACACCGGCGACGGCGTCCACCTGGCGGCGCTCGCCAGCTCGTGGCTGATCGTCGTCGCGGGGTTCGGCGGCATGCGCGACATCGGCGGGCGGATCGAGTTCGCGCCGCGGCTCCCCCACTCCCTGCGGCGAATCGCGTTCCGACTGACCTACTGCGAAACGCTCCTGCGCGTCGAGATCGTCGCCGGCGAGGCCCGCTACGAGCACGTCTCCGGCCCGCCGCTCGAGTTGCGCCACTACGGCGAGTTGATCGAGCTCGAGCCCGGTGAGACCGTGGCGCGAGAGTGGTCGCCGCCCGATCCCGGCCCACCACCGACGCAGCCGCCCGGCCGCGAACCGAGCCGCCCGCCCCGGAACGGGCTGTAGGTCTCGGGCGGCTGCGATGACGGCGCGGCGGCCGATACGCACTCCGGACATCCCCGAGCTGCGCGCCTTCTGCTCGGCCGCCGACCTCGGGACGCTGGGGCGGGCTGCGGTCGCGCTGCGGATCAGCCAGCCGGCGCTGTCGAAGCGATTGCGCTCGCTCGAGGCGATCGCGGGGGTCTCGCTGCTCGAGCGCTCGCCGAGCGGCGTCACGTTGACCGACGCGGGCCGCCGGCTCTATCCCGAGGCAAGGCGGCTGCTCGACCAGGCAGAGGTGGTCGAGGGTCTGCTCGGAGGGGTCGCCGAGGAGCGCAGCCCGATCCGGCTCGCGGTCTCGCACACGATCGCCGAATTCCATCTGCCGCCCGAGCTCGTCGCCCATCAGGCCGATGGAATGCGCCACAACCCGATCGAGCTCACCGTGGCCAACTCCTACGCGGTCCGGCGGATGGTCGCCGACACCCGGGCCGAGATCGGGATCACCGCGCGCGACGCGAACGAGCGCGTCGGCGACCGGCTCGAGGAGCTCGACCTGCTCGACGACGAGGTGATCGTCGCCGTACCGAGCTCGCACCCCTGGCACCACCGCGACTCGATCCCCGTGCGACTCCTGCTCTCGACACCGCTGGTGATGCGCGATCCGGGCGCGCACGACCGGCGCTCGGTCGAGGCGGTGCTCGCCGACCGCGGCCTCGGCTCGCTCAGCCCGCTCGTCGAGGTCGGAAGCACCTCGGTCGCGAAACGCGAAGCGCTCCAGCGCTCGGCCCCCGTGCTGTTGTCGCGACTGGCGCTCGACGAGGGCCGCGACAGGCTCGTGGCCAAGCCGGTCGAGGGGCTGCGCTTCCCGCGCAGGTTCGTCATCGTCGTCCGCGCGAGCGGTTCCCTTTCGCGAGACGAGCGCGAGTTCGTCGCATTCCTGCGCCGGCGCCGCGGCCCCGGCGAGCCGCACGACGAGGTCGCCTGACCCATAACCAGCGGTTTGGACCGGCAGAACCGTCTGGCCCCCACGAGCACGGTCCCGGGGGTTCACAGGGGCGGCGGGGCGGCTACCTTCGAATCACAGCGCAAGGCCATACACGAGACGGGCCCTTCGGCCAAAACACCGTCGCCCTATCGCGGGCCCCGCGCAACCAAATATCTCTCCTCCCTGTACCCAGAGAAAACCCCGCAAGAGCGGGGTTTTTTCTTTGGTGTGGTGAGAGGCGGATGGGTGGGTGGCGTCCCGCTCTCCGCCCCGCGGGCGGGTCTCCGGCGCGGCTGATGGCACCGAGGGGAACGGGTTCGGGCGGCTGGGGAGGTCGCAGGGCGTCCCTCAGGCTCGAACGTCCCGGACGTGCCCCTATACGTGCACGTTTGGGACGTTCGGCTTCGAACGGCCGCGCCGATCGCGACGAAATCGCCCCACGCCTCTCGCACGACGACGCTGGGGCGATCCGTAGCGCTCCGGTGTGTCCTCGGTGCGCCGTTGTTCGGGGTTCCGTGCGCTTCCGGGGCGGGCGCTCGGGTTGTCCGCCCGGATGAGCTGTGCGGGCATGGATGCCCGCACCTGCCGGGGCCCCATGGATGGGGTCGGCCCCCTCATCCGGGTGGACTGCCCGAGCGCCCGCCTGCGGGTGCGCTGGGGGACTGCCCGAGCGCCCGCCAGCAGCGAGCGCCCGGGGTCCGAAGCGAACTAGCCCGCCGTCGCGCCGGCGTCGGCGACCTCGTGCGCTCCCTCGGCGAACTCCTCAACGATCTTGGCGCAGAAGGCCGGGAGGTCGTCGGGGTTGCGGCTCGAGACGAGGCCCGCGTCGGTCACGACCTCCTCGTCGACGACGGTCGCGCCGGCGTTGCGCAGGTCGGTGCGGATGCTCGGGAAGGACGTCATCGTCCGCCCCTCGGCGACGCCCGCGTCGATCAGCGTCCAGGGCCCGTGGCAGATCACGCCGACCGGTTTGCCCGTCGCGAAGAAGTCGCGGACGAACCCGGTCGCGTTCTCGTCGGCACGGAGGTTGTCGGGATTGGCGACTCCGCCGGGCAGGATCAGCCCCGCGTAGTCGTCGACCGAGGCGTCACCGACCAGCTTGTCCACCGAGTAGGTGTCGCCCTTGTCGATCTCGCCGTTCATCGCCTGGACCTCACCGTCGTCGATCGACAGCAGCTCCGTCGTCGCGCCGGCGTCCTCGACGGCCTTCTTCGGCTCGTCGTACTCGACCTGCTCGAAGCCGTCGGCGACGAGGATCGCGATCTTCTTTCCGCTTAGGTCTTCGGCCATCGGTGGCCTCCTAGGAGTCGTGGTCAGACGGCCCCGGGGCAGGGCCTCCACGACTTCGATTGTCCGCAATTCGGAGCCGGAAACGGCCCACCCGCAAGGCGGGGGACGGGGCTAGATGCCTCCGACCCTGTCGAGTGGCCAGTAGGTGAAGAAGGCCTCGCCGATCAGCCAGTCCTCGTCGACGGGCCCCCAGAATCGCGAGTCGTCGCTGGCGCCGCGGTTGTCGCCCATCATGAAGTACTGCCCCTCTGGGATCGTGATCTCCTGGCGCATGTTGCAACCGTTGCCGGCCCCGCAGGGGCGGATGTAGTCCTCGTCGGTCACGATCTCGCCGTTGACCACCGGGTGCCCGTCGCGGACGCTCAGCGTGTCCCCGGGCCCGGCGACGATCCGCTTGACGTAGTTCGTGTCCGACTCGACCCCCGTGGACTCAGGGCACGGCTCCGAGAGCGCCTTGTTGACACCGCATTCGGACCCACCCTGGCTCACGGCGCCGGTCGGCGGGTGGAAGACCACCACGTCGCCGATCTTCGGATCACCGAACGTGTAGGCGAGCCTGTTGACGAGGATCTTCTGCTCGGGGACGAGCGTCGGGACCATCGACTCCGACGGGATCCGGAACGGCTTGACGACGAAGGCCTGGACGCAGAAGGCGAGCCCGGCGGCCAGTGCGATGATCACGGCGAGCTCGGCCAGTGGCGAGCGGCGGCGCTTCGGCTTCTCCTCGGCGGCCTGCGAGTCGGCTTCGCCCGCTTCGGTGGTCTGCCGCCCCGCCTGTCCAGTGACCTCAGAGCGCGCTTCCACGAGCGAGCACCTTAGCCGTCGGCCGACCGCGCGACCGGCTACAGTCGGCCGTGAAATGACGCGCCCCGAGCTCCTCGCTTGAGCGACGAACCCGGCTCCAGTCCCGCCGCGCCCCTGCCCAGACCCGAGGCTGAGGGCGCACAGTGATCGAGGTCCTTCTGCTGCTCCTCGTGCCGTTGGCGCTCGTCGTCGCCTGCGGCGGCTTCGTCGCGGCCGAGTTCTCACTCGTCACGGTCGACCGCTCGGCGGTCGAGCGCGCCGTCGAACGAGGTGATCGCGGCGCGAGCAGTGTCCTCGCCGCGCTCAAGTCGCTCTCGACCCAGCTCTCCGGGGCCCAGGTCGGCATCACCGTCACCAACCTCGTCATCGGCTACATGTCCGAGCCCGCGATCGCGTCGCTGATCGATGGTCCGCTCGAGTCGCTCGGTGTGCCGGATGGCGCGGTCACCGGTGTCGCGCTGACGATCGCCCTGATCATCGCCACCCTCGTGACGATGCTCTTCGGCGAGCTCGTCCCGAAGAACATCGCGATCGCGAAACCGCTCGACACGGCGAAGAGGGTCGCCGGGTTCCAGCGCGGCTTCACCGCTCTCACGCGGCCGATCGTCACCGCCTGCAACAACTCGGCGAACGCGATCCTGAAGCGGTTCGGGATCGAGCCGCAGGAGGAGCTCGCCTCCGCGCGATCGCCCGACGAGCTGTCCTCACTCGTGCGGCGCTCGGCCGACGTCGGCACGCTCGAGCGCGAGACCGCGAACCTGCTCGAGCGCTCGCTGGAGTTCGGCGAGCACCGCGCCGGCGACGTGATGACGCCGCGCCTTCGCGCTGAGACCCTCCACCCCGAGCAGACCGCGCTCGACGTGATCGAGGCCGCGCGCGAGACCGGCCGCTCCCGCTTCCCGGTGGTCGACGAGGAGCATGAGCACGTATCCGGCCTGATCCACCTCAAGCACGCGGTCGCGGTGCCCTACGAGAAGCGCGCCGAGACGCCGATCTCCAAGCTGATGGTCGAGGCGGTCTTCGTGCCCGACTCGATCGAGCTCGATCCGCTGCTTGCCCAGCTGCGCGAGGGCGGGATGCAGATGGCGATCGTCGTCGACGAGTTCGGTGGCGTCGCCGGGCTCGTCACGCTCGAGGACCTGATCGAGGAGATCGTCGGCGAGGTCGTCGACGAGCACGACCCGCGCGACACGTCTTCGCGGCGCGAGGGTGAGGGCCGCTGGTCGCTCTCGGGCCTGCTGCGGCCGGACGAGGTCACCGACGTCACCGGCATCGAGGTCCCCGAGGACGAGGAGTACGAGACGATCGCCGGCCTGATCGCGATGCGGCTCGAGCGCCTGCCCGAGGAGGGCGACGAGATCGAGTTCGAGAGCCGTGACTCCGAGCGCCGCCCGTACAGCGTGAAGCTCCGCGTGCTCTCGCTCGACGACCTGCGCGTCGATCGCGTCCGGATGACGTTCGAGGAGATCGAGGTTCCCGACGAGGACGACGAGCGATGAGCGATCTCGCCGCTCTCGGTCTCGGCGTCCTGCTGCTGGCCGGAAACGCCTTCTTCGTCGGCGCCGAGTTCGCGCTGATCTCGGCCCGCCGCTCGGAGATCGAGCCCCGGGCCGAGGAGGGAAGCCGTGCCGCGCGGGTCGCGCTGAAGGCGATCGAGAACGTGACCCTGATGATGGCCTGCGCCCAGCTCGGGATCACGATCTGCACGCTCGGCCTCGGTCGCCTCGCCGAGCCGGCCCTCCACCACCTGCTCGAGGGGCCGCTCGGCCTGACCGGGATTCCCGAGGCGGCGACGTCGGCGATCGCCTTCGCGCTCGCGTTGCTGATCGTCTCGCTGCTCCACATCATCCTCGGCGAGATGGTCCCGAAGAACGTCGCGCTCGCCAGGCCCGAGGCTTCGGCGCTGATCTACGCGACCCCGCTGTCGCTGGTCGCGCGCGTCCTCGGGCCGATCATCCGCGGCCTGAACGGCTTCGCCAACATCCTGCTGCGGCTCGTCGGGGTCGAGCCGAAGGAGGAGGTGACGAGCTCGTTCACCCGCGACGAGGTCTCCGACCTGGTCTCGGAGTCCCACCGTGAGGGGCTGCTCGACGACCACGAGGGTGGCCTGCTCGCCGGCGCCCTGAGCTTCACCGAGCGCGACGCGAGCGCCGTTCTACTGCCGCTCGACGACCTCGAGACGCTGCCGCTCAGCGTGACCCCGGCCGAGGTCGAGGAGGTCGCGGCGCGGACCGGCTTCTCCCGCTTCCCGATCGTTCGCGACAGCGGCGAGATGGCCGGCTACCTGCACCTGAAGGACGCGCTCGAGTTCGAGGATCGCCATCGCAACCGGCCGATCGCCGAGTCGTGGATCCGCCGCCTTCCGCGGGTCTCGATCTCCGATCCACTGCGCTCAGTGATGGCGACGATGCGCCGATCGGGCTCGCATCTGGCGAGGGTGACCGACGCCTCCGGCAAGACGCTCGGGATCGCTGCGCTCGAAGACGTCATCGAGGAGCTGGTCGGTGAGATCCGCGACGAGGTCACGAGCACGGCCTGATCGCTCGGCATTTCTCGATCAAAGGCTCAACACCGGTCGCGAGATTGCCGATAGCGAGTAGGTGACGATCCGGGGGCCCGAAACACGCCGCTCGCTCTCCGACCCGAGGCGGCGCGACGGACATGCAGCGCAGTCGCTGCGAGCCGGCGAGCAGGAGCACTCCGCGCTGCTTCGGGTGGCGGCGGCATGCGCCGGCGCGAACCAGCTCGACGACGTGCTCGAGCTCGCGGCCGAGGAGGCGCTCCTGGCTGTCGGCGCCGATTCCCTGTCGGTCGGGCGCTTCGATCGCGACGCCAGGTCGCTCCAGGTCCTGATCAACGTCGGTGAGCTGAGCGAGCTCGAGGAGCGCTTCCCGGAGGACGAGAACTACCCGCTCGAGAGCTTCCCGTTGCTCGCCCGGATGCTCGAGGACGGCGAGCCCTACTTCACCGCGGTCGACGCCCACGACGCCGACCCGACGCAGGTGCGACTGCTGGGCGAACTCGGACGTTCGTCCGACCTCGCGGTCCCGATCATCGTCGAGGACCTGATCTGGGGCGAGGTCTGGGCCGCGAAGGGGATCGGCGAGCCGGCGTTCCGAGCCGAGGACGTCAGCCTGCTCGAGCTGATCGCCGGCCAGATCGCGACCGCGATCACCCGCGCCGAGATGTTCGGCCGCGTGAGCCGGCTCGCCTACGAGGATCCGCTCACCGGCCTTCCGAACCGGCGGGCGTTCGAGGAGCGCCTCGACCGCGCGCTGGCGAGGCTGCGGGAGGGCGACTCGCTCGCGCTGCTCGTCTGCGACCTCGACGGCCTCAAGCAGATCAACGACACGCGCGGACATGCGGCCGGCGACCGGGCTCTCAAGACCGCGGCGCAGGCACTCGTGCGGACGGCGGCCGGCCGGCGCGGCGCCTTCGCCGCGCGACTGTCGGGCGACGAGTTCTGCGTGCTGCTCGAGGGGCGCGACCTGTTCGGCGCCGTCTCGATGGGAATGGCCGTGCTCGAGTCGATCGATTCGGGCGCGGCGGGCCGAGAGTCGATCAGCCTCTCGTGCGGGGCCGCGAGCGCCGGGTTCGGCGATTCGGGCTCCGAGCTGCTGCGAGCCGCCGACGCGGCGCTCTATGCCGCCAAGCGCCGCGGCGGCGGCCGGGTGTGCAGCGTCGCCGAGACCGCGACCGAGACGCTCGTCGAGGCGGTCGGGTCGCTACGCCGCGAGGACTCCCCGATGCGTGAGCTCGACCGCGTCGTCGATGCGATCGCCGGCGCTCTCGAGGACGCCGGGCCCGAGGAGTCCGCGATCGATCGCCTCGAGGTGGTCGCGAGCGCCTTCATGCAGGGCTTCGACTTCGCGAGCTTCGCGATCTCGATCGTGCCCCCGCGCGGAGATCACCTGATCGACATCGCCAACGGCTGGAACCGCGATGCCGACGCGCTTCAGAGCGTGCGCTTCGCGCCGGCGAGCGAGCAGTACCCGCTGGCCGATTATCCGCAGAGCGCCGAGCTGATCAGTGCGGGCTGCGGCTCGTTCTCGGTCCTCGCCGATGACCCCGAAGCCGATCCCGCGGAGGCGGCGATGCTCGCCGAGCTACGGATGAGCTCCGTGGTGACCGCGGTCTCGAGCTGCACCGAGGGATCGTTCATGGTCGAGCTGTTCGGCGACGAGCGCACCCACGAGCCCGAGCGCGCCGAGCGCGCCCTGCGGCTCCTGGTCCAGTCCGTGATGCCGCCGCTGCATCCGGACCACGCGTCCTCCGCGACCGCGGCGCGAATCGAGCTCGCCGAGCGCGTCACGGCCCACGCGCGCGAGCTCGCCGCCGCGCACGACCCGCACGAGGCCGCCGTCGTGACCTCGCGCCACCTCGCGGCCGCCTACGGCTGCCACGTCGTCCACGTGGTCGAGCGCCGCGGGGACCGCCTGGCGCTGGTCGGCGAGGCCGGCTCCCCGACCCCCGGCACCTGGGACCAGGCGGCCACGACGGGGCTGATCGGGCGCGCGCTCAGCGAACGGGCGGCCGTGATCTCCTCCGACGTCCAGCGCGAGCCCGCCTACCGCGGGACGGAGGCGACCCGCGGCGTCCGCTCGGAGCTCGTGGTGCCGATCGTCGCCGATGGCGAGGACTGGGGCGCCCTCAACCTCGAGCACCTCGATGTCGACGCGTTCGCGATCGACGACGTCGCGATCGTCGAGGCGTTCGCGGCGCAGCTCGCGGCGAGACTCGAGGTCGTCGGGACCGGAGCCGAGCTGCGCGCCTGAGCCCGGGAACCGCCCCCGTCACGGGGCGATCGTCGAAGATGTCCGGCCCCGGATGGATGCCGCCGAGACCACACGCAAGCTGACGCGCCTGATCGTCCTGTCGATCGTCGCGGCGATCCTGACGATCGCGCTCAAGACGACCGCGTGGCTGGTCACCGGATCGGTCGGCCTGTTGTCCGACGCCGCGGAGTCCGTCGTCAACCTGGTGGCCGCGGTGATCGCCTTCGGCGCGATCCGCTGGGCCGCACAGCCGCCCGACGAGGAGCACGCCTACGGGCACGAGAAGGCCGACTACCTGTCGGCCGGTATCGAGGGCGCGCTGATCGTCGTCGCCGCGGTGACGATCGCGATCGCGGCGATCGAGCGGCTCGCGAATCCACAGCCGATCGAGGGCGCCGCCGTCGGCCTGATCGTCAACGGCGTCGCGACGGTGATCAACCTCGCGGTCGCGACGGTCCTCATCCGTGCGGGACGCGAGCACCGCTCGCTCACGCTCGAGGCGGACGGCCGTCACCTGATGGCGGACGTCTGGACCTCGGTCGGCGTGATCGCCGGGGTCGCGGCCGTGGCGCTGACCGGCGCCGAGGTGATCGACCCGCTGATCGCGCTCGTGGTCGCGGGGAACATCGTCCTCACGGGCGCGGCGATGATCAGGCGCTCGACCGGGGGGCTGATGGACCGGGCGCTCGAGCCCGGCGAGCTTGCCCGGATCGAGGTCGTCCTCGACGAGTTCTCGAGCCGCGACGTAGTCCGCTTCCACGCGCTGCGCAGCCGTCGCGCGGGTCGCCGCGCGTTCGTATCCGTCCACGTCCTCGTGCCCGGCGACTGGTCGGTCCGCGCCGGCCACGATCTCGTCGAGCGCCTCGAGGACCGGATCCGCGAGGAGCTCGGACACGCCAGCGTGTTCACCCACCTCGAGCCGCTCGAGGACCCGCGCTCGTTCGCCGACGCGAAGCTCGATCGCTAGCGACCCGCGGCGGCCGGGCGGCTACTCCTCGCTTCGCAGGCGCTTTCGCCGATACATGTCGGCGTCGGCGGCGGCCAAGAGCTCATCGCGGTCGCGGGCCGGAAGCGACCCGTCGCCGAAGCTCGCGCTGCCGACGCTCGCCGAGATCGTGACGGGCGAGACGTCGAGGTCGGCGACCGCCGCCTCGACCGCATCGGAGACGCGTTCGACGCTGCGCGGATCCGCGTCGTAGATCAACACCGCGAACTCGTCGCCACCCCAGCGCCCGGCCTCGTCGTCCCTGCGAACCGACGCGGCGATCGCCCGCCCCACGTCGCGCAGCACCTGGTCGCCGAACGGGTGGCCGCCGAAATCGTTGATCTGCTTGAACCCGTCGATGTCGATGAGCAGCAGTGCGCCCTCCCGATCGGCGTCGAGCGCGGCCTGGATGCGCTCCTCGAGCGCGCGGCGGTTCGGCATTCCCGTGAGGGTGTCGACGCCCGCGAGCCGCCGCAGATCCGCCTCGAGCAGCTTCGCGTCGGTGACGTCGACGAACTGGCCGACCCAGCTCAGCGGGTTGCCGGCGTCGTCGCGGAGGAAGGTCATACAGGCGATGACCCAGACGATCTCGCCCGACGGCCGGACGAAGCGCTTGTGCTGGTAGGCGGTGTCGATCTCCCCGCGAAGGATCCGCCACGCCTCGTCGATGTCGGACTGACGATCGTCGGGGTGGGTGAACTCCTGGTCGCGGCGCCCGATCAACTCTTCGCGCGAGATCCCGAGGAGCTCGCAGAGCGCATCGTTGACCCGCGTGTACCGCCCGGCGGTGTCGAACAGGGCCATCCCGATCGGCGAGCGATCGAAGGCGCCGTCGAAGTAGCGCTGAGCTTCTCCGCCGAAGCGGTCGCGTGGCAGCTCGCGAAGCAGGCAGAGGGCACCGGAACCGATGTCGGACGCACGCAGCTCGACCGTGATCGGCACACCGTCCGAGCGCCGCGCTTCGGCGCGGATACGAAGCGGCTCCGCGCGCTCGCTCGCGAGCCATTCGGCGAGCGGGCGTGCCGCGACGACCTCCGACACCGGGAATCCGGCCTTGCGCGGACGGTCGAACGTCTCAGCGGCGAGTCGGTTGAGTTCGACGACGTTGCCCGCCGAGTCGACCAGGAGCGCAGGTTCGGGTAGCGCGGCGATGCCGAAGCTCGCCCCCATGCGCTCTCCCTTCGCGACCTTCATGCCCCGCCGCTCAGTCCCGGCTCCACATCGTCCCCATCGGCCGCGCACGCGGCTTTCATGAGCCGGAGTTAGCGGGAGGCTCCGAGCGGGCACCTCATCTATGTGAGCGCCGTCACTCGGCGGGGCCAGTCAAACGCAAGCACTTCGGGAGGCAACCGCTTGGACATCGTGACCGTTCTGATCGTGATCATCCTGGTCCTGCTCATCATCTTCCTCGCTCGGAGGGTTCTCTAGAGCGAGTCACCGACGGTCGCGGCCCGGCCCCCGGCGCTCTCCGTGCCGGGGCCGGGTTCGGCGCCGCGCGGCAGCAGCGTCGCGATCAGGGCGCCGGGCAACGGGAGCGCGGCCAGCGCCCAGAACACGGCCTCGATCCCGACCAAATCGGCGACCGCTCCGAACCCCGCCGCGAAGGCGCCGCCGATCCCCATCGCGAGCCCGAGCGTGACTCCGGTCGCGAAACCCGGACGGCTCGGCAACAGCTCCTGGCCCCACGCGACGCTGAGGCTGAAGTTGCCGAACAGGCAGAACCCGACCAGGGCCGATGCGATGGTCGCGAGGCCGATCGTCGGCGCGAGCGCCAGCAATGCGGTCGCGAGCGCCGCGGCCGCTGAGAACGAGGCCATCACGAAGCGGCGCTCGAAGCGGTCGGCGAGAACGCCGCCGGCGAGCGTTCCGGCCGCGCCGACGACGAGCATGACAGTCAGCGCGAGGTTCCCCTGGGCCTCGGTCGCGCCGAGCGTCGCGATGAGGTAGGTCGCGAGGAACGCCTGCAGCCCGAAGTAGGTGCCCGAGCGCAGCGTCGCGATCGTCGCGACACCGGCGAACGGGGCCCAGCGATCGCCACCGGTCGCGGCGACCGGTTCGCGACCGCCACCCGCCGGGGGGCTGAGCTCGCCGCTCGCCCACATCAGGGCGATCGCGATCGCGATCGGAACGAGCACGATCGCGGCTCCCGCGAGACCCGCGATCAGGACGGCGGGCGTGATCAGCGCCGGCGCCGCAGCGAATCCGGCGTTACCCCCGAACGCGAAGACGCTCAGCGCGCTCGACGGCCGCGCTGCCCCGGCGAGCCGGGCGCGGCGGGCGGCGTCGGGATGGAACGCGCCGACCCCGAGGCCGGCGACCGCGACCCCAGCGACCATCCCGCCGACGCTGTCGACGAGGCCGACGGCGGTGATGCCGGCGCCCGCGACGAGCAGGGCGAGCGGGACGGTCGCCGGGCTGCGCCAACGATCCGACGCGACACCGAACAGCGGCTGGAGGACCGAGGAGGCGACCGCCATCACCATCAGCAGCAACCCGGCCTGGCCGTAGGAGATTCCGCGCCCGGCGATCAGGAAGGGGATCAGCGCCGCGAGCGCGCCCTGGCAGAGATCGGCGCTGGCGTGGGCGCCGGCGAGGACGGCGAGGCGGCGGCGCTCGATCACGTCGCTCGTGACTCTTGCGCAGCCCGAGCCTTCGCTTCGCCCGTGTCGGCGGCGCCCTCCCCTCGGTCCGGCTCCTCCGCGAGCCCGATGACCTCGGTCGGCTCGCCGCGGCCGCGCAGCTCGATCTCACCGCACTCTCGCCAGTGCTCCGCCTCGTCCCCGGCGGCGTCGAGCATCGCGCGCCGGGCGAGCACCCCGGAGTCCGCGTCCTTCGCCGCCTCGGTGAGACGCGCCGCCTCGTTGACCGGATCGCCGATCACCGTGTACTCGAAGCGCGCGGTCGAACCGATGTTCCCCGCGACCGCCTCGCCGGCCGAGACGCCGACGCCGGCGCGGACGCCCTCGACCTCCGAGCGCAGCCGCTCGGCGATCCGGCGCGCGGCGCGCAGCGCGCGCTCGTCGCGATTCTCGAGCTCCGAGGGCGCGCCGAAGATCGCCAGTGCCGCGTCGCCCTCGAACTTGTTGACCCAGCCGCCCTCCTCGTCGATCGACTCGACGACGACGGTGAAGAAGTCGTTCAGCAGCTCGACGACCTCCTCAGGCGGACGCTCGACGGCGAGCCGGGTCGAGCCCTCGACATCGACGAAGAGCACCGCGACGTCGCGCACCTCTCCGCCCATCTCGACGCCCTTCTCGAGCGCCGCCTTGGCCACGTCCTCCCCGACGTGCCGCCCGAAGAGGTCGCGGAGCTCCTCGCGCTCGCGAAGGCCGGCGGCCATCTGGTTGAAGCCGGCCTGCATCTGCCCGAGGTCGGAGCCGTCGTCGACGCGGACCTCCGTGTCGAACTCGCCCTCTCGGATGCGCTCGAGCGCCCGTCGCATGCTGCGGACCGGCCCCGAGACGGCACGGACGGTCACGAGGATCGCCAGCAGGCCGACCGTCAACGCGACGACGCCGAGGACGATCATCGTCAGCGCGAGCTCGTCGGCCGACGCGTCGTCGTCGACGAGCGCCGAGACGCCGAGCAGGACGAGACCTAGGACCGGGGCCGCAGTCCCGAGCGCCCAGGTGAGCAGGAAGCGCACGCCGACGCCCGGAGCCGAGAGCCGGCCCGGCGGCAGGTTTCGCAGCGCGCGAACCGCGATCCGGCGCTGGACTCGCTCGGCGAGCAGGTAGGAGATCGCCGAGGTCGTGACGCCGCCGAAGCCCGCGACGACGGCGATCCGGACACCGAGCTCGATGTTGAAGACGAGCGAGTTGACGAGGCCGAAGATCAGTGCCGCGGCCATCCACAGGACCATCTCGAGCACGAGGATCGAGAGCGGGATCCGCAGGGTGCGCCGCTGCTCGCGCTCGGTCGGGTCGCGCCCCTCATACAGCCAGCGGGTCGCCCGGGCCTGGCGCCGGATCCCGAACGCATAGCCCCCGAAGACGGCCACGATCACGTAGACGCCGGCCATAACCCCGTTGATCAGGCGGGCGCTGCCCTCGTCGCTGAGCGGGACGGACGGCAGGACGACCGCGAGGAGCACGAAGACGACGAGCGCCCCGATCGCGTTCGCCGACAGGACTACGAAGAACGTGGCGACCCGCGCGAGGCGGATCAGCCGCCGGCCGCCGCGCGAACCGGACTCCCCTTCCTCGCCGCCGGCCACCGGCTGAACCTACCGGTGGCGGGGCTCAGTCGCGCGAGCCGCGGAGCTCGAGCGGCGGTAGCTCGTCGGCGGGCTCGAACCCGAAGATCAGGCCGTAGAAGGCGAGCTCGGCCTCGGCGGCGCGCCGGATCGTCTCCGCGCGGCGGAAGCCGTGCTGCTCGCCCTCGAAGGCGAGGTAGGCGTGAGCGATCCCCTTGCGCTCGAGCGCGGCGACCATCTGCTCGGCCTGCGCGGGTGGCACCACCTCGTCCTCGAGACCCTGGAGGAGGATCACCGGGCACGACAGCCCGTCGACGTGGTTGATCGGCGAGCGCTCGTCGTAGACGTCGCTGCGCTCGGGATAGGGCCCGACGAGCCCGTCGAGGTAGCGCGACTCGAACTTGTGCGTGTCGCGGGCCAGGGCGCCGAGGTCGGCGACGCCGTAGTGACTCGCCCCGGCGGAGAACTCGTCGCGGGTCGTCAGCGCGCGAAGCGTCGTGTAACCACCGGCGCTGCCGCCGCTGATCGCGACCCGCTCAGGGTCGACCGCGCCGACCTCGACGAGATGGCGGACGGCGGCGGCGCAGTCGGCGACGTCGACTATGCCCCACGCATCCTCGAGCCGCTTCCGGTAGCGGCGCCCGTAGCCGGTCGAACCGCCGTAGTTGACGTCGCAGACCGCGATTCCTCGGCTCGTCCAGAACTGGATCTCGAGATCGAACTCGTCGGTCGAGTTGCCGGTCGGTCCGCCGTGGGAGAGCACGATCAACGGCGGGCGCTCGCCCGGGACCGGGGCGACCGCGGGATTGACCGGCGCGTAGAAGAGCGCGTGCGCGCTCGAGCCGTCCTCGGCCGGGAAGCTGATCTCGCGAGCGACGGAGATCAGGCCGGGGTCGAGCGCCCCTCCCCCGGGTGCCGCGACGACGCTCTCCATGCCCCTCGCCGGGTCGGCGATGACGATCGCCTGGCCGAGTGTCGGCGCCGCCCCCGCGAACGCGATCCGGCGACCGTCGGAGGCGAGGACCGGATAACCCGGGGCGCGCTCGAGCCCGAGCGGTTCGATCCGATCACCGGCGGGAGCGATCGAACCGACCCATACCCTGCCGCCCTCGACGACCACGCAGGCGATCCGGCCGTCGTCGAGGAATGCGAACGCCTGCATCCCGAAGACCCAGGCGGGTCCGCCGACCTCCGCGGCGATCGGCGCGACCGCGACTCGCTCGCCCTCGGAGCCGATCCGCTCGAGGTTCCACCAGTCGCTGCGATCCGAGCAGAAGTGAAGCTCACCGGCCGGGCTCCAGGCGGGAGAGACGATCGACTCCTCCTGGCCGCCGGCGACCGACCTCGAATCCGATCCGTCGGGGGCCGCGACCACGAGCTCGGTGCCGTCCCACGGCATCCGCGGGTGGTCCCACTCGATCCAGGCGAGCCGCTCGCCGTCCGGCGAGATCCTCGGTGCGGCGTAGAAGTCGCGCCCGCCTGCGACGACGCGCGGTTCACCCCCGCGCCCGCGCGCGGACAGCTCGACGATCTCATTGACCGGTTCTCCGCCCGGCGCGTGCGATTCGCGCACGCACCAGATCGTCTCGCCGTCGGGCGAGACCGAACCGTCGGCGTAGCGCAGCGCGCGCGGCGATCTCGGCTCGGGTGTCATCGGCTCGGGCGCTGACCCCGGCTCCAGCCGGTACAGGCGACCGTCGCGGTCGTCGGAGAACACCACGCCGCGGCCACAGGGCCACCAGGCGGCGCCGCCGTACTCGTGGACGCGCGTGCGGACGTCGGCTCCGGGCGGGGTCAGGTCGGTCCGCTCGCCGCCTGGAGCGACGTGGACGAGCGTCGTCCGTCCGGCGTCGGAAGGCCGGCGCTCGGCGAAGACCAGCCCACCGTCGGGAGCGAAGGCCGGCGCGCCGAGGCGGACCCCCGAGGAGACGAGTCGCTCGACGCCGAACTCGGAGGGCCAGGCGCCGTAGGGGAGCTCGGTCGGCATCGGCGGCTGAGTATCGCGACCGCGGGCGTTTGAGGTCTCGACCCCATTGGGATCGCGGCGGTTCGGCCCCAGCATGATCGATCGTGACCTCCCCCCGGCCGTTCGACACCCACCGTCAGCCGCGCACCCGCCGCACCCTCGCGGCGGCACTCGCCGCTGCCCTGCTCCTCGCCTCGCTGCTCTGGCTGCTCGTCGGCCGGAACTCGGCCGCCCGGGTCGGCCCCGACGCGGCGAACGTCGTCGTCGTGATGACCGACGACGCGACGATGCGCGACCTTCGGGTGATGGACCGCACCCGCGGCCTGATGGGCGAGCGCGGCGTCGACTTCGTCAACTCGTTCGCGACACTGCCCCTCTGCGCGCCGTCCCGCGCGACCTTCCTCACCGGTCAGTACGCACACAACCACGGGGTCCGCGCCAACGACGAGGGCAAGGGCGCGTTCGAGAACTTCGACGACTCGGGCAGCGTGCCGCAGACGCTGCGCGCCGCCGGCTACCGGACCGGCTTCGTCGGCAAATACATGAACGGCCTCGATATCGAGGAGCGCGTGCCGGGCTGGGACCTGTGGGCGGCGAAGAAGGGCGGCGTCTACGACTACGAGCTGAACCGAAACGGCGAGATCGAGCAGTACGGATCGAAGCCCTCGGACTATCAGACCGACGTGACCGGCGAGATCTCCCGCGAGTTCATCTCGCGCAGCGCGCAGCGCGACGAGCCGTTCTTCCTCTTCACCTCGTTCTCGGCCCCGCACGGCGAGCGCGGCGGCGACTCGCGCCGCTACAACCCGCGGCCCGCCGAGCGCCACACCGGCGCCTTCGACGGCCGCAAGGCGGAGCGCAACGAGGCGTTCGACGAGAGCGATGTCTCCGACAAGCCGCGAGCGGTGCGCGAGTCGGGCCGGCTCAAGAGCAAGCGCAAGCGCACGCTCGACAAGCGGGTCGAGTCACGCGAGGCGTCGCTGCTCGCAGTCGATGAGCAGATCGAGGGGATCTACGAGGAGCTCGAGGCGGCGGGCGTCGAGGACGAGACCTACGTCATCTTCACCTCCGACAACGGCTACCTGTTCGGTGAGCATCGCCAGACGGCGAAGACGCTGCTGTATGAGAACTCGATCCGGGTGCCGCTGCTGATGACCGGCCCCGGGCTGCCCGAGGGCGCCGAGCGCGGCGGCATCGTCGGCAACATCGACCTCGCGGCGACGATCTACGACGTCGCCGGCGTCGAGCCGGGCCGCACCCAGGACGGCATCTCACTCGTCGACGCCGCGCGTGACCCCGAGCTGCGCTCCGACCGCGCGCTGCTGATCCAGAACGAGGGCTCGGCCGGAGTCCGCGCCCCGGGCTGGGTCTACATCGAGTACGACGCGACGAAGGAGTACGAGCTCTACGACCTGCGCCGCGACCCCCAGCAGCTCGACAACCTGCTCGATCCCGAAACGGGCGAGCTGAGGACGGACCGCGACGGCGCCGCCCTCGAGCGCGATCGCCTGCGCGCAGAGCTCGAGCGCCTGCGCGGCTGCAAGGGCGAGGGATGCCGCGGTGAGATCGCACGCGAGGGCTCCGGCTCGTGACGAAGCGCTGGTTTCGCGCCGACATCGAGGGGCTTCGCGGCCTCGCGATGATCCTCGTCCTGCTGGCCCATGCCGGGTTCGGCTTCGCCGAGGGCGGCTACGTCGGGCTCGACGTCTTCTTCGTGATCTCGGGTTTCCTGATCACGACCCTGATCCTGCGTGAGCTCGACAGGACGGGCCGGATCTCGCTCGCGCAGTTCTACGCCCGCCGCATCCGGCGGCTCCTGCCGGCGGCCGCGGTCGTGCTGATCGCGATCGTCTTCGGCTCGCTGATCCTGTTCTCGCCGGTCCGAAACGAGGTCGTCTCCGGCGACGTCCTCGCCTCGGTCGGCTACTTCGTCAACTGGCGCCTCGCCGACCAGTCGGTCGACTACTTCGCGCAGGGTTTCGAGGGCAGCCCGGTCCAGCACTTCTGGTCGCTGGCGGTCGAGGAGCAGTTCTACATCCTGTGGCCGCTCGTGATCGTGGCCATCGCGTTCGTCGTCGCGAAGCTCGGCGGCCGCCACCGGACGCTGCTCGGCGGCTTCATCCTGTTCGCCGGCGCCGCCTCGCTCGCCTACAGCATCTCGTTCACGCAGGAGTCCCCCGGCCAGGCCTACTTCTCGACCCTGACCCGCGCCTGGGAGCTCGGGCTCGGCTGCCTGCTGGCGGTCTTCACGCTCCCGAAGCTCGGCCCCAGGGCGGCCGGCGCGCTGACCGTCGGCGGCGTCGCGGCGATCGTCGGGTCGTTCGTCACGCTGAACGAGTCGACGCCGTTCCCGGGCGCGCTCGCGCTCTTCCCGGTGCTCGGCGCGGGCGCCGTCGTCGTCGCAGGAGTCGGGTCGGTCTCGAGCCTGCCGCAGCGCGCGCTCGCGTCGCGCCCGCTCTGCTACGTCGGCCGGATCTCGTACTGCTGGTATCTCTGGCACTGGCCGGCGCTGATCTTCGCCGGGGCGATCTGGGGCTCGCTCACCCCGGTTCAGGGCGCGCTCGTCATCGCGGCCTCGTGGGTCCCGGCCGAGTTGACCCATCGCTTCGTCGAGGTCCCGCTCCGGCACGCGAAGGCGATCAGCGTCAGGCCGCGGCGCGCGGTCGGCGTGCTCGTCGCCGGCAGCGGCGCGACCGCGGTCTGCGCGCTCGCGCTGGCGGTAGCGCAGCCGACGATCCCGCTCGCGCCCGAGGACGGTGTCGACGGCGCGACCGCGCTCGCCTCGACGACCGAGGTGCAGGACTCGGCCGAGGCAGTCCGGCCGCAGGTCGAGTCCGCGTTCGAGGACCGCACGAAGCTCGTCGACGACGGTTGCTTCGTCAAGCTCGGCGTCGTCGAGAACGACGAGTGCGTCTACGGAGACAAGGATTCGAAGACGACCGTCGTCCTGTTCGGCGACTCGCACGGCGAGCAGTACTTCCCCGCGGTCGAGCGGATCGCCGAGCGTCAGGGCTGGCGCCTCGTCGCGCTGACGAAGAGCTTCTGCTCCCCGGCCGAGGTCGAGCAGGCGCACCCGACGAAGAGCGGCCGCTTCACCGAGTGCCCGCAGTGGCGGGAGAACACGATCGAGCGCATCCTGGACAGGGAGAAGCCGCGCATGGTCATCGTCGGCGGCTCGAAGCAGATCGACCCGCTCGTCGGCGGCACCCCCGCCGACGAGGAGACCGGGCGCGAGGCGATGGTCGACGGCTGGGCCGAGACGCTCGAGGAACTGCGCTCGGGTGGCGCGAGGGTCGCGCTGCTGACCGACCTGCCGCAGTCGCCGATCGACATCCCCGACTGCGTATCGGAGAACCGCGACGACCTCGAGAGCTGCACCTTCCCCGAGCCCGACGACGCGCTCGAGGTCGAACGGCGCGCTGTCGAGCGCGTCGAGGGCGCCGAGCTCGTCGACACCGTCTCGTCGGTCTGCGCCGATCGGACGTGCCGTGCGGTGATCGGCGACGCGATCACCTATCGCGACCGCGGACACATCACCGCGACCTTCTCGGCCACGCTCGCTCCGGCGATCGGCGAACAGCTGCCGCGGCTCGATTGACGTGGACCGAACGCTGAGCGCCCCGACGGGGCTGGTAGAGCTTGGGGGCCTGACCGACCGTCCGGACAGCCGCCGGGGAGCACGCGCCGTTTCGGACGCGGCGCTCTTCTGGCGCGTCTTCCTACCGAACGCGCTGGTCCTCGCGGTCGCGGTCTTCGCCCTCGCGTTCTCGCCCCTCAGCGTCTCGGCCTCGTTCTCGTGGCAGCAGGCCATCGCGCTGCTCGGCGCGCTGGCCGCGCTCGTCGCCGTCAACCTGCTCCTGATCCGGCGCGCCGTGGCGCCGCTCGAGCGCCTGACCGCGGCGATGGCGAGCGTCGACCCGCTCGTCGGCGGCAGCAGGGTGCCGGTCGAGGGCGGCGGCGAGGCGGCGGAGCTTGCACGGGTGTTCAACCAGATGGCCGAGCGGCTCGAGCACGAGCGACGCGAATCGGGCGAGCGGCTGCTCTCGGCCCAGGAGGCAGAGCGGGTGCGGCTCGCCCGGGAGCTCCACGACGAGATCGGTCAGAGCCTGACCGGCCTGATGCTCGAGCTCGACGTCGCGGCGCGGAAGGCACCACCCGAGGTCGCCGATGAGCTGGCATCGACGCGCGAGACGGCGCGACGACTGACCGACGAGGTGCGCGAGGTCGTCCGCGGGCTGCGACCTGACGTCCTCTCCGACCTGGGGCTCGCCCGAGCGCTCCGAAGCCTCGCCCACCGCTTCTCCACCGACCCGGACTTGACGGTCGTCGGCGGGATCGAGTCCGAGCCGCCCGACCTCTCCCCAGCGGTCGAGCTCGCTGTCTACCGCGTCGCTCAGGAGGCGATGACGAACGCCGTCCGGCACGCCGGCGCGACCCGGGTGCTGCTGCGGCTGCGGACCACCGCGGCCGGCGCGCTCGTGCTCCAAGTCTCCGATGACGGAGGAGGTCTCGCAGGCTCCGAACCGGGCGGCGGCCAGCGCGGGATGCTCGAGCGTGCGGTCCTCGCCGGGGGGCGACTGCGGCTCGGTCCGAGCGAACTCGGGGGCACCGAGGTCCGGCTCGAGGTTCCGGCGCGCACGCAGGAGACCGAGCGATGAGCGCCGTCCCGCTCGTCGCCCGCGTCCTGCTCGCCGACGATCACGCGATGGTCCGGCGCGGCCTGCGCATGGTGCTCGACTCCGAGGCCGACCTCGAGGTGGTCGCCGAGGCCTCCGACGGCCGCGACGCGGTCGCGCGCGTGCTCGCCGAACCCGACCTCGACCTCGCCATCCTCGACATCACGATGCCGCGCCAGACCGGCATCCAGGCGGCACGCGAGCTGCGCGCGCGGCGGCCAGAGCTGCGGATCGTGATGCTCTCGATGCACGACGACGAGCAGTACCTGTTCGAGGCGATGCGTCTCGGGGCGCGCGGCTACGTCCTGAAGTCCGCGGCCGACCGCGAGCTCGTCGACGTCTGTCGCCGCGCCCTGCGCGGCGAACGCTTCGCCTTCCCGGCCTCAACCGACGCGGCGACACGTGAGCTGCTCGAGCGCGCCCACGCCGAGGGCGCGGAGGCGGCCGAGGCGCTGACACCGCGTGAGTCCGAGGTCGTCAAGTTGATCGCCGAGGGGTTCACGAACCGCGAGATCGCCGGCGACCTCGTGATCAGCGAGAAGACCGTCGAGCGCCACCGCGCGAACATCCTCGAGAAGCTCGGGATGCGCGACCGCGTCGAGCTGACGCGCTATGCGATTCGGCGCGGGCTCGTCCAGCCCTGACCGGCCTCGGCGCGGCTAGCTCTTGCCCTTCCGCGCTCGCTCGACCGCGCCGGCGACCTCACCGATCTGACGCCCGATCTCGCCGGCCCGCTTGCCCGCCTGGGTCAGGGAGTCGACGTCGACCTTGGACAGATCGATCTTGCCCCTCGGCTTCGGGAGCGAGACTCCCTTGAGGGCCGAGAACCTGCTGCTCGGCGGGGCCGGCTTAGAGGCGCTGAGACGGCGCGCCGCAGCTCCACCGGCGATCCCGGCGACGGCCGCGCCGCCCGCGATCAGCGGGACCTTGGCCTTGGAGACGACCGTCCCGACCGCGCGACCGGCGGCGCGGGTCCCCTCCGCCGCGGCCTGCCTGGCGGCCGCCCCGGGGCTGAGATCGGCGTCGGGCGGGCTCGCCGAAGCGACAGTCTCGGAGGCTCTCGATGCTCCGGACCGCGCCTTCGAAGCACTGGACTTCGCGCTCGAGGAACCGCTGCGCTTCGCCGACGCACCGGACCCCGATCGAGACGTGGAGGAGGAGCGCTTCGAGCTCGATCCTCCCGAGCGCGACCGCGAGGCCGGCTTCGATCCGCCGCCGGACCGACGCGAGCTGGACGAGCCCGAGGTTGAACGCTTCGACGTCGACGACGAACCGGAGCGCGAGCTCTTCGTCGTCGAGCTGGCCTTCGCCGAGCCGGACTTGGAGCGCGACCCACCGCTCTTGCTCGAGCCCGACTTCGCGCGTGTGGAGGAACCGCTCTTCGACGCGCCGCTCGATCGTGACGACGACGCCTTCGCCGAGCCGCTCGCCCGCGAGCCGGAGCTGCTCGAAGTGCTCTTGGACGAACCGGACTTGGACGAACCGCTCGCCCGTGAGCCGGAGCTGCTCGAGCCCGCCTTCGTCGAGCCGCTCTTGGACGAGGCAGTCTTCGTAGAGCCGCGCTTCGTCGAACTGCTCTTCGTCGACCCACTCTTCGTCGAAGCGCCCGCGCGCGAACCGGAGCCGCTACCTGACGAGCTCTTGGTCGAGCCGCTCCTGCTCGAGCCGCCCTTCGTCGAGCTCGGCCCCGACGTCGAGGACCCGGAGGACTTCGCGCCGCCCCCGGAACCGTTCTTGGCGCTCGCCGACGAACCGTTCGAACTCGCCTTCGAGGACTTCGTCGCCTCGGCCATCTTCATATCTCCCTTCGACGACCCGCATCCGTGCGGCTCGCGGACTTTCCTGTCCTCGTCCCGTTACCCGTCACGCTGCGGTCACGACCCTCGGTGCGACCACTGACATCCCGCTTGCAATCACGGCTCAGCGCCCGACGACCCCGAACAGGATCCGCTCGACCCGATCCATCAACTGATGGCTCGGGTACTGGCAGGTGTCGACGCGGTCGATCAGGTAGGCGACCAGCCGCTCGGCCTGTTCGGGGGTGAACGTGAGGTTCTCCGCCCTGTCGAGCAGTTCCCCGCTCGGGTACTCCGTCTCCGTGATGCGATCGAGCAGCGTGTCGATGTATCTCTGCTGCAACTCGTTGCCGTCCACCGTGTCCTCCTATGACTCTCGCGCGCTCACATCAGGTTTCCGAGCGGGCCGAGGTTGAGGTTGAGATCCTCGTCCTCGAGCTCGAAGTGCTGCTTGAGCTCTTCCATCTTCTCCTCGAGCAACATGAACGTCTCGCCCAGTCGCTCGATCTGATCCGGTTCCAGCGTCCCGCCCTCGATCCGCCGCAACGCCTGGCGCTCCATCAGCTGCCGAAGCAGCTCGATCAAGGTCATGACGAGCTGCGCGAGCCCCTTCTCGAGACTCTCCGAGTCGGCGTTGATTCGCCTGCCGAGCGCGTCGCTCAGCCGATCGAGCTCGTCGCCGAAGACCGCCGGCTCCTCACCCAGGCGCCCCGGTCCGCGGCTCGCCCCCGTCGGTCGCTCCCGCGCGCTCACGAAGACCCCTTCGGGTCTACGAAGCTGTACGGAGGCCAGGGGCCTGTGCAGAGCAGCCGGGTCGCGGCAAGCCGATCGTCGAGCTCGGCGACGCGCAGCTGAAAATCCGAGGCCGCGTCGCGGTCGACCAGGTAGGCGACCGAGAGCGCCGTGCCGGCGGCACGGTCCGGTCGCACCGTCGCGTCGCGCGCGTAGGGACGCAGCGGTTCGAGCACCTCACGGCGAAGCGCGTCGCGCCCGCGCCGGCGAGCGAGCCGATCGAGCATGTAAGCGGTTCCGGGCCCGCCGGAGGACGCCGCGCGATCGTCGACGGGCACCTCGGCGGGCTCCTCGCCGATCGCCCGCACCCCGAATTCGACCGCGCCCCGGATCCGGTCGAGCGAGCGGCTGAACTCGGCCCTGCGACCGCTCAGCAGCGCACGCGCGGAGTCGCCGTCGTCGAGCGTGGTCGCGATACGCAGCGGCAGCACGTCGCCGCGTTCGGCCAGGCGCTCGACGACGTCCTGGTGCGCCCACACGAAGGTCTCGGTGGGCCGTACGTCGAGGCCCTCATGACGCGTGGCGAGGACCGCGAGGCCGGAGCCCTCGAAGCTCTCCACCGGCGCGCCCGCGAGTCCGCGGACGCCCGTCGCCGTGAACCCGGCTGCGGCGATCGCGTAGAGGTAGAGCATCAGCTCTCCAGCTCCGGTGGCACCGGATCCGAGACCGGCTCGAGCGACTCGACCGCTGCGACGACGGCGCGAAGACCTACGTGGACGAGGTCGACGTCGGCGACCGCCAGCGTGATGTCGCCGTGGATCACGACCCCCCCGGCGAGCAGCCGGTCGAGCAGGTCGAGCAGCGTCGCCTCCCGCATCTCCGCGCTGTGCATCGTCCGTGCCGAGCTCATCCGGCGACCCTCAGGACCTCGTCGTCCTCAGCGCTGGCGAAGTTGTAGGCGGGCCACGGGCCCGTCAGCTCGGCGGCGATCGCGTCGGTCCCCAGCTCGTCGCGAAGCGCTTCGAGTGCGCCCTCGAAGCGGTCGAAGTCCCCGTCGTCGACGAGGTAGGCACCGTTCAGGATCATGTCGCCGCTGTGCCCGCCGAGCTCGCGGGCCTGGAGCTTGTTCAGCCGCGCGGCCGCACTCGTCGCGGCAAGCCGCGCGTGCGCGTCGCCCGCAATCTCCGCGGCGGTCGTCTCTACGTCCCCGCGTGCCCGCTGCTCGCGCTGCTTGCGGTCGAGGTACGCGAGGCCCGGGGAGAGTCCGGCCTCGGCCGACTCCTCCCCACCTCCGCGCCCGCGCGCGATCTCCTCCAGGGCGCCGGGCTCCGCGATCAGCTTGACGCCCCACTCGGTGCGACCACGAAGCCGCCCCAGGGTCGCCGCGAACTCCTCGCCGCGCTCAGTGAGCATCGTCGCCACCTGTCCGTCGTCGCGGTAGATCGTGCAGAGGCGCATCGGCACCACGGCGGTTTGCTGAGCCAGGGCGCCGAGGACGGTCTCGTGGGTCCGCGCCGTGCGCTCGATCCACTCGAGGTCCTCGAGGTTTTGCTGCAGCGCCTGCTCCCCGAATTCGGCCAGATCGACAGTCGTGACGATCGCCGAGAGCGACCCGAGCGCGATCGGCCGAACTCCGCGGTGCGGTTCGAATCCCGGGAGGTCACCGAGCCGATCGGTGGCCTCGGCGATGCCGAAGACGTATGTCGCCTCACCGCCGCCCGTCGCGGCGGCGGGATCTCCCGGGGCCGGCGCCGCCGGCTCTTCTTGGAGGGCACCCTCGTGCCGAGCCGGCGCGGCGCGCTCGGCCGGCCGGCGATCTCCGGCGGTCTCGGGCGGCGATCGGTGGGCCGGCCCTGCGGCGGACCGCCCGGACGCGGCGACGTCGATGTGGCGCGCGGCCAGCTCCGCGGCGGAGCGCTCGAACAGCGCGTCGGCGATCGCATCGGTGAGACTCGCGCGTACGCGCTCGCGCGCCTGCGCCTCAGCCTCCTCCACCAGCTCGCCGGCGTGTCGATCGGCCAGCGCGGCGATCGCCTCGCGGAGGGCGTCGAAGCTCGGGTCGCTTCCCGGCACTGCCTACCCCGCCTCGGTGTCCGTCCGGACGACCCTTTCGGCGAGATCGTCCCCCTCGGGAGGCAGCGCTCCGGCGACGGCGCGCTCGAGCCGGTCGAGGCGAGCGCGCAGCTCACGGTTCTCCTGCTCCAGAGCCGCGGTTTCGGCCGATGAGGTGCTGCCCGACCCGCGCGTCAGCGTCGGGTCGTTCTCCCACCAGTTGATCCCCATCTCCTGGGCGCGCTCCACGGAGGCGACGAGCAGCCTGATCTTGATCGTCAGCAGCTCGATGTCGAGCAGGTTGACCTGGATGTCGCCGGCGATCACGATCCCCTTGTCGAGCACGCGCTCGAGGATGTCGGCGAGGTTCGCCGGGCCACCGGAGGCCGGCTGGGCCGCGACGCGCCGAGGGTCGACCTGGCGCCGATTGGTGAGTGCGCGCTCGGGCGCGCGCTCGGGTTCTGGCTCCGCCGTCATCGGCCTCAGTCCTCCCCGGCTTCGGCGCGGTTGTAGCGGCGGAGGCGGTTCATGCCCACGACTTCACCGTCGTCGTCGAGCTCGACCAGGTACTTGCCCAGCACGTCAGTGGTGCTCGGCACCCGCGACAGCTCGAGGACCTCGAGGGTCACCTGCCAGCCATCCTCCCCGCGTTCGATCCCGAGCACGGATTCGATCGGACGGCCCAGGAGCTCGCCGACCTGATCGCGGGCTTCCTCGACGAGCTCGCGAAGCGGCTTGCGCTTCTGGTTGTTCGAGCCTCCGGAGCCCGATCCACCCGACGATCCCTTGCCCGAACTCTGCGAGTTCTTGCTCTCAGCCATCCGGTCGCTCCTCTCTCGGCGCCTGCGGCTCGACCCCGAGCTCGCGCTCCTCGGCCTGGCGCTCCCTGGCGACGGCGAGGCGATCCATCAGATCGGCCTCGATCGCGGCGCGCTCCTCGTCGCCGATCTTTCCGTCGTCGTGATCGATCTCGAGCTGGATCATCTCGCGCTTGATGTTGTCCTCGTCGTAGAGCCGGCGATCCGCCTCGTCGACGAGTTGCTCCGTGACCCAGGCGGTTCCGCGCACGGGCGCGAGCGGCAGCAGCACCAGTTCCTTGAACAGTCCCATCAGGCGTCCAATGTCAGCTCGACGAAGCTGTGCGGGGGCAGCGGCCCCGTGTACTTGAACCGCACGTCACCACCGTAGGCGGAGCCGAGCTCGTCGAGTGCTTCGTTGAACGGATCGACCTCTTCCTCGGCGACCAGGAACGAGATGTTGCAGACCATTCGCTCGTGCAGCGTCGGGTTCACCTCGGTTGCCGCGGCGTAGCCGCTGAGGCGCTCGAGGATCGTCTGCTCATCCTGCTCGCGCTTGGCCGCGAGCGCCTCGCTGATCAACTCGCCGAGGCGTATCCGCTCGGGGTAGGTCGCCTCCTCCTCGCTTCCGCGGATGCGCTCGCGAAGGCCCGCGATCTCGCGATCGCGCTCGACCAGGTCGCGGAGCACCGCGTCCTCGTCGTAGATGCCCTTCACGTTGAGCTCGACCCGACCGTCCATCTGGTCGAGCTGCGCCATCAGCTCGGTCTCGTGCGGCGCGAGCAGCACGTCCTCGACCGCGGCGGCGTCGGGGAGGATCACGCCGAACTGCATCGGCAGCACGACGCCCCCCTCGAGCGCCTTCTCGAGCACGCGCGCATGGGTGAGCAACTCGTCGCGCCCGGCCTCGAGCGGCTCCTCCGTCGCGGCGCTGACCAGCGCCGCGACGTCGCCGGAGGCGACCAGTTCGAGCTCCTCCTCGCGAATCCCGTCGCCCTTGGGGTCGGCGCGCGAAGCGCGGACCACCCCGTAGACGTAACGGGGCCTGTCGGCCGAGGCCGCCACGCCGGCTAGCTCGAGCTCTTGCGGCGACGCGTGCCCGATGACGACCGCGAACCCGAGCCGCTCCGCGAGCCGCTCTTCTCGCGGGCGTCGCCGTCATCATCATCGTCGTCGTCGGAGCCGAAGAGCGACTCCTTCGCACCCTGCAGCGCGCCCTTGGTCTTGCTCGACGCGGCACCCTCCGTCGCGCCCGAGAGCACGCCAGGGAGATCCTTCTTGTCCGAGGTGCCCGCGTTGAGGTCGAGCCGGTTGACCGCCTCGGCGAACCGCAGATAGGTGTCGACGCTGGCGATCACGATGCGAGCATCGATCGTCAGCAACTCGATCCCGACCAGCGACACGCGTACGAACACGTCGATGACGAGACCCTTGTCGAGAATCAACTCGAGGACGTCGTAGAGACCACTCGAATTCGATCTCGCGACGTAATTGCCGCCGCCTCCGCCGCTCCCGCGGTACGGCTGTACTCCTGTAGCCATCCTGCCTCCCTTGCTTCGTCGAACGTCCGACTGCGTGGCTCACTCCCGACTGCTCCGGCTCCAAACCGGCAAACGGTCCGTGCGGATCGGGCGCGGCCCTTAACCCGAGGTCAACATCGCGCCCCGGTCATTCGAGGGCCTCGTCGTCCCCGTCCGCCTCGGGGTCCTCGAGGTCCTCGTCGTCGTACTCGTCCTCGTCCTCGTCGAGTGCCGCGTCGGGTCCGTCATCATCACCGCCGGACTCCGCGCCCGTTTCGGCGTCGTCGGCCGCTGCCTCGGCGTCTTCGGATGCCGCCTCGGCCGCCTCGGCCTCGTCGGCCTCCAGCTCGGCGAGAGGCGGCGGATCGCCGCCCTCGTCCTCGCCGAGCTCCGCGAAGGCCTTGAACCGGCGCATCTCCGCTCGGATCATGCGCTCGGTGAGGTGGGTCGAGCGCGAGATCCGCTGCACCAGACCGTGCGGCTCGTAGTCGACCGACAGCTCGATGTGGGTGAGCCGCGGGGCGAGCTCGTGGAAGGTGATGACCCCCGAGTGCCGGATGCCGCCGGTGCTGCGCCAGTCGATCCGCTCGTTCTCGATCCGATCGTAGATCTCGATCTCGAGCCGCTGCGACGATCCGCGCATCCGCGTCGCGAAGGACACCTCGTCGCCGGCCTCGCGCTCGGCTCGCTCGACGTGTGAGACGAAACCCGGGTACTCCTCGAAGCGAGTGCACAGGTCGTAGGCCACGTTGACCGGGACGGCGACGACGATCGACTCCTGGATCGGGATCGGGGCGTCGTCGAAGTCCGTGGCGTGATCTTCACCGGCGCCGTTGGTGCGCAGCGCGCCGATCAGGCCCCCGTCCGGCGTCAGCTTCTCCAACACGCCGCCGTCGGGCGTCAGCCTGTCGAGCACTCCGGCGTCGGGTGTGAGCCTGTCCATGAGACCGCCGCTCGTGCCGGGCTTGAGCTTCTGCGCGGCCCGAGACCCCTTTCGGAGCGCCACGGCCGCCTTGCCCTTCGCGCCGAGCTTCGAGAGACCCGCGTCGGCGACGCCGCCCCCGTCGGCGACCCCGGGCCGCAGCAGGGATCGCGCCTTCGGCTTCGGCAGGTCCGGCGGCTCGTCGGGCAGCGCGGACTTGGCTGCCTCGACGACCTTGCCCGGCCCGCGTACGGCGGGCGACATCGCGATGGCTCCGAGACGTATCGCCCGGCCCCATTGCGTCACCGCCTCGCGGGCGTGCTCCCCCGCGGACTCCTGCGTCCCGTTTGCGCTCATCTCGCCTCCCGTGATGAGTTCCTGCGGCGTGGACGCGGGCTCAGCTCGCGAGCTTCTCTCGCCTGCGGCCGATCGAGTAGCCGATCTTCGCCGCCGCGGCGATCAGCTTCACCGAGGTGCTGGTCTTGAACTTCGGCACCTTGACGGTCGACCGCGACCCCGATCCGGCCCCGGTCATCGACGCCCCCGCGTAGCCGCCCGCGGCACCGACCGCCGCCGAGCTCCCCGCGATCGCGATCAGTTTCAGCTTCTCGGCGACCCCGCCGCTCTCGTCGGTCGCGGCCTCGGTGGTCTCCTTGGCCTTCTGCGCCGGCTTCTTGGCCGCGGCCTTGGTGGTCTTCGACGCGCTCGCCGACGCTCCGTTGCCGTTGTTCGACGGTCGCTTGCGCGTCGCTGTGCTTCCTGCGGCCATCCCTGGCCTCCTCCCGATAGATGTGCTCTCCGTCACACTCGAATTACCCGAGCTCCGACCGTGACAACCCCTGGGCGCAAACACCCACCTGACCGGGTGTCACCCTCCCCGTCACCCCGATCGGCGACCGCGACGGGCTAGGCGCGCAGCTTGTAGCCGCGGATGAACAGCGTCCGGTTCAGCAGGAACAGCGCGAGCGTGAACGCCGCGAGGACGGCGAGCGAGAGCGCGATCGGGACGCTCTCGTAGCCGAGGAATCCGTAGCGGACCAGGGCGATCATGTAGTAGACGGGATTGAGGTGGGTGATGGTCTCGAACGGCTCGGGGAGCAGTGAGGCCGAGTAGAAGACGCCGCCGAGGAAGATCAGCGGCTGGAGCACGAACGTCTGCGCGAAGGAGACGTCATCGAACTGCTCGGCGCGGGTTCCCACGAGCACTCCGAGACTCGAGAAGAAGAAGCCGACGAGAAACAGCGCCGGCACGAGGACGAGCGGGTGCTCGACCGGGATGTCGATCAGGAGCGATGCGACGGCGAAGGTCAGGGTCGCGACGATCAGGCCACGCAGGAAGCCGCCGAACGTGAAGGCGAGCAGCAGTTCGGTCGGCGAGGCCGGCGATGAGAGCTGGTCGTCGATCGCGCGCAGGAACTTCTGCTGCAGGATCGAGGACGAGTTGTTCGAGAAGGCGTTGATCGCCCAGGCCATCATGATCAGCCCGGGAACGATGAAGACGACGTAGTCGATGCCGTCGATCTCACGGATCCGCGAGCCGAGGGCGGCGCCGAACACCGAGATGTAGAGGAACGTCTCCAGCATCGGCGCGCCGACCGTCTGGCGCTTGATCTTCAGGAAGCGGCTGAGCTCGCGGCGAAGCAGCGAGAGGAACCTGATCTGGCCCGCGCTCAACCCGCGCCCGCCGGTCCGGCGGGCGACCCGTTCGCCGACGATGCTCATACGGCGGCGTCCGCCTCGATCGCCGCGACCTTGGCGCGCGAGAGCTCCTTGCGACCGACGAGCTCGAGGTAGGCATCCTCGAGGCTGGCGACGCCGAAGCGTCCCGCGAGCTCGGGGCTCGTCCCCTGCGCGACGATCTCACCCTCGTTGATGAAGGCGATCCGGTCGCAGAGCTGCTCGGCCTCCTCGAGGTAGTGCGTCGTCAGCAGGATCGAGGTGCCCTCGGCGTTGATCTGCTGGACGTAGTGCCAGAGCTCGAGCCGCAGCTCGACGTCGACGCCGGCGGTCGGCTCGTCGAGGATCAGCAGCCGCGGCCTGTGCATGAGCGCCCGGGCGAGGACGAGCCGGCGCTTCATCCCGCCCGACAGCGCGCGGGTGCGGTCGTTCCGCTTGTTCGTGAGCGAGAAGACCTCGAGCAGCTCGTCGGTGCGCTCGCGTCGCTCGCGCTTTCGCATCCCGAAGTAGCCGCCGTGAAAATCGAGCGTCTCGGCGACGGTCAGGAACTGGTCGAGGTTGATGTCCTGCGGCGCGAGGCCGACCGCCTCGCGGGCGCCCTGGTAGTCGCGGATCGCGTCGTGGCCGAATACGCGGATCGAGCCGGAGCTGGGTGACGCGAGGCCGGTCGTGCAGTGGATCAGCGTCGACTTGCCGGCGCCGTTGGGACCGAGCAGGCCGAAGAACTCACCGGCGTGGATCTCGAGCGAGACACCACGCAGCGCCTCGGTCCCGTTCGGATAGCTCTTTCGCAGGTCGTCGATGTCGAGGGCGTCGCTCAAGGCGGCGAGCGATGCTAGTCGGCGGTCCTCGCGGGGTTGCCCTACGGCCGGCGGCGACGAACGGCTCAGACGTTTTGGTTCTCCACCACCTCCGGGCTGTTCGGTGAGCGGCGGCTCACTCATCGGTCCCCGCCCGCCCGGACGCGCGCTATGACCTCGTCGAGACGGCGCTCGCGCTCGGCGCGGTCGATGCGCGCCAGCGGCTCGGCACCCGCCCACACGGCCCACGGCGCCAAGACGTCGAAGTCCAGCGAGCGGATGAGCTCGAGGCTCCCGATGTAGGCCTCGCGCTCGCTCGAGTCGAGGACGGCGACGCGCCACTCGCCGTTCGCGTCGACCATCAGGCTGTCGCCCGTGAACAGGATCCGGTCCGACCCCGAGTCCCAGAGCAGGGCGGTCGAGCCCGGCGTGTGGCCGGGGATCGGGATCAGCTCGAGGTCCGAGCCGTCGAACCCACGCTCGCCGATGACCCGACCGACCGGCTCGCGCGCGGCGGTCTCGGCCTCGTCGCCGGCGCCGACGACGAGCTCGCCGCCGAGCGCACCCGCGACCTCCTCGCCGAAGATCGCCTCGTGCCAATGGACGAGGTAGCGGACCTCGATCCCGCCGAGCCGCGACACCGCATCGCGACCCGCCACCGCGCTCGGAGACGCGTAGACGAGCGAGTTCGGCCGTCCGCTGCGCACGAGCAGGTACGAGCGGATCTCGACCGAGCCGCCGAAGATCGACGCGGGGTCGGATGCGAGCAGGCCCGGCAGCAGCGGCTCGAACCCGTCGGCGGCGGGAGCCTCGGGCACCGGGAGGCCGTGGCGCTCGACCGCCCGGTCGTAGTTCAGACGCAGCAGCCGGACGACGTCTTCGACGTCCGTGTCGGCCTCGATTCGCCGCGCCGCCCAGCCGTCGTTGCCCGGGAACACCGGATGATCGCTCACCCGGCCGCGCTCGCGCAGCTCGCGGCCGACGCGCTTCGGGAACCCGATGTGGAGGACGTGGTCGCCGTGGATGTGGCCGATCTCGCGGCGTCCGAGCTTGAATGCGAACTCCCCCCGGCTGCCATATCCCGAGCTCACGCCCGCCCACGAGGTGACCTCGGCGGTGATCCTGTCGCCGGCCCCCGGCACGCCTCGGTGCCCGGCGGCGCGAGCCGGGTCCGGGTCGCCAGGACCGGAGATCTGATCGGTGGTGTCGGTCTGCACTGGCGCCTCCTCGAGGTCGCGTCGAAAGCGTCATGCGAAGGTAAAAGCTCAAGTGAGCTTGAAGTCAAGCGCGGGTTCTGATTCCCTCTCGCCCGTGGCGGAGCCGATGACGATCAGCGAGGTCTCTCGGCGCAGTGGCGTTGCGGCCTCGGCGCTTCGTTATTACGAGGAGCGCGGCCTGATCGCCTCGGAGCGCGCGGGCTCGGGACATCGCCGCTACCCCCGCCCCGCCCTGCGCCGGATCGCTTTCATCGTCTTCGCGCAGAAGGTCGGGCTGACCCTCGAGGAGATCCGCGAGGAGCTCGACAAGCTGCCCGCCGGCAAAGTCCCGCGAAAGGCCGACTGGGCGCGGATCTCGGCCGGTTGGAGCAGACGCATCGATGCGCGGATCGCAGAGCTCGAGCGTCTCAAGCTCGGTCTGACCGGCTGCATCGGCTGCGGTTGCCTGTCACTCGAGCGCTGCCAGCTCGCCAACCCCGGCGACCGCGCTGCCCGACTCGGGCCCGGTCCGCGCTACTGGCTCGGCGACGAGCCGGCCGGTTAGAGCTCCGCGAAGTCCCGCCGCGACGCAGCTGGGCGCCGCGGCGGGTCCTTGCGAAGGGGTCGGATCAGCGGTGCTCGCCGACCCGATCGATCTTGCGGTGATAGCGCTCGCCGAGCTTGCCGCCGAGCAGAGCTGCCACGGCGGTCACGACGAGAACGACGAGCAGCGCGATCAGCGCGCCCGTGGTCAGCGACCCCTCGTCGATCGGGATTCGCGGCAGGTTGAGCTGGCCGAGGACGTTGTACTGCGAGCCTGCGATCGCTCCGATGACCGCGAGCAGGATCGTCACGGCCAACCCGATGAGCCATACGCCGAGGCCCTGACGGGCGCCATCGAAGCGAGACATCCGGCCCGCCACATATCCGCCGGCGTAGTAACCGAGCGCCAGGACGACGATCAGCAGGATGCCGCCGATCAGGCTCAGCGTGTCCGCGGACTGCTCGGCCTGGTTCGCGTTCAGCGACGTGATGCCGATCGCGGCCCCCGCTGCGCTCAGAAGCGCCGTGAGCAGGACCGTGATGCCGATCGCGACCAGCCAGCCGAAGAACGCGGCTCCGAAGTTGAAGCCGCCGTACTCCTCGCGCTGACGTGCGCGGTCGACGCCGCGCGCCGGCGCACCGCCATCGTTGTGTGCGCCGTGGCTCTCACGATCGCGCGCCTCACGGGCCGTCCGAGCGTCGGTATCGCGGTTCTTGCCCGATCCGGGCAGGAACCGCCGCTTGGATTCCTGGCGAGCCATCAGGCGCTCCCGAGCGATCCGGTCGCCGGTCCGCCGCCCGAGGAGCGCTGCGAGCGCTCCTGCTCGACGCGGCTCTCCGCACGATCACGGCCGCGCTCGACGTCGCGCTGGACCTGATCGCTCTGATCGCGGCCCTTGTCGTAGGCGTTGTTGAGCATGTCCGCGGCGACGCCTCGGCCGCCGAGCCCGAACGCCAGGCCGAGGCCGAGCGTCGCGGTCGCCATGAGCGCCGCATAGGTGATCAGGACGATCTGCTCGGCGATCTGGAGCTGGGTGAGGATCATGAAGATCGCGATCCCCATCACGAAGACCGGGACGGCGGCGCGAACGACGCGCCCGGTCGGGGTGTCGCCCATCGTCTTGTGGACGAGAGCGGCGACGCCGCCGGCGATCGCTGCCGCCGCGACGAAGATCAGCACCGCGACGATCACGTTCGGCAGGTAGGCGAGCACCTGATTCATGAACGTCGTGACGGCCGGGATCTCAAGCGCGCCGACAGCCGCCGACAGCGCGAAAATGAAAATGAACCAGAAGACGACGCTTCCGATGAGCTTCGACGGCTTCGAGCCTGGACTCACCTGTTCGACGTACTTGCCGGCGTCGCTCTGGTGCAGGGTCCTGTCGAGGCCGACCTTCTCGAGCAGCTTGCCGACCGCCGCCTTGACGATGCGGGCGACGAAGAAGCCGATGATCAGAATGGCCAGGAAGCCGAGCAGATTCGGCAGGAAGCCCAGAAGGCCGTCCAAGGCCGTCTGCAAGCTGGCGCCGAAATCGACCGCAGCCACGGGGGTCAGGGGCATGGTCTCTCCAAAGTTCGGGGGGTCTGGGCGGGCACAGGATTTGGCCGCCTCGCGGCGCGGATTGCCCCGGGTGCCCGACATGAAACGACCCTGTACCGATCAAGCACTTAAGTGAGACACGGGATGCCGATTCCGTGTCCTACTTGAGGCGCGCGCTCGAGCATCCTGAGCGGAGCGGCCGACGCTGGCGCACCTACTGCACGGCGAGACACACCACGGTCGCATCGTCGGCGAGGCCGTCCGCGCTCGCGGCGAGGACGGAGTGGTGTATGCGTCGGACGGTGTCGGCCGCGGTCGCGGTCTCCGAGGTGAGCGCCGCGCTCACCACGCCCTCCATCCCGAGCCCCGCCCGGCCCGTTCCGGGCTTCACTACCCCGTCCGAGAACAGCACCAGCCGGTCGCCCGGACCCAGCGTCGACGTGTGCTCGTCCGGACGCGGACTCGACCGACCGCCGAGTCCACGCCCTCCCCCCTTCCCCGCGCGCTGGGGGTCGCCGTTACGCAACACGATCGGCGCGACGTGCCCGCAGTTCGCGACCGTCAACTCGAAGCTCGCGGGGTCCCAGCGGGCGACCAAGGCCGACATCTCCGCGCCCGGCCCCGGCATCTCCTTGAGGGTGTGATGCATCAGCAACAGCGCTTCGGTCGGAGTGCCGCCCGACCGCCGGCTGGCCCGGAGCGCACCGAGCGCTACAGCGCCGCTCGCCGCCGCTCGGGTGTTCTCGCCGATGCCATCGGCGAGGCTGATCCAGACGCCATCGTGGTTCTCGACGACGTCGAACCAGTCGCCAGCGACCTCGTAGCTCGGCAGGACGTTGCCTGCGACCTCACCGCCCGTCACCCTCGAGATCCGCGGCGGCAACAGGCTCTGCTGTATCTCAGCCGCCGCGCGGGGCGTCTTGCGGCGCTGGGCGGCGGCGAAGACGTCCGTGTACTGCTCGGCGAGCGTGACGGCGGCCGCGGCCTGTCGAGCGATCTCGGTCAGCGAACGCCGCGGCCGTCCGAGCGTCAGGATCACGCCTATAGCCCTGCCGCGCAGCCACAGTGGGACGATCTCCGCTCCGGGCAGATCGCTCAGGTCCTCACGCAGGCCGACGAGGCCGTCTGCGTCGAGCTCGGGGCCGATCGCGCGCGGCGCCCTGATCGACGCGGGCAGGCGGTCGGGGCCGGCGGCCTTGAGCAGGTGCGAACCATCGATGTCGAGGACGTAGAGACCGAGCGGGACCTCGGCGACGCGCTGCGCCTCGGCGATCAGCTGCTCGGCCAGCATCGCGGGAGGAACCGCGTCGAAGACATCGATGCCGTCGAGCGCCACGGGCCGATCGCGTCCGAGCCTGCCGGGGTCGATCGGCGCCTCCGGGGCGGACGCCGCAGGGGCCGGGGCCGCGGCGGCCTCGATCGCCGAGACCTCGCGGATCAGCGCCTGACGGTCGGGGAAGTGTCGGTGGAGGGTCGAGCGCGATACCCCCGCTGCCGTGGCGATCTCCGACTGACTGACGCTCGTCGAGTGGCTGAGCAACCGTGCCGCGGCGTCAAGGATCCGCTGTCGATTTCGCTTCGTGTCGGCGCGCACGAGTCCCATCCTGATCGATGTCGAACGGACACGGCGTACTTCGTGTCCCATTTAGGGCCACAACCGGCTCGACTTGGGTCTCCACCGTGAGTCGTCACGCCGACGCGGGTAGGCGCCCGCAGCGTGAAGTTCTTCAACGACATATTGGGCGCGGCCAGGAACACGCCGCGAGTCGTTGGCCGGGCCGTCAAGGATCTCGCGCCACGCGACGAGCCGGGGGGCGAGGACGTGCCTGGGCCAGCCGAGGTCGGCGAGACGCTGCGGTCGGTCGATGCGCGCCTCGGACCGATCCACCACGAGATCCGCTCGCTCGATGAATCCGCCGGTCGGTTGCGGGCAGAGCTTGAGACGAGCCGCGAGGAGATCGGGGCCCTGAACGAGACCGCGAGGGCGCTCAACGAGTCGATGGGGCGGCTGTCGGGGGAGATCGAGCACCTGCTCGATCGGGTCCCGGGCCTCTCGCCCGAACGGGCGCGCGAACGCGCCGCAGAGATCGCAAGCGACGAATGATGGAGAAGACGATGGCAACGGAAGAGAGCTCGGCCCCGGCCAACTCTGGCCGGGCGCGGGACGCCGCGATGGGCGATCTCGTCAAGCAGCTTTCCGAGCAGACCTCGAACCTCGTCAGAGCCGAGGTCGAGCTCGCGAAGGTGGAGCTGAGCGAGAAGGGCAAGCGAGCCGGCATCGGACTCGGCGCGTTCGGCGCCGCGGGGATCGTCGGGCTGTTCGCCTTCGGCGCCTTCACCGCGGCTGCGATCATGCTGCTCGCGACCGCAGTCGAGGGCTGGATCGCGGCGCTGATCGTGTTCGCCGTATACGCGGTGCTCGCCGGCGTCCTCGCCCTGACCGGCCGAAACCAGGTCCAGCAGGCGACGCCGCCGGCCCCCGAGCGCACCGTCGCGAACGCCCAGCAGGACGTCCAGAAGATCAAGACCAGCGCGAAGGAGGGACGCGCGTGAGCGGTTCCGAGAAGAAGAGCGCCGACCCCGCCGAGACGACCGAGACGCCCGCCGCAGCGCGCGCTGCGTCCGAGTCGAAGAGCTCGGAGCTGTCGGACGACGACGACGGCGGGAAGACGCAGCGCAGCCCCGAAGAGATCGAGGCGGAGATCGCGGCGACCCGCGAGCAGCTCGGCGAGACCGTCGAGGCGCTCGCCGAGAAGGCCGACGTCAAGGCTCAGGCCCAGCAGAAGGTCGATGAGACCAAGCAACGGGCTCGCGCCAAGGCCGAGGACGCGAAGCAGGCGGCGCAGGCGGCGCCCACGCAGGTGCAGGAGCGAGCGAAGCAGAACCCGCAGGCGACGGCGGCCATCGGTGCCGCCGCGCTCGTCGCTCTCGTGCTCATCGCCCGCCGCAGGAGGCGTCGATGAGTCGCTACCTCTTCCCGCCGGTCTCGATCCTCACGGGCCTGCTCGCGGGGATGATCTCGTCGAAGATATTCGGCTTCATCTGGGGCCGCTTCGCCGACGAGGAGGCGCCGTCCGTCGAGCACCGCGACGTGAACTGGCCGCAGCTGCTGGCGGCGATCATCCTCGAGGGCGCGATCTTCCGCCTGACCCGCGGACTCGTCGATCGCGGCCTGCGGATCGGCTTCGAGCGGACGACCGGGAGCTGGCCGGGCGAGCAGGAGCAGGAGTCCCGCTGAGGCGGGGCTCCGAGGTCGAGGACTAGGGCGAGGACGGGGACGATGGCTTTCTGGTCACGCAAGAAGAAGGACGAGGCGAACGGGGCGACGGCGGACTCCGAGGCGCGCCGCGACGCCGTCGCCACCCAGCAGCGCAACGACTCGGAGACGCAGGAGCGCGCCGAGGAGCGCGAAGAGGTTCGCGAGGACGTCGAGCCGCGGCGGGTCGATTACGCGCCGACCGGAGCCGACACAGGCACCGGCGCCTGGCCGACCCTGAAGCGGACCGCGAAGGAGTTCGGCGAGGACGGCATGACCGACTGGGCCGCGGCGCTCACCTACTACGGCCTGCTATCGCTGTTCCCGGCACTGATCGCGCTCGTATCGATCCTCGGGTTGTTCGGCGACCCGCAGACGACGACGCGCGCCCTGACCGACGTCGTCAGCGACATCGGGCCCTCGACGGCCGCGGATACGTTCGCTGACCCGATCGAGTCGATCACCTCGAATCGCTCTGCGGCCGGAGTGCTGTTCTTCGTCGGGCTCGCGACCGCTCTGTGGTCGGCGTCCGGCTACATCGGCGCATTCATGCGCGCATCGAATGTGATCTGGGAGACGCCCGAGGGCCGCGGCTTCTTCAAGCTCCGCCCGCTTCAGCTCGCCGTGACGCTGCTGCTCATCTTCCTGCTGGCTCTCGTCGCGATCGCGCTCGTCCTGACCGGTCCGGTCGTCGACGCCGTCGGCAACGCGATCGGTGTCGGATCGACGTTCACGACCGTCTGGGACATCGCCAAGTGGCCGGTCCTGCTGGCCGTCCTGATCCTGATGATCGGGGTGCTCTACTACGCCTCGCCGAACGTGAAGCTGCCGGGCTTCAAGTGGATCACGCCCGGCAGCATGTTCGCCGTCGCGGTCTGGATCCTGGCGTCGGCCGCGTTCGCGTTCTACGTCGCGAACTTCGGGTCGTACGACAAGACGTATGGCTCGCTAGGAGCGATCGTGACGGTGCTCGTCTGGGCCTGGATCTCGAATCTGGCGATCCTCTTCGGCATGGAGCTCAACGCAGAGCGCGAGCGCAGCCGCGAACTGCGGGCGGGGATCCCGCGAGCCGACAAGGAGATCCAGCTCGAGCCGCGCGACACCCCCGATCGCAAGCAGACGACCTAGACGCGAGACGCCGCACCGGCCGGCCCGCGATTTGGGTTGCGTCGCGGACTGGCCGATGATGGGGGCATGACCGATACGACGGAGTCCCCAGAGCGCACCGCGGCCCGCAAGCGAATCGAGGCGCGACGGGCGTTCAAGACGACCGCGATCAGCTTCGTCGTCGTCTGGATCGTGTTGATCGCGATCTGGGCGCTGACCACGCCGGACGGCTACTTCTGGCCCGTCTGGCCGATCGGCGGCATGGCGATCGGGCTCGGCTTCCAGGCGCTCGGCCTCAAGGGCAACCGCGCGATCAGCGAGGACGAGATCGATCGCGAGATGCAGCGCGGCTGAACCTCTCGTCGCCGGCACGCCGCGGACGGGCGGGGGCTCCGCCAAACGGCGGGGGTCCCGCTAATCGTCCGGGGCGCGGCGCGCGAGCGCGTGCCCCTCAGCGGCGCAGGAAGCTCGCCACGGTCTTGGCGAACAGGTTCTTCGACGGGGTCGCGGTCAGCGGATCGAGGTGGCTGAACCGCGGGTCGCCGTCGACGAGCAGCGACTGCTTCGAAGTCGTCCGCGCCCGCCGAACGAGCCGCTCCGCGCCCATCAGGACTCCGCCGTTCGTCAGGTCGGTCTGGAACGCGTAGATCGGGATGTCGATCTCGTTCGTGTGCTCGAGGCGCAGGCCGAGGTATTCCGCGACCTCGTTCTGGCGCATCTGGTTCGCGCCGTTCGTGTCGATCGTGAGGCGCCGCGGGAAGAACCACTCGACCCCGTTGGCGGGCTCGCGACCGAACGTCTTCGCCAGGGCGGCGGAGGTCGTCACACCACCCTCGACCCAGTCGCGCGGGTCACCCTGATCGGCGAGCCCGCCCGCGTTTACGTGCAGCAGCCTGAGGTCCTGCGGCGACGTGTCACGATCGAACACGTAGCCCAGCAGAGCTCTGCTCGTGACCGGCACGTCGGGCTTGAACGAGGCGGGCAGAAGCGGGAACTCCTGGAGCGTCGTCGCGGCACCGTCCGGGTCGAGGCGCGCGAAGATCGCGCCGGCCTCCGCGAACAGACCGGCCGACTCGGGGATACCGATGCCGAGCAGGTCGAGGAACGGATCATCCTCGAGCGTCGCCATCTGCTCCTGGGCCTGCTCGAGGTCGTAGGCGTCGAACGAGCCGAGCAGGCCGCCGTCGATCATCACGATCCCCGCGAGGTCCTCGAACCCGGCGCGGCCGTCGAAGTCCCAGGCGGCGTAGGCGGCGGCGAGCGACGCGCCGAGCGAGTGCCCGCCGAGGTAGACCTTCGGTCGCTTCGGGCCGGCAGCCTTCGCCTTACGGACGACGGCCCGGGCGTCGTCGAGCGCCGTCTGCATGCCCCAGTCGACCGCGTAGGGCGCGTCGTCGGTGTCGAAGAAGCGGTAGTGGTCGGTGGGCTCGCCGCCGTTGGTGATCCAACCGAGGTAGTAGTCGAACGCCGCGTCCGGAGTGATCTCGCCGGCCAGCGCCTGCTCGAAGCGCGACGTGTCCTCGAGCGGCTGGCTGCGGCGGTCGAGTGCCCAGACGGCGAGCCCGTCGACCCGCCGGACGAGGTCCTTCGCTACGAGGGCGAAGTTGCCGGCACCACCGCTGGTGCCGGGCATGAGTACGAGGACCTTTCGCGGCTTCTTCGGGCCGTACTGGTAGACGTCGACGCCGTCGAACTCATCTGGTCCGGGGCCCGGGCTCGCGACACGGATCGATCGCGCATCGGCGGAACCCGCGAGCGTGAGCAGCAACGCCACGGCGACCGCGATCGCGACCACCAGCCGAGCGGGACGAACCCACACAGCACCGACCGAACCCTGCATCCCCAGCCCTCCTGGCTCTCCCCCGCCGCCGGTTTCGGCGGCGAGGGCGGGAAGCTACCTGAGATCAGGGCCGGAACACGATCTTGATCGCTCCGTCCTCTTTGTTCTGGAACTTCGAGTACGCCGACGGGGCGTCCGCGAGCGACACGTGATGCGTCGCGAAGTCCTCGACTCCGAGCGGGTCGTCGTCGCTGAGCAGCGGCATGATGTCGTCGACCCAGTTCTTGACGTTGGCCTGGCCCATGCGAAGCGTCAGCTGCTTGTCGAAGATGTTCAGCATCGGGATCGGGTCGGCCGTGCCGCCGTAGACGCCCGACAGCGAGACCGTCCCGCCGCGCCGCGCGAGATCGAACGCCGCGTAGATGGCGCTCATCCGGTCGATCCCGCCCTTGGCCATCAACTGCTGGGCGACTGAGTCCGGAAGCAGGCCGGCGATCGTCTGCGCCATCTTGCCGACCGGCGAGCCGTGCGCCTCCATCCCGACGGCGTCGATCACCGAGTCAGTCCCGCGGCCGTCCGTCAGCTCGCGTACGCGCTCGCCGAGGTCCTTGCCGTGATCGTTCAGGTCGAGCACCTCGGCGCCGCGAGAGCGCACGCGCTCGAGCCGCTCCGGCACGAGGTCGACGCCGATCACGCGGTGGCCCCGGTGCATCGCGATGCGGGACGCCATGTCGCCGATCGGGCCGAGGCCGAGGATCGCCACCGAGCCGCCGTCCGGGATGTGGGCGTACTCGACCGCCTGCCAGGCCGTCGGCAGCACGTCGGAGAGGTAGACGAAGCGATCGTCCGGCGGACCCTCCGGGACCTTGATCGGCGCGAAGTCGGCGTGCGGGACGCGCAGGTACTCGGCCTGACCGCCCGGCACCTGTCCGTAGAGCTTCGTGTAGCCGTAGAGCGCGGCGCCCATGCCCTGATCGCGCACCTGCGTGGTCTCGCACTGAGAATGCAGGCCGTGGTCGCACATGAAGCACGAGCCGCAGCAGAGCTGGAACGGGATGACGACCCGGTCACCGGCCGCCAGGTTCGAGACGCCTGGGCCGACCTCCTCGACGATGCCCATCGGCTCGTGGCCGAGGATGTCGCCCTCGCCCATGAACGGGCCCATCACCTCGTAGAGGTGCAGGTCCGACCCGCAGAGCCCGGTCGAGGTGATCCGGACGATCGCGTCGGTCGATTCCTGGATCGATGGGTCCGGCACCTCGTCGACCCTACCGTGCCATGTGACGGCCTTCATCCGGGCCTCCGTGTCTGTGTCGCTCTCACGGCGCGCCGCGCTACCCGACGCCCCGAGCCCGTAACGATCCGGCGAGCGGGAGCCGTTTGACAGCGAGGGCGAGAATTAGCCCTGAGGGCGGCGAGGAAGGAGCCCGCGAAGTGATGGAAGCCCGGCCCGACGCGGGAGGGATACGCAACAACATCTCGCGGGGGCTCGTAGCCCTACACAAGGAGATGTACGGGATCGGCCCGACCGAGGCCAAGACCTACTACGACGACGACCTCATCGTCTGCGTGATGCGAGGCGGGTTCTCCCGCGCGGAGGAGAACCTTCGCCTGGCCGGCAGGGGCGACGCGGTGACCGATCAGCGCGCGCAGTGGCAGGAGATGATGCGCTCGAGCTTCGTCGAGCTCATCGAGAAGGAGACCAGCCGCAAGGTGATCGGTTTCATGAGCGGCAATCAGCAGAACCCCGACATGATCGCCGAGGTCTTCGTACTCGAGACTCGCTAGCGGCGTCAGCGGGGGTGCGCCCCGCGGCGGTCGTCGGTCCGCCGCGGGATCACCCGATCTCAGCTCGTGACGAGGCTGACGTCCTCGTGCTCCTCGCCGCGAACGGAGAGCAGCAGCTTCTTCAGCGCCTTCCGCATGATCCGCGAGATCTGCATCTGGGAAACGCCGATGACGTCGGCGATCTCGTACTGGTTGAAGCCGTTCTCGAATCGCAACTCGAGGACCCGGCGTTCGCGATCGTCGAGGTTCGTGCCCTCCGCGGCCAGCCGCGACTCGACCGCGTCGTAGCCGAGCTCCTCGGAACCGATCCGCTCGATGACCGGCGCGGACTCGTCGTCGCCGACGACCTGCGGCACGTCGAGCGACATCATCCGGCGCGCCTGGTCGGCACCGAGTGCCTCGACGACGTCATCGGGCGATGCGTCGAGCCGCTCACAGAGCTCGCTCACCGTCGGCGCCCGGGCGAGCTCGTGGCGCAGCTCTTGCGAGGTCTTCGCGACCCGCACGGTCAGCTCCTGGAGCCCGCGCGGCAGGTGGATCCGCCACGAGCGGTCGCGGAAGTGTCGCCGCAGCTCGCCGAGGATGGTCGGCACCGCGTAGGCATTGAACGAGCGGCCTCGTGACGGGACGTAGCCGTCGATCGCCTTGACGAGCCCGAGGCTCGCGACCTGGAACAGGTCCTCGGCGGGCTCGGATCCACCGCGATAGCGGTTGGCCAGGGCCTGGGCCAGCGGCAGGTAGCTCGCGACGAGCTCCTCGCGGAGTCGTGGATCGCGCGTATGGCAGTACCGCGTCAGCGCGGCGGCCTCGTCGTCACGACTCAGGGGCCGCGTGGGACCGGGAAGGGTGTTGGAAGTATCGACAGACACCTCGTCTCCTCTCGAACGGGATGGACGAGGAAGTCAGCCGCGCGCTGCCGATCTGAATCGGCCTCGCTGGCATGCCTTCCGGACTCCTGAGACTAGCACGCTTAACGGCCTGCGAACAGCCTGCGCCCGTGGGGAGGATTGCGCGGACCCGGCGCGGCGTCGCGCTGCTCGCGGTCGGGCGATTCCAATCGTTCACGGGCTTGAACGCTCATCCGAAGCCCCGTTGCCAGGGGGTCTGGTACGCTGCCGTACCAATGGCCTCCGAGCGACGAGCGACCACCGGTATGCCGCCGGGCCCGCGGATGCCGATGGCGCTGCAGACGTTGGCGATGATGAACCGCCAGCGTCCGTTCCTCGAACGTCAGCGCCGTCGCTTCGGGCCCCTGTTCTCCGTTCGGCTCGCGGCGCTCGGCCAGATGGTGATCGTCGCCGACCCCGGACTGATCAAGCAGACGTTCAAGGCCGACCCCAAGGTCCTGCATGCCGGGTCTCGGAGCCCGCTGCGCCGGATCCTCGGCGACAACTCGTTGCTGGCGATCGACGAGGAGCACCATCTCGAGCAGCGCAAGCTGCTGCTGCCGCCGTTCAAGGGCCAGCGGATGCGCGCCTACGAGTCGCTGATCGCCGATCTCGCCGCGGAGGAGATCGACGCGCTGCCGCGAGGCGTTCGAATCGAGACCGCCCCGATCTTCCAGCGGATCACGCTGCGGGCGATCCTCCGCGCCGTCTTCGGCGCCACCGGGGCGCGCCTGGACCGGCTCGAATCGATGCTGCCGAAGCTGACCGACGACGGCCAGCGGCTGTCGAGATTCCCGCAGGCGCAGCGCGACCTCGGCCCGCGCAGCCCGTGGGGTGCGTTCGTGAGGCTGCGAGCGCGGGTCGATCGCGAGCTCGACGGGTTGATCGAGGACGCCCGTCGCGACGACGCGCTGGAGGAGCGTGAGGACGTCCTCGCGCTGATGGTCCGGGCCCGGCGGGTCAACGGCCAGCCGATGACGAACGCCGAGATCCGCGACCAGCTCGTGACGATGCTGGCCGCGGGTCACGAGACGACCGCCCACACGCTCGGCTGGGCGGTCGAGCGACTGTCGAGGAACCCCGACGCGCTGGGTCGCTTGGTGGCCGAGATCGACGCCGGCGAGTCGAAGGCCTATCGCGACGCGACGATCCGCGAGGTCCAGCGGATGCGACCCGTGATCATGTTCGCCGGACGGTTCGCGATGCAGCCGTTCGAGCTCGGGGGGTACACGATTCCGACCGGCGTCCTGATCGGGCTGAGCGCCGGTCTCACGCACTACGACCCGAACCTCTTCCCGGAGCCCGATCGCTTCCGGCCGGAGCGCTTCCTCGAGGTCAATCCCGGGACGTACGAGTGGATCCCGTTCGGCGGCGGGATCCGTCGCTGCATCGGCGCGACGTTCGCCCACATGGAGCTCGACGTCGTCCTGCGAACGCTGCTCTCGAGGCTCGAGCTCGAGACGACCGACGCTCCCGACGAGCGCTGGCGGTTCAAGGGCGTCGCGTGGACGCCGCGCGACGGCGCCCCCGCCGTCTTCCACGAGCGCACCGCGCCCAGCCGGCACGCGCCGGAGGGGGCGATCGCCGATGCCGAGCCTGCTGCCGCAACTCGCTAGCGGCCATCGCCAGCGGCTGCTCGGCGCGATGGCCGACGCGGTGCGCGAGGACGGTCTCGAGAACGTCACCGTCGCCGCGGTCGTCGCTCGCGCGCGCACCTCGCGGCGGACCTTCTACGAGCACTTCTCCGACCGCGAGGAATGCTTCCTCGAGCTCTTCGACCTCGTCGGGGATCGGTTGATGGCGCTGATCGCCGAGGCCGCGGCCACGCGGGGGCACGCCGAGGAGCGGATCAACGCCGCGCTGGCCGCCTACGTCGGCGCGCTCGGCGCCGACCCCGCGCTCGCGCGGGCCTGCATTCGCGACACGCCGAGCATCGGGCGCCGCGGGATCGAGCGGATGCGGGCCATCGATCGCCGCTGGGCGGAGCTCATCGTCGCGATCAGCTCCGAGGCCGCGGCCGAGGACCCCAGGATCCGCCCGCTGCCGATCGAGGTCGCGGTCGTGATCACCGGCGGCTTCCGCGACCTGACCGCCCGCGTCCTCGACGAGGGCGGCGACGTTGCGCGACTCGAGGACGCCGGCGCCGACGTCACCGCCCGGCTGCTCGTCTCGAGCTAGGCGCCGGCCCCGTACCAGCGATCGCGCCAGCGCTCCATCGCCGCGATCTCGCGCGACTGGGCCTCGATGATGTCGCGGGCGACCTCCGTCACCTCGGGGTCCGAGCCCTCGGCGATCTGAACCTTCGCCATCTCGATCGCTCCCTGGTGGTGAGGGATCATCTCGTCGATGAACGCCCGGTCGAACGGCTCGGCGCCGTCGAGCGCACCCATGTCCATCGACATCCCCATCTCGGAATGGTCGAGGCCGAGCGTCCCGTGCTCGCCCTCGCTGAGCGGCGCACCGTCGAACAGGCGCCTGTGGATCTCGTCGAAGCGATCGATCTCCGCCGCCTGCGAGCTCGCGATGTCGTCGGCGAGCTCGAGGATCTGAGGATGCTCGGCCTGATCGCGCGCCATGGCGGCCATCTCGATCGCCCCCTCGTGGTGGGGAGCCATCTCGACGAGGAAGGCGCCGTCGACGCTGTAGGCCTCGGCGGGATCCTCGCCGCCGATCAGCGCGACCAGCGCGACCGCGACGATGGCCAGAACGGCGACGGAGCCTGCGACGAGCCTGTTTCGCATCCGGATCCTTCCTGTGTTGTGTCCGCCGGCCTCGCGCTCCGAGCCGAAGCGGCGCAGCCGCAGCGAATTGGTGACCACCGAGACGCTGGATAGCGCCATCGCCAGTCCCGCGATCATCGGGTTGAGCAGACCGGCGGCCGCGAGCGGGATCGCCGCCACGTTGTAGCCGAAGGCCCAGACCAGGTTCTGCTTGATCGTCCGCAGCGTCGCGCGCGACAGTCGGATCGCATCGGCGGCGGCGCGTGGATCGCCGCTGACGAGCGTCAGGTCGGAGGCCTCTATCGCGACATCGGCTCCGGTCCCGATCGCCAGCCCGAGATCGGCCTGGGCCAGCGCCGGCGCGTCGTTGACGCCGTCTCCCACCATCGCCACCGTCCGGCCCTCGCCCTGCAGGCGCTCGACGAGCGCCACCTTGTCGGCCGGGAGCACTTCCGCGACCACGTCGCCGGCCTCGATGCCGATCTCAGCGGCGACGGCCTCTGCGGTGCGGCGGTTGTCGCCCGTCAGCAGGACGGGTCGCAGGCCGAGGCGGCGCAGCGACTCGATCGCCTCGCGGGCGCCGGGCTTCGGGCGGTCCGCGACGCTCAGGATCGCGCGTGCCTCGCCGTCCCAGGCGAGCGCGATCGCGGTTCGGCCCTCGGCCTCGAAGCGCTCGCGTGCCGCCTCGAGCTCGGGCGACAGCGACACGCCACGATCCGCGAGCAGCGCCGGGCGCCCGGCGAGAGCACGGCGACCCTCGACGGTGCCTGAGACACCGAGCCCCTCGTGGTTTCGGAAGTCGTCGACGCTCGGCAGCGTTGCCTCCCGCTCACGAGCCGCGGCGGCGATCGCCCTCGCGATCGGGTGCTCGGAGGCGTACTCGAGCGCGCCCGCGATCCGAAGCGTCTCGTCGGTGCTCGTCCCGGGCGAGGTCTCGATGCCGGAGAACGCCATCTCACCGGTCGTGACCGTCCCGGTCTTGTCGAGCACGATCGTGTCGACGCGGCGGGTCGACTCGAGGACCTCCGGGCCCTTGATCAGCAGGCCGAGCTGCGAGCCGCGACCCGTGCCGACGAGCAACGCAGTCGGGGTCGCGAGACCGAGTGCGCAGGGGCAGGCGATGATCAGGACCGAGACGGCCGCGGTCACCGCGAACGCGACGCCCGAGCCAGTGACCAGCCACGTCGCGAGCGTCAGCAGCGCGATCACCACGACCGCGGGAACGAACACTGCCGAGATCCGGTCGGCGAGCCGCTGGACCGGCGCCTTGCCCGACTGCGCCTGGCTGACCAGCCGCCCGATCTGGCCCAGGGCGGTGTCCGAGCCGACGCGGGTCGCACGCACGATGAGACGCCCGGTCGTGTTCACGCTCGCCCCGACGACGGAGTCGCCGATCCGCTTCTCGACCGGGACCGACTCGCCGCTCAGCAGCGATTCATCGAGCGCGGACGCGCCGTCCTCGATCACGCCGTCGGTCGCGACCTTCTCGCCGGGCCGGACGACGAAGCGCATCCCTGGCTCGAGCTCGGCTACCGGTGCCCTGCGCTCGGACCCGTCGTCGCCGAGCAGCGCGACCTCCTTCGCCCCGAGATCGAGGAGCGCCCTGAGGGCCGCCCCGGAGCGGCGCTTCGCGCGGGCCTCGAACCAGCGGCCGGCGAGCAGGAAGGTCGCGACGATCGCGGCGACCTCGAAGTAGACGTGGTCGAGCGCCCCTGAACGCTGGGGCAGCAACTCGAACGGCATCGTCATCCCGATCTCGCCCGCGCTGCCGAAGGCGAGCGCGGCAATCGACCACAGGTAGGCGGTCAGCGTCCCGATCGAGACGAGCGTGTCCATCGTCGAGGCACCGTGGCGCAGGTTGATCAGCGTCGAGCGGTGAAAGGGCCATGCCGCCCAGAGCACGACCGGCGTGGCGAGCGCGAAGGCGGCCCACTGCCAGCCGGCGAACTGCAGCGCGGGGATCATCGAGACCAGCAGGATCGGCAGCGAGAGGACCGCGGCGACGATCGTCCGGCGTCGCAGGCTCGACTCCGAGGCGACGTCGTGATTCATGTGATCGTCGGCGTCGTGGGAGTCGTGGGCGAGCGGCTCGCCGACCGGTCTCGCCGAGTAGCCGAGCTCGCCGACCGCATCGACCATCTCCCGGGTCGCGGCCCTGTCGGGGTCGTAGCTGACCGCGGCCTGCTCGAGCGCGAAGTTCACACTCGCCTCGACCCCCTCGATCTGGTTCAGGCGCTTCTCGACCCGGACGGCGCAGGAGGCGCAACTCAGCCCCTCGAGCTCGAGTTCGAGGCGCTCACGCGCGTGGGTGTCGGCTTCGGTCGTTTCGGGCTGCATCTGTCGCTGCTCCATATACCTATGAGGGGTATCGAAGGACCACGGTAGCAGATACCCCCTTGGGGTACTGGTACAATCGCCGCATGGTTACTGAGACACGCGGCTACACGGCGTCGAAGGACCAGCTGACCAAACGGCTCCGCCGTGTCGAGGGGCAGGTCAGGGGAATCGAGCGGATGGTCGAGGAAGACCGTTACTGCATCGACGTCCTGACCCAGATCTCCGCCGTCCAGGCCGCCCTCGACAAAGTCGCGCTCGGGCTGATGGACGAGCACGCGCGCCACTGCGTCGCCGGCGCCGCCGACCCCGACAAGCGCGACGAGCGCACGGCGGAGCTGATGGGCGCGGTTGGCCGGCTGATGCGCCGCGGCTAGCCGCGACCGAAGAGCAGCAGCGCGAGCTCGACGCGCTCGGCCTCGCCGCCGGAGGCCAGCCTCTCCGCGGCTGCGCTCTGCTCAGCCCGGGCCTCGTCGAGCAAGTCGGCCAGCTTCGCGGCGATCCGGTCGGCTCCCTCGCGGTCGAGCTCGAGGCCGACGCGCTCGACCCGCGCGGTCGAGGAATCGAGGCCCGACTCTCCCGCGGCGGCGACGAGGTCGGACCACAGCCCCGAGAGCGAATCACCGACGAGCGTCCCGCGCACCGAGCGCGGCAGCTCCGACCATGTTCCTTCGTCGATCCGCGCCTTGACGACCGCCTTGTAGAAGTGCTCGAGCGCGCCGCGGACGGGCCGCGTGCCGACGAGCTCGACAGCCTCGTTTCGCTCGAGGATCTTGACGTGGTAGGCGACGTTGCCGAGCGGCTCGCCGAGCGCCTGTGAGAGCTCGCTCGGCGAGGCCTCGCGCTCGTTGAGCTCGTTGAGGATGCGCTGACGCAACGGGTGGCTGAGCACCCGCATCAGCTTCGTGGTCGCCTCCCCCTGTTCGCGTCCCCCAGACAAGGTGGACACGAGTCTATGTCAGTCCCACCGATTCCGGCGCAAAGGGTTGCGCTCGCGCCTAACCGCGTCGCTTACGCCGCCGCGGCGCCTCGGGCAGATCCTGGACGGCGCGGGCCGCCTCCTGGATCGCCGAATGCGTGTAGGCGAACGCCTGCGAGTCGCTGTTGGCGATCGACACGTTGCGGTAAGGGACCGATCCGCGCCGGTGTGGCTGCTTCTCCCACGGGCCGTAGAGCGACGGATCCCAGACGCCCGTCAGCTCGTGCGCGTAGCCGTAGTTCCAGCGGTTGATCATGATCGAGTCGATGTCGCGCTCGGGATCGAAGTCGCCCCCGGCCTGATTGACGCTGCGATCGATGACGTCATAGAGCGCCGCCTCGAGCTCCTTACCGGTCATCTCGAGCAGCCGCTTGCGCCCGCCCTCGTAGGCGGCCAGCTGCGGCTCGGCGGTGTGGTCGGTCGCGACGACCTGGAAGTTCAGCATCGCCGGCGCGGTCGGCGGCTCGTTCGGGGTCGGCCCGTAGGAGTCGCCGAACTTCGCCCCCGCGGAGATCGACGTCGAGTCCCAGAACAGCGAGTTGCCGCGCGGGGAGACCGAGCTGATCTTGGCGTCGGCCCACGCCTGCCAGTTGTTGAGAGCGGCGCGGGCGTAGATGAGCGGCACCTTGCGCGCGTAGCAGAGCCCCTCGACCTGCTTCTTCGGCAGTCCGTCGACGAGGTGCGCGGTGACCCGGTTCCAGCACGCCATGACGACATGCCGTGCCTTGACGCGACGGCCCTTGCCGGCGTCGAGGTACTCGACGTTCGCCCAGCCGCCGTCTCGGCGCGCGGGCGCGACGTTGGTGACGAGGCTGTTCAGGCGCACACGGACCGGTCGATTCGGGCGATCGAGCTGCGAGTAGTCGCACTCGGCCTTGACGATCGTCTCCTGGTTCGGTCGCGCGCCATCGACGTCGGGGAAGGCCGCCGGGATCATCTTCGAGACGAGCAGCCTCGCCAGCGACGAGTTGCCATCGGGCCAGAGCTGCGTCTCGCCCTCCTCCATAGTCGCCATCTGCGGCGTGCGCCCGATGCCCGGGAACGGGACCGGATCGCCGAGGTTGAGGCCGGCGAAGCCCGGCTGGCCGAGGACCCAGCAGTCGCCGGCACCGGCGACCTGGATGCCCGCGCCGAGCAGGCTGTGCGAGTTGCGCTGGTACTGGATCAGCGCCTCCTCGGGCGCTCCCACGTAGTCGAGCAGGTAGCGGCGGTAGGTGATCCGCCCGAGGAGCTTCAGCTTCTCCTCGGTCGTCATCGGGCCCTCCTTCTGCTCGATCCAGTCCGTCGTCGTGTCGGTCTGGATCGCGAGGATCGCGGCCTTCGCCTCGTTCGAGTACGGGGTCCGGTCGAGGAACGTCTGCCAGCTCTCGGCGCTCGTCTTGTTCTGGACGAGGTGGTCGGAGCCCCAGTCCTCCTTCGGGAACAGGAGCATCGAGCGCAGGCCGTAGCTCGACGGGATCGTCGGCGTGCTCTGGTCCGGCCAGTTGTCGACGTCGACACCCGCGTAGTCGAGGAGCTCGAGCGCCGGCTCGCCGTAGGAGCCCGGGATGTCGTTGAGGTTGCCGGTGCGCTTGTCCCAGGTGCCCGTGCTGTCGAGGTTGAACGTGCCGCCGTTTCGCAGCAGCGTCACGTTGTTGCCGCCATCGGCGCCGTTGGGCACGTTGAACTCATTGCGGGTCGCGTGCCCGCCGAAATCGCGCAGCGGGTCGATCAGCAGGATGCGCGTGTTCTCTCCGAAGCGATCGCGGTACCACTTCGCGGCCGAAAGGCCGCTGAGTCCGGCGCCGACGATGACGCAGTCGTACTCCTCGCCGGTGTCGCGGACCTTCTTCGGGTCGATGCCCGGGCCCGGCTTGGACGAGTGGACGTTGCGCTGGTTCGGGGGGCCATCGATCCGGATCGTCTTCTTGACGACGTTCGCGGTGTGGCCCTTGACCCCGGTCTCGACCGTCGGGTCGTAGCCGGCGGGCAGCGGCTTGGAGTAGGTCAGGTTCTCCGCGGCGGCCGCGGCCGCCTCGGCGCCGGTCATGTACGGCGCTGCCGCAGCGGCGGCCAGCCCGGCTCCCGTGATCGCTACCCCGTCGAGGAAGTCTCGGCGGCTGATCCCGTCGCCGTCGCGCTCGCTCGTCCCGTCACCGGTCTCCGACATGCACGCACCTCTCCCCTGTTCTCCAACCCCCGGAAGAGCGGTAGGAAATCAGTGAGCGCGTTGGTGCGCAATCGATTTAGCGTCGAAACCTCGGAGCTTGCGTACTCCGTCGTGTAGCGGACCCGGCCCCGAGCGCTCAGGCGGCCCCGACCGTCTCGCGACGGCGGCGCGAGCGGATCGCCTGCTCGTCCCCGGCGGCGACGACGCGGTTGCGCCCGGCGTCCTTGGCGGCGTAGAGCCCTCGGTCGGCCCGCGCGATCAGGTCCGACCCCGAGCTCTCGCCCGGCGTGCCGCGCCGGCAAGCGACCCCGAAGCTCGCGGAGACCCCGCCGGGCACCTCGGGGATGACCAGCGCGGCGATCCGCTCGCGGAGCTTCTCGGCGACCGACGTGGCCCCGCCGATCCCCGTGTCGGGGAGCAGGACGATGAACTCCTCACCGCCGAAGCGGGCGACGAGGTCGCTGCCGCGCACATGCGACCCGGCCGCCTCACCGACGGCGCGGAGCACGGCATCACCCGCCTGGTGTCCGTGGGTGTCGTTGATCTGCTTGAAGTGGTCGAGGTCGAAGAGCGCGACCGACATCGGCCGGCGGTGGCGCTCGGCGAGCGACAGCATGCGGCCGAGGTTGTCCTCGGCGCTCGTCCGGTTGGGGAGGCCCGTGAGGCGATCCGTCGACGCAAGGCGCTCGGCCGCCAGCAGCCGACGCCAGGTGAGGATCAGGTAGCTGACGGCGGCCATCAGCAGCACGGTGAGGGCGAGCAGCGCCGCCCGCGCCCATGACGGAAGCGCCTCGATCACGTTGACGATCGCGTCGCGCAGCTTCGGCGCGTCCTTGCGAGACGAGAGCTCGCGGCCGCGTTTCCCGCCGTCGACCCGCTTGCGGTTCTCGCTCGCGGCCTCCGAGGCCCGCCGCTCCGCGGTCGGTTCCGACCCGCGTGCACCGCGGTCTGCGCCGGCAGCAGCGGACGCGGCGTCTGGCGAGCCGGCTCCTGGCAAAGCCGCGCTCGAGGCGGCGTCGGTCTCGGACCCCGAGCTCGAGGCTCCGGTGTCCGGCGCCGGGGGCGCGCTCGCGTCGATCCCATCTCCGGGCGTCTGCGGCACCGGAGAGGTCGACGGCGGCGGGGTCGGAGCCGGTTCGGGCTCTGGCTGCGGGACGACCTGGCGTAGCGGCGCGGTCACGCGGTCGACCGTCCCGCGCAGGCTCTCCTGCGTCCCGGGCAGGACGTTCAGCTCACCGCGGCTCAGTGAATCCGTCGTCTCTCCGATGTCTTCGAGCAGCTGCGCGTTCGCGATCCCTGGCGGAAGCGCGAGCAGGACGACGATCATCGCAAGTACGCCTCTGCGGCGTGGACCCCCTTGCATGCTCCCGGGATCGGCAACCGCGCCGCCCGGCTTTAGCGCCTGCGGCGAAGTTCCGAATGCAAATTGCGTGGATTCCCGCAGGCGGGTGCCCCCGCTTCTGCGGTGGACTACGGTCCGGCGACTCCCGGGGCACGTCGATGGGGGGTGTGAGCGGCGGACTTTCCGCGCTTCTCCTCCACCGGGCCGCGCTCCGGATAGCGTCGAAGGCGGTGGCGCCGGTGCTCAGGTGGATCGCGATCGGCGTCGTCTCGGTCGCCGCTGGGATCGCTCTCGACGCCGTCGGGCTCCCCTCCTCGCTGCTGCTCGCCGCCCTCTTCGTCGGGCTCGCGGTGGCGCTGTCCCCGCTTCGCTCGCCGGTGATGCCGGCCGGCGTCTTCCGTGCCAGCCAGGCGATGGCGGGGGTCGCCCTCGGCACCTACCTGCAGGAGGACTCGCTCGTTGCCCTCGCCGACTCCTGGCTTGCGGTCGCGCTCGTGTCGCTCGCGACGCTCGGCGCCAGCCTGCTCGCCGGCGTGGTCCTCGCGCGGACGACGTCGCTCGACGCGCCCACGGCGGCGCTTGGATCGATAGCCGGCGGCGCGTCAGGGATCGTCGGCATGGCCGGCGAGCTCGGAGCCGATGACCGGACCGTCGCGTTCATGCAGTACCTGCGCGTGCTGATCGTCGTCGCGGTCACGCCGCTCGGCATCGCCCTCCTGTTCGGCGACGTCGATGTCGGATCCGCCCCCCAGGCCGACCTGCTCGGCGATCCGCTCGACTGGCCGATCGCCGCCGCGCTGGCCGCGGCGGGAGCGTTCGCCGCGATGCGCCTGCGCGTCACGGCCGGCGTCCTGCTGGGCCCGATGGTCCTGACCGGGATCGTCGTCCTCACGGGCCTCGGCGGCGGTTTCGACGTACCGGCGATCCTGAGCCAGGCGGCCTTCGGGTTGATCGGCCTCCAGGTCGGGCTCGGGTTCACGCCGCAGGCGGTTCGCGACCTGCGCCGGGTCGCCGCCCCGACCCTCGCGATGATCGGTTTCCTGATCGTGGTCTGCTTCGGGTTCGCCGCGGCGCTCGCGGCGACGACGCACGCGACCCTGCTCGACTCCTATCTCGCCACGACGCCCGGCGGCCTCTACGCGGTCGTCGCGGTCGCCTTCGGGAGCGGCGCGGATACGACCTTCATCGTCGGAGTCCAGAGCCTGCGGGTGATCGCGATGGTCCTGCTCGCGCCGATCGCCGTGCGCTGGACCCTGCGCCGGGTCCGGGCGCGGCAGCGGTGAGAATCAGCCCGAACTCCTCGATGACGTCCGCTCGCCTCCCAGCTCTCGCGACCGCGCTCAGCGCGGCGGTCGGTTTCGCCGCCTGTCTGGCGGGATGGCTCGCCGGCGGCGGCTCGGTCGACCTCCCGTGGGCTCCGACGCTGGGACTGCGGCTCGAGCTCGCGTTCGACGGCCTCGGCGCGCTCTACTCGCTGCTCGCCACGGGCATCGGCTTCGCGGTCTTCGCCTACGGGATCGCCTACCTGCCGTGGCACCTGAAGAAGGCCGGGCGCCCGCTCGCCGACGCGCGGCGCTTCTGGCCCTGGCTGGCGCTGTTCATGGCGTCGATGGTCGGCCTCGCGTGCTCGCGCGACCTCATCCTCCTGTTCGTCTTCTTCGACCTGACCGCGGTCGCGTCGTACTTCCTGATCGGCTTCGATCGCGAGCGCCGAGAGGCGCGCGGCGCGGCGCTCATGGCGTTGCTCGTCACCGGTGGGAGCGCCGTCTGCCTGCTTATCGGAGCCGTCCTGCTCCAGGTCGAGTACGGCACGTTCTCGCTGCCGGAGCTGTTCGCGGTCGCCGAGCCGACGACCACGACGGTGGTCGCGACCGCGCTGATCGTGATCGCCGCGCTCGCGAAGTCCGCCCAGGTCCCGCTGCACTTCTGGCTGCCGCGGGCGATGGAGGCGCCGACGCCGGTCTCCGCCTACCTGCACTCCGCGGCGATGGTCGCGGCGGGGGTGCTCGTGATCGGACGGGTCCACCCCCTGATCTCGCTCAGCGACGTACTGCTCGACTCGCTGTTCTGGATCGGCGTGGCGTCGATCGTGGTCGGCGGCGTGCTCGCGCTCGCGCAGCGCGACCTCAAACAGATCCTCGCCCACTCGACGATCTCGCAGTACGGCTACGTGGTCGTCTGCTACGGGATCGGGGGCGCGAGCGGCGCCGGCGCGGCGGCGCTCTACGTGATCACGCACGCGATCGCCAAGAGCGCGCTGTTCATGACCGCCGGCGCGGTCCTCGTGGCGACCGGCGAGTCGACCCTCGACCGGGTCGGCGGTCTCGCTCGGCGGATGCCCCTGCTCGCCGCCGCGAGCGGGGTCGCCGCTGCGACGCTGGCGGCGCTGCCGCTCACGCTCGGCTTCTTCAAGGACGAGCTCTTCTTCTACGCCGCGCTCGACGCCGGGCCGGTCGCGGTCGTGGTCTCGGTCCTCGCCGCGGCGCTCACGTTCGCCTACATCGGGCGCTTCTGGCTCGGCACCTTCGCTGGTCGGCCCCGCCGCGGCCTCGCGGTCAAGCGGATCTCCCCGCTATTGGTCTGGCCCGTCGCCGTGCTCGCGACGGTGGCGATCGCCGGCGGTGTCGTGGTCGGCCCGTTCGCCGACCTCGCCGCCGACGCCGCCGCGGTCACCTACGGCGCTCCGGTCGACCTCTCGCCCGCCTACCACCTCGACCTGCGCGCGGCCAACGTCATGGCGATCGCCGCGTGGTTGGTCGGCACGCTGATCCTCGCCGGAGCCCGCGTGCGGATCCCCGTCGCCACCGCGGTCGATCGCGCCGGCGCCGCCTTCGGGCCCCGCCGCGCGTACGCGCTCGGGCTGCGCGGCCTCAACACGCTCTCGGACCGGATCCACGACGCCGAGGTGCGCGACCTGCGAAACAGCGTCTCCGCGGTCCTGATCCCGACCGCCGTCCTCGTCGGGATCGCGTTCGCCGCGACACCGTTCGACAACGCCTACATCGTCGGCGACATCGTCGCCGGGGACCTCCCGATCGTCGTCCTGCTCGTGCTCGCGGTCGCCGCCGCGCTCGCGGCGATGCTCGATCCCTCGCGCCTGCGCCCGGTGCTCGCCCTGTCGGTCGTCGGCTTCGCGCTCGCCGCGGTCTACGCGATCGTCGGCGCCCCCGACGTCGCGCTCGTCGCCGTGCTGGTCGAGACGGTCTTCACGCTTCTCTTCGTCGGGGTCTTCAGCCGTCTGCCCGCTTCGCGCGCGCCGAGCGCCGGGAGCACTCGCACGCGCCGCAACGCGATCGCGGGGATCCTCGCCGGGTGCGCGGCCTTCGTCACGATCTGGGGCGCGCTGTCGCGGACGAGCCAGGGCCCGAGCGTCGCGACGGAGTTGATCGAGCTGACCCCCGACGCACACGGCGGCGACGTCGTCACGGTGATCCTCGCCGACTTCCGCGGCCTCGACACGATGGTCGAGATCACGGTCCTGGCGGTCGCCATGGTCGGAGTCGCATCGTTGCTCTCGCGACGCGGGAGGACGTGGTGAGCCCGGTCGTCGAGACGGTCGCCCCGCGTCTGCTCGCCCCGGCGCTGATGCTCGCGGCCGCGATCATCGTCAAGGGCTACACGGACGTCGGCGATGGCTTCTCGGCCGGCGTGATCGTCGCGCTGGCGATCTCGCTCCGCTACATCAGCCTCGGACCCGACCGCGCCGAGGCCGAGCTCCCGGTACTCAGACACGCGCCCGTCATCGCGATGGGCGGGCTGCTGGTCGCGCTCGCCGTCGCGTTCCTCGGGGTCCCGTTCGGGGATCCGGCGTTCACGAACATCCCGCCGCCCGGCGACGCCGTCGTCAAGGTGGGCACGATCGAGCTGATCACGGCGGTCGCGTTCGACGTCGGCCTGTTCTTCCTCGTCGCGGGGTCGCTCGTCGTCCTCATCCACCACCTCGCGCACCTCGTCCACGACGATCGCTCGCTCAACACGGACGTCGAGGCCACGGCCGAGCGGGAGGCCGACGCGTGAACCTCGCCTTCGCACTGGCGGCGGCGGTCCTGTTCGGAACCGGCGCGTACCTGCTCCTCAACCGCGACCTCGTCCGCGTCGCGCTCGGCGTGGTGCTGATCTCCCAGGCGGCGACGCTGACGATCGTGGCCTCGGGACTGTCTCGGGGCGAGGCGCCGATCTACCCGTTCGACGACGCCGCGGCCGGGGAGACGAGCGACCCGCTCACCCAGGCGATGGCGCTCACCGCGATCGTCATCGGCTTCGCCGTCGTGGCGCTTCTGCTCGTCCTGATCCTCCGAACGGTGACCGCCTTCCGGTCGCGTGAGCTCGATGAGATCGCCTCGGAAGAGGCTGCGCGCGACGCCGAGCTCGAGCGCGAGGACGCGGGCGAGCACGATCGCGAGGAGGCGGCGGCCGAATGAGCGCGCTGTGGATCTCGCTCGTGATCCCGTGGGCGGCGGGCGCGATCCTGGTCGTCTGCGACGGGCGGCGCCCGGCCATCGGCTGGGCCGCGGTCGCGGCCGTGGCGGCGAACCTCGTCGCGCTGGTCGTGCTCGCGTCAGAGGTGCTGGCGAGCGGGGCGATGTCGGAGACGACGGGCGACTGGCCGCTCGGCGTCGGCATCACGGTGCGGGCCGACGAGCTCGGAATCCTGTTCGCCCTCCTGAGCTCGCTCGCGGTGCTCGCGGCCCTGATCCACGAGACGCTCGAGGGCTGCCACGACCGCGTCTTCCCCGGCCTGACCGTGCTGCTGACGACGGGGCTCACGGGTGTGTTCCTGACCGGCGACCTGTTCAACTTCTACGTCTTCTTCGAGCTCGCGATGGCGGCCGCCTACGTGCTCTCGACCTACGGCGGGACACGTCGCGAGCTCGGCTCGGCGCTCGTCTTCACGACCGTCAACCTGCTCGGGACCTTCGTCTTCCTGCTGTCGGTCGCGGGCGTCTACCACGTCACCGGCAGCCTCGACATGGCCCAGATCGGCGAGCGCCTGGCGGGTGTCGACGCGAGCACCGCGGTCCTGATCGCCGTCGGCTTCTTCGTCGCCTTCGCGGTCAAGCTCGGGCTGTTTCCGTTCCATTTCTGGCTGCCGACCGTCTATACCGGCTCCGGACCCGCGGTCGCCGCGATCCTCAGCGGCGGGCTCGCCAACATCGGCGCCTACGGTCTGCTGCGCTTCGGTGGCGAGCTGCTGCCGGCCGAGCTCGAGCTCGCGGCCGTCGCGCTGATCGTCCTCGGCAGCGCGTCGGTCCTCTACGGGGGTCTGCTCGCGATCTCCCGGCGCAGCGCCGGCGAGATGCTCGCCTACTCGGCGATCGGTCAGGTCGGCTACGTGCTGATCGCGATCGGCATCGGAGGGCCGGTCGGTTTCGGGGCGGCGATCCTCTACGCGGTCGTCAACGCCCTCAACAAGACGCTGATGTTCCTCGGCTCACGGATGCGCGGCACGCTCGTCGGCGCCGCGTTCGCGCTCGGCGCGCTCTCGATCGCGGGGGTCCCGCCGGCTGCGGGCTTCGTCGGCAAGCTCGAGCTGTTTCGCGCCGTCGCCGGCGAGCCCGTCCTGATCGCGCTGCTGCTGCTCGGCAGCATCCTGTCGCTGATCTACGCGTTCCAGATCTACCAGTTCGATTTCTGGCGCCTGGAGCGCGAGGGCGCGGTCGGGCACGCCGGTCAGCGCGCGGTCGTCGCGGTCCTCGCTCTGCTCGTGCTGGCGATCGGCATCTGGCCCGAGCCGCTGCTCGCCCTGAGCCAGGACGCGGCCGAAGCGCTCGGGGGGTCCGGCTCGTGAAGCAGCTGCTCGTCAGGGGTCTCGTGCTGAGCGCGATCTATCTCCTCGTGCTCACGAGCCTGAGGCTCGGCGACGTGATCGTGGCCCTGGCGCTGGGCTTCGCGAGCGCCGCGGCGCTGCGGCCGGAGCACGGGCGCGCGGACGCGACCCCCGCACCCGAGGCGGCGCGCCAGCTGCTCGCCACGGCGGTCGAGATGGTCCGCGGCAGCTGGCAGGTCGTCCGCTTCTGCCTCGGGCGTCCCTGCAGCCCCGGCTTCGTCGAGGTCCCGCGCGACGGGCGCAGTCGGCGCGCGGTCGCTCGCTGGACGATCCTGACCGGGGTTGCGCCGGGTGAGGTCGTCGTCGACGTCGAGGAGGAGGACGATCCCGAGCGGATGCTGATCCACGTGATCGAGTCGGCGGAGCCGGACCGGGTCCGCGCCCGCCACCGCCCGCACGCCGAGGTCGAGACGCCGGGTGAGGACGACGATGCCTGAGCTGGTACTCGAGATCGGGGTCGCGTGGGCGACGCTGCTCCTGTTCGGCGGCGGCATCCTGCTGCTGCGAACGCGCGACACCCTGCACCGGGTTCTCGCGCTCGACGTGCTCGTCGCGATCGTGATCTCGCTGCTGACGTTGCTGAGCTACCTTCGCGACGTCTCCTACTACGTCGATGCGGCGCTCGCCCTCGCACTGCTCTCGCTCGTCGCGACCTTCGTCGCGGCCCGCTACGTGACCCGCGGAAGGCCGTTCTGATGGCCGTCGTCGAATGGCTCGGGTCGGCGCTCGCCCTCCTCGGCCTCGCGCTGTCGACGATCGGGCTCGTCGGACTGCTTCGGCGGGACGACATCTTCGAGCAGCTCCACGCCTCCGGCCTTATCACCGGGCCGGCGACGATGCTCGTCCTGCTGGCGTCGTTCGCCACCGGCGAGGCCGAGATCATCACGAGCGCGGTCCTCGTGATCGTCTTCCTCTTCGTGACGACGCCGCTCGCCGGGCACGCGATCGCTCGCGCGGCCTGGCGACGGGGAATGCGCCACGACGGTGAGGAGCCCGAGGGCAGCTGACGGCGTGGCCCGCCCCGTCGAGGCGCGAGCCGATGTCCTCAGATGACGGGTTGCTCGTCCGAGCAACGGCGCTCCCGCGCGCCGGATGGGCCCGTCTAAGGCTTCGGGAAAGATCGGCGGGGTACCTCCTCGAGCTTCCTAGGGTCAGCCCGGTGAGCCGCCCCTGGGTCCGCCTCGCCGCGCTCGCCGCGGTGCTCGCGCTCGCCTTCGCCGCCGCTTGGATCCTGTTGCCGGGATCGCCGGAGGAGTTGGCCGCGCTGTTGCCCGCCCCTGGGCCGTTGCTGCTGATCGCGATCGTCGCGGCGTGGATCTTCCTCACGCCGCTGCTGATCTCGGCTACGCCGCTCGCGATCGCAACGGGGTTCGTCCTCGGCACGGGTCTCGGCGCCGGCGCATCGATTCTCGGCGCGACGCTCGGCGGCGTGCTGGCCTTCGCGATCGCCCGTCGCTTCGGGCACGGCGCCGCCCAGAGCGTCTGCGGCTCGCGCCTGTCGCGGTGGCAGGCTCGGCTCGCCGAGCGTGGCTTCTGGGCGGTCCTCATCGCGCGGATCGCGCCGGCGCCGGCGACGATCCTGCACTACGCCGCCGGCCTCTCGCGCGTCCGCCTCGCTCAGTTCACCGGCGCGATCGCGATCGGCGGCGCGCCGCGACACGTCGCCTACGCCGCGCTCGGTTCGACCGGCGGGGACCTGACCTCACCCGCCGCGTATGTCGGTTTCGGGCTGCTGGCGGCGGTCACGACCGTGACGCTCGGCGTCGCCTGGCGCCGCCGCGCCCGGCGCCCGGCTCCACTCCTCGCCTGACGCTCTCACGGAGGCTTCGCCGGACCGTCACATCGCGACTTGCGCGCGGTGGGAGGATCGACTCCATGACAGTTACGAGAACCGATTTCATCGGCGTCCCGGCCACGGACGTCGACCGCGCCCGCGCCTTCTACCAGGAGACCCTCGGGCTCAAGCGAGATCCTCACGCCGAGTACGAGTGCTGGGCCGGTGGCACCTGCTTCGCCGTCTGGGATCCGACCCAGTTCGGGATGGAGTTCGTCGCCCAGAAGGGCAATCCGTGGGCACTCGGCGTCGAGGACGTGCCCGCCGAGCGCGAGCGGCTCGAGGCCGAGGGCGTCCAGTTCTACGGCGACACCTTCGACACCGGCGTCTGCCACATGGCGATGTTCTCCGACACCGAGGGCAACGACCTGATGCTCCACAACCGCTACGCGCCCTACGAGGACTGATCCTTCGCGACCCGCCGGACCGGTGTCCCCAGTGGACGCCGGTCCCGGCGACCGCTCAGCGCAGCGCTGAGCGGCGAACCGTGCCGGTGCGGATCCGCTGCGGATGGTCACCGACCTTGAAGGTCCGCACCAGCTCGCCCGTCCGGTAGCTGATCACCGCGACTCGGTCGAGGCCACTCAGCGAGACGTAACAGAAGCGGCCGTTCGCGCTCGGCGTCGACCAGTACGGCTTCGCGCCGTCGCCGAACTGATCGAAGCGCGTGATCTTCGGCTTCATCGTCTTGCGATCGACGATCGCGGCGTAGTCGGACATCGTGCCGGCGACGCAGAGCTTCGTCCCGCGGTCGTTCATCGCGATCCCGTGGTGCGCGGAGTCGAGCAGGTAGTCCTCCTTCGGCGTCTCCTTCGCCTCCTTGGACAGCGGCAGCTTCACGACGCGGCGGATCTTCTCCCTCTTGAGGTCGAACTCGGCGAAACCGTGGAAGAACGAGACCTGGAAGTAGACGAAGCGCTCGTTCGGCGACAGGGTCATCGGTCGAACCGCCGAGCTCATGTCCGGGTAGCCGGCCTTCTCGAGCTCCTCACCCATGTCGTAGGTCTTCAGCACCTTCTTCGTGTCGGCGTCGACGATCTCGACGATCCGCTCGCCCTTCGAGGTGTCGAGCTCAGGCTGGTCGAGCGGCGTGTAGACGGTGCCGATCGAGGCGTGGTAGATCGTCTCGCCGTCCTTCGAGTAGTTCGACTCGTGCGGCGTGTCGCCCGACGGGAACGTTCCCTTGCGCTCGCCCGTGCGGGTGTTGATGACGATGACCTGGCGCTCGGTGGAGTCGGAGACGAGCAGTTCGCGGCCGTTCTCGGAGATCGCCATGTGGTCGGAGCGCGAGCCGTCCATCTCGACCTGCCAGACGATGTCGTTCGTCTCGACGTCGATCGCGACGACGTCGGCGAGACTCGGGCGCGAGACGTAGATCGTGCGGCCGTCGTTCGAGGTGAAGGCATCGTCGGCGAGCTGGTCGTTGCCCTCGCCGATCGCCTGGCGGATCGCGAGGAACAGCAGCAGACCGCCGGGCGTGAGTGCGATCTCCTGAACGCGCTCGTCGTAGTCGGGCGCGGTGTTGATCCGCTTGAGGCGCTTGAGGCTGCCGGGGGCGACGAGGTCGATCGTGCCGTCCCAGTTGTTCGACACGGCGACGACCTTGCGCAGCTTCGAGCCGCGTTTCTCGGCCGCCTCGGCGGCCTCCGGATCGGCCGCCGAGCCGCCGCCCTCGATCAGCCCTACGCAGGCGGCGGCGACGACGAACGTGCTCAGCCCTCCGGCGAGCAGACGACCTCGAAAACCCTTGAGCACCCCAGCCCCTCCCTCGGACAACAAGCAGCCGACACCGTAGAGGGCGTGACGACCCCTGCGCGCCGGTCGCGTCTCTACGGTGCGAGGTCCCTTGGGGACCGCCATCGCATTCGCCGTCATCGCCTCCGCGGCGCTGCCGATCGGCGCCTGGATCGGCGCCTGGCATCCACCGAAGGACTACCTGACGTCGGCGCTGATGGCGTTCGCCTCGGGCGCGCTGATCACCGCCGTCGCCTTCGAGCTCTTCGAGGACGCGTTCGAGGGTGGCGGCGCGTGGCGAGCCGGGATCGCCTTCCTGCTCGGCGCGGCCGTCTTCATCGCGATCGACACCCCGCTCGAGAGGAAGAACCACGAGAACAAGGAGGGGATGAAGACCGGCGCCGTGGCGGCCGGCGGCGCGGTCGGCTTCGCGCTGCTGGCCGGTGTGACGCTCGACGGGATACCGGAGAACCTCGCGATGGGCGTCGGGCTGATCGACTCGGCGAGCCCGACGCTGCTCGTCGCGATCTTCGCGTCGAACCTGCCCGAGGCGATGGTCGGCGCGAAGAAGATGAGCGAGGCGAAGCTGAGCCGGGGCCGGATCCTCGGGATCTGGACCGGCGCGGCCGTGCTGCTCGCGATCCCCGTCGTGCTCGGCTACGGGTTGCTCGAGGGCATCCCCTCCACCACGCTCGCCTGGCCGCTCGGGTTCGCGGCCGGTGCCGTCCTCGCCTCGCTGGCCGACACCCTGATGCCCGAGGCGTTCGACGAATCGAAGCGAAGGCCCTCGATCGCGTTCTTCACCGCCCTCGGCTTCCTCGTCTCGTTCTTCATCTCCTCGCTCTGAGCCGAGTCCGCCGCCCCAGGGCGGGAGGCCCGAGTGGTCTCGTTATGGTCGGCCGAGCAATCGCCGAGTCCCACCGCACACTGCGTGGGATCGGGGGACCCAAACGTTGGGGCGAATGGGCCGCATCCGGCCCTAGCGCATCTCTTCTCATCAGCGCGAGCCCGTCAGCTAACCCCGTAGGCAAGTCGAGAAGAGGAGCAACCTTCATGCGCATTCGACCCTCGAGGACGCGGGCATCGCTCGCCGCGCTCGCCGCAAGCGCCGGTCTCGCGATCATCCCGATGACCGCGATCGCCGACGGCGGCGGCGTCGGGACCGGTGGCGGCGGAGGCGGCGGCAAGGCCGAGGAGGACGGAGTGTTCCCCGTCGAGGGCAAGCACTCCTACGGCGACGGCTTCGGAGCCGGCCGCGGCCACCAGGGGGTCGACATCCTCGCCGACTGCGGTCAGAAGGTCGTCGCATCCAACGACGGCATCGTCCGCGTCGTCGACCGTGAGTCGAGCGCCGGTAACTACGTCGTGCTGAAGGCGCGCGGCGACAAGACCGACACCGTCTACATGCACCTCAAGGACAAGGCCGACGTCCGCGAGGGCGACAAGGTCGACGCCGGGCAGAAGCTCGGCAAGGTCGGCGACACCGGCAACACCACCGCCTGTCACCTGCACTTCGAGTTCTGGACCGAGCCCGGCTGGTACGAGGGCGGCGAGGCCAAGGACCCGGAGAAGATGCTGCGCAAGTGGGATCGCCAGGGCTGAGCCGGGACGCGTCGCGGGCGGGGCGTCGGCGCTAGGTCGCCGGCGTCCGCCGCCCCCCGGTTGACGGGGTGGGCCGAGGATCGGTCGCAGGAGCGACAGGTTCTCGGCTCACCTCGGACCCTCAGGACTCGGGCGAGGCCTCGCGGACCTTGTTGAGCACGGCGCCGTAGAGCAGCGCCATGTTCGTCAGCCAGAGCCAGGCGAGAAAGACGATGAGTCCCGCCAGCCCGCCGTAGAGCTCGTTGTAGGACGCGAGCTCGGAGACGTAGACCGCGAAGCCCGCCGAGGCGACCGCCCAGGTCGCGACCGCGACGAGCGCCCCAGGCAACAGGCGGCCGAGCGACTTTCCGCGCGCCTCGGGTGCTGACCAATAGAGCGACAGGACGACCGCGAGGACGATCAGGGCCAGCAGCGGCCACTTGGCGATGTCCCAGAGCGTGTTGAAGTCGCTGAACCCGAGCGCACCCAGGACCTCTTCCGCGATCGGCCCGGTGACGATCACCGCGAGTGAGACGAGCGTGAGCCCGAGGACCAGCGCGAGCGTCACCGCGACCTGGAACGGGCGGCGGCGGAGCAGCGACCAGTGCGGTCGCTCGTGGATCACCTCCGAGGCGCGCAGGAACCCGCCGACATAACCGGACGCCGCCCACAGCGCGACGCCGCCGGCGATGATGAGCGCGACTCCGGCCGCGTCGGTATCGGAAGCCGCCTCGAGGAGCTGCGCCGCGAACTGACGGCCGTCGGTGACCCCCGCGTCGAGCAGGCGCTCGCGGATCGCGCCGGTGACGTCCTCACCGACGAAGCCGAGCAGGGCGATGATGATCGTCACCGCCGGGACGAGCGAGAGCACGGCGTAGAAGGTCATCGCCGCGCCCCAGTCGACCATCCTGTGGTCGAAGAACTCGCGCGCGGCACGAATCAGGTCGCGGGACCAGGGACGGCGCTCGAGACGGGCCTCCAGCCTGCCGCTCATCGCGTCGAACCGCTTTCGCTCCGCGCCCCCGGCCATCGCTGCGGGAGTTTGCCCGACCGCCCGACGTCAGCGAACCCCGACGCGCGCGATGGGGCGCGGCGACTTCAGCCCTGGTGGGGTGAGGGCTCGCGGAATACCGGGATCAGGGCTGCGGGTCGGTGGTGGGCGATGAGCAGTCCGACGACCGACAGGAATGCGCCGGAGGCACCGGCGAGGGCTGCCAATGGCCCGGTCCCGCCGACGTTGAGGACGCTGTGCGTCTGCCGCTCCGTCCCGACGGCGACCGTGGAGTCGACGCCGATCAGCCCGGCGAAGATCGCGACGGCGACTACACCGGCGATCGCGGGCGCGACGGCTGACGAGCGCAAGATCGAGACGACCCCGCAGACCGCGAGCAAAACGCCGGCCACGATGAGGAAGGTCCCGAAGCCGGGCACGAGCCCGCTCAGCGGCTCTCCGCCACCGCCGAACAGCTTGTAATTCCGCGCCGCGAGCGATGGCGACACGGCGACCAGTACGCCCATCGCCGTCAGAGCGAGCGCGAAAACGACGCGGAATGCGTTCGCCGCCTTGACCTTCGGCTCCGAACCGGCCATCGCTCGATGATGCCCGAACGTCCGCCGCGATGCCTCGCTAGGCGCTGCCGCGGTTCTTGATCCAGTCGCGGGCGCCCGGGCGGTCGCCGAACTTGTTCATGTGGCTCGCGTGGGTGATCCGCTCGCAGGTCGCGATGTCGGCGCGGTCCTCGGAAGACGTCTCGGCGCGGGTCGGGCCGCCGCCCATGCACTTGTCGCTCGAGCCGCGGTTGCCCGTGATCACGTCGCGCCCGGCCCCGCCGCCGATCCGGTCCTTGCCGAGACCGCCGGAGGCGAAGTCGGCGCCGCCGCGGGCCCGGATCCGGTCCGCGCCTCGGCCCCCGATCACCCAGTCGATCCGCCGTCCGCTGCAGATGATGTCGTCGCCACCGCGGCCGCGGATCACGTCGCGGCCGGCGAGCCCGACGATCACGTCGTCGCCCTTCGTGCCTCGAAGCGTGTCCGAGCGCGCCGTGCCGAAGACCGTGGCGACGTGCTTGCCGCAGGTGTTCTTGCCCTTGACGATGTCGCCGAGTGCAGGCTCGTCGCCGTTGGCGAGCACGACCATCACCGCGCCGAGGATCGCCAGCGAGACGACTAGAAGCCAAACGGCCCCCTGCCTCAGTTTGAACGGTGCTCGCGACAACGCCGGCCTCCCAGTCTCTCGCCTCCGGGCTGGCGCCCAAAGGCTGGTCTATATCGAACGCTACGGATGTGTTGAGCGTTTGTCACGCTGAACGGTCAAGGCTGAGCAGCCGGGAGGTTCCGCCTCGACCCCGTCCGGAGCCCGCGACTCCACCCTGCAAGGCTTCGGAGCACATGTCTCACGCCACTCTTCGCCCCCTCGCCCTCGCCGGCGTCGTCTCGGGCGCCCGTCCGTTCGACCGCTCCGCCGCCGAGCAGCCGGTCGCGCCGCCCGGTTGGCGTGATCAGGCGGGGGAACTGCTCGCGGTCGCTCAGCTCCCGCGGCTTCTGGCCGCCTCGCCGCGTCTGCTCGCCGCACCGCGTGGCGACGGGCGTGTCGTGATCGACGTCCCCGGCTGGCGAGCGCCGGAGTCATCCGGAGCTCCGATCCGGACCTACCTCCGATATCTCGGCCACGATTCCCGCGGCTGGGGGATCGGCACGAACACCGGCGCGGTGCGACGCGATGTCGCACGGCTCGCCGACCGTGTCGCCGAGCTCGCCGACGAGTTCGGGCGGAAGGTCGCGCTCGTCGGCTGGAGCCTCGGCGGAGTGATCAGCCGCGAGATCGCGCGCACCCACCCCGAGGCGGTCCACCGGGTCATCACCTACGGATCGCCGATCATCGGCGGCCCGAGCTTCACCGCGGCGGCCGCCAGCTACAGCGCCGCCGAGACCGAGCAGGCGACGCGCGAGTCGGCGCGCCTCGATTCCGAGTCTCCGATCAGCGTTCCGGTCACAGCGATCTTCACCCGGCGCGACGGCGTGGTCGACTGGCGCGCCTGCATCGACCGCAGCAATCCACGCGTCGAGCACATCGAGGTCGACTCGACCCACATCGGCCTCGGCGTGGACCCGGACGTGTGGCGGGTGGTCGCCGAGCGCCTGGCCGCCTAGCGACCGCCGGCCGGCTTCAGCTCACGATCCGTAGATCGACGTCGGGAAGGCGCCTGAGCAGCCGCTCGGTCAGCGGATCGGAGAGTCGTGCCAGCCCGCGCCGTGGCGATTGGCGCCCGATCAGCAGGTAGGTCGAGCCACGGTCGGCCGCGACTCTCGCGGCGACCTCGGCGACCTCATCGCCCGACTCGATCAGCAGGGTCGCGCCGAGCGATGCGCTCAGCCGCCGCAACCGCTCGAGCCCGT